>JAULYZ010000046.1:0-42738 GCA_032117595.1 Acidimicrobiia bacterium | reverse complement strand
CGGGCTCGGCATCGCAGTAATTGCTGAGGCAGCCGAGCGCGGTATCGGGCTCTCGTCGTTCGTCTCGCTCGGCAACCGGGCCGATGTCTCGAGCAACGACCTGCTCTGCGCGTGGGCTGACGACCCCGCAACGCGGGTGATCATGCTCTACCTCGAGTCCATCGGGAACCCGAGGCGCTTCCTGCGGATCGCCCGCCATGTTGCTGCGCGCAAGCCGATCGTGATGCTGAAGGCCGGGCGCAGCAGCGCCGGTCGCCGCGGGGCCGCTTCGCACACTGCGTCGTTGGCGTCCGACGACGCCACCACCGGTGCGCTGCTCGATGCGTCCGGGGTGATCCGGGTGGATTCCCTCGAGGAACTGCTCGACGTCGCCCAGGTGCTCGATCGTCAACCGCCACCGCCCGGCCCGCGTCTCGGGCTCGTGGGCAACGCGGGTGGTCCACTCATCCTCGCTGCCGATACGGCGGAGCGTTCGGGCCTCACCGTGCCGCTGCTGTCGGACGCGTTGCAGGCGCGGATTCGCGCGCGCGTACCGAGTGCAGCATCGACGTCGAACCCCGTGGACCTGCTTGCCACCGTCGGGACCGACGCCGTCGGCGAGGTGGTGGACATGATTGCGGCATCGGGCGAGGTCGATGCGGTGGTGGTGGGCAATGTGGGCCTCCGCCCGAGCGACGACGCTGCACTCGGCACTGCACTCGACGGTGCGTCGTCGCGCGCGGTTCCCGTCGTGGTCAGCGTCGCAGGTATCCCCACTGCGTCGCGCGAGCACGCCGTGTTCCGTTACAGCGAGTCGGCAGTGCGGGCGTTGTCGCATGCACACCGCTGGACGCGGTGGCAGCGCTCGGCATCGAATCAACCGCCGGCCGATCTCACCGACATCGACTGGCTCGCAGTTCGACGACTCGTGCGCGCCGAGGCACGCGCGCTGCGCAGCAGCACCACGGAGACCACCGGCTGGCTCGAGCCGGCGTCTGCGGGTCGGGTCATGCGCGCTGCGGGGCTGCGGCTCGTGGCGTCCACGGTGGTGACCGACGTGGACGCGATGCGTGCCGCCGCAGCGGAGATGCTCCGTGGTGCACCCGCTCTGGTACTCAAGGTGGTGGCACCGGGCATCCTGCACAAGACCGATGTGGGTGGTGTCGTCCTCGGCGTCACCGACCCGGCTGCTGCGGTTGCGGTGTACAGCGACTTCTCGGAGCGGTTCCCGTCGCTGACGGGCGTGCTCGTCCAGCAGCAGGCTGAGGCCGGTACCGAACTGCTCGTCGGCGCGCTGCAGGACCCCGGTGCGGGGCCGGTCATCGTGGTGGCGGCAGGTGGGGTGGAGGCCGAACTCCTCGGTGACCGGGCGATCCATACCGCACCGCTCTCCCTCGATGCGGCGCGCGAGGTGCTCCTGTCGCTGCGCACAGCGGCCCGGCTCACTGGCTTCCGCGGTTCACCTGCCCGCGATGTCGCTGCCGCCGCAACGGCTGTCTGCCGGATCGCTCAGCTCGTGGCCGTGGTGCCCGAACTGCTCGAGTTCGAGGTGAACCCGCTCATCGTCTCGGCCTCCGGTGCCACCGTGGTGGACGTCCGGGTGCGGGCGCAGATCGACGACGCCGACGTGCAGCCCCTGCGCGGCGCCTAACGGCGCTCGGCTGCCCGCACTGCGAACACCGCGGCCTCGGTGCGGCGCGCCATCCCGAGTTTCATGAGGATCGACGACACGTAGTTCTTCACTGTCTTCTCGGCGAGGTGCACCTCGTTGGCGATCTGACGGTTGGTCTTGCCCTCGGCGACGTGGTCGAGGATCACCCGCTCGAGCTTGGTGAGCGATGCGAGCCGCGGGTCCTGCTCGGGCTCGGGTCGCCGGAGTCGTTCGAGGAGGCGTCCGGTGACGGCCGGGTCGATGAGCGATTCGCCCGCTGCAACCCTGCGCACGGTGGCGACGAGGTCGTTGCCGCGGATCTGCTTGAGCACGTACCCCGCAGCGCCGGCCATGATCGACTGGAAGAGCGCCTCCTCGTCGGAGAACGACGTGAGCATGAGACACGCAATCTCGGGATGGTCGTTTCGGATGTCCCGGCACACCTCCACGCCGGAGCCGTCGGGGAGCTGGACATCGAGGATGGCGACGTGAGGCCGGGAGGCAGGGATTCGCACGGCTGCTTCGGCGCACGACGACGCCTCGCCGACCACCTCGATCTCGCCGCTGGTCTCGAGCAGCTGCCGAACGCCTTCGCGCACGACCTCGTGATCGTCCATCAGGAACACTCGGATCGGGCCGTCGGGAGAGGTCATGGTGGGTAGTAGACCAGTTGCCGCTCGGCCTGCACAACGGGACCAAAGTCCCGAATCGGCGCGGGCGGCTTCCCGCAGGGCCGATCACCGGTACCCGCGGCCGGGCCGTGCAGAGGAGATGACGGCTGGGGGCCTGCGGGGTGCCCCGTGGTTGTGTCTACGGCATGCCCGAGACGGCGATGACCTGGCCGGTCACCCAGGCCGAGGCCGACGACGCGAGATACACCGCAGCGGCGCCGAAGTCCTCGGGCTCCCCGAGACGACCGAGTGGCTGCTTGCCGGCCATCTTCGCGAACTGGGCATCGGTGAAACCCGAGGCGCGGTAGTAGTCGTCGGTGGCAACCGGGCCGGGGGCGATGGCATTCACGCGGATGCGACGCGGGGCGAACTCGAGCGCCAGCGTGCGCGTGAGGTGGTCGATCGCTGCCTTGCACGCCGAGTAGACCCCGTTGCGGGGTGCACCGCGTGCCATGCCGCCGATGGACGACAGGTTGATGAGCGCGCCGCCGTCGGGCAGCACGCGCTCGGCCACCTTGGCCGCGAGCCACACCGCCGTGAAGTTGAGCGCGGTGGTGGCCTCCCAGTCGTCGCGGCTGGTCTCCTTGAGCAGCGCCAGCGGACTTCCCTGCAGGCCGCCGGCGTTGGAGACCCAGATGTCCACGCGGCCGAACTCGCGGAGGGCGGCCTCGGCGAGAGCGTCGAGTGATGCCTCGTCGGTGACGTCGGTGGGCACGGCGATGCTGCGGCGCCCGCGGGCGGTGATCTCGTCGCGCACGGACTCGATGGGTGCGGGTCTGCGCCCTGCGAGCACCACGTCGGCACCGGCCTCGGCGAGACCGAGTGCGATGCCGCGACCGATCCCGGTGCCGCCACCGGTCACCACGGCCACCTTGCCGTCGAGACGGAACATGTCGAGCACGGTCATGGCCTCAGGACCTCCTGACGTTCCGGAACGGAACGTCCTTGTCGACCTCGGGTTCCTTGGGCAAACCGAGGATCCGCTCGCCGATGATGTTGCGCTGGATCTGGTCGGTGCCGCCGCCGATGGAGAAGAAATAGGCGTTGTGCATCGAGTAGTTGGCATCTCCGCTGCGCGCTGACGATGCGGCACCCAGCGTGCCCTCCGGGCCGAGGAGACGCACCTGCAGTCGACCGGCGAAGTGCAGGATGTTCGCCATGGCGAGCTTGCCGAGTGATGCGAGCGGCGACGAAGAGTCCTTCGCAAGCTGCACCGCAGCGCGCTTGCCCGTCCACTCATTGACGCTGCGGAGGCAGTGCAGCCGCATGAGCTCCTGACGGATCAGCGGATCGCCCGACTGCCCCGTAGCCCGCGCGAGCGCCAGCAGCGAGAGATCGGGGGCGGGTGCACTGAGCTCGGACTCGGAGTCGGGCGCCTCCACCTCGCTCTCGGTCTTGCGGCGACCCATCGGCGCGCCCATCGCAGCGCGCTCGTACATGAGTGCCGTCTGCAGGACCCACCAACCGCGGTTGTACTCGCCCAGCATGTTCTCGTGCGGCACGCGTGCGTCGGTGAGGAACACTTCGTTGAACCGGGCGTCGCCGGTGGCCTGACGCAGGGGACGCACCTCCACACCGGGTTGGCGCATCGGGAAGAAGAAGAACGTGATCCCGCGGTGCTTGGGCTGATCCCAGTCGGTGCGGGCGACGAGCAATGCGTATTCGGCAGCGCGGGCACCGGAGGTCCACACCTTCTGGCCGTTGACGATCCACTCGTCGCCGTCGCGCTCGGCCCGCGTGCCGATCCCTGCAAGATCCGAGCCTGCGCCCGGTTCGCTGTAGAGCAGACACATCGTGATGTCGTCGAGCAGGAGTCGTCGCAGCACGCGGTGACGCAGCGCGTCGTTGGCGAAGTGGAGGATCGTGCCGGCCCAGAGGTTGTACTGGTCCTGCCCGGTGCCGGGTGCGCCGACGCGGCGGAACTCCTCGTAGACGATCTTGGCGCTCGTGGCATCGAGGCCACGCCCGAACCACTCGACGGGCCACGTGGGTGCGGCCCAACCAGCGTCCACCACCTGAGCGAGCCATGTGGTGTCGCCGGAGGGAAGTCGCGAGTACTCGGGCCGCCAGTGCTCGGCGAGCCACGCAGCAACGCTGCTGCGCAACTCGTCGGGCGCGACCGGTGAGGTGACCTGAGCGGTCGCCATGGCCTAGGCGGCGGACTTCTCGAGGATGTGCACCCCGCACGCCGAGCCGAGGCCGATGACGTGCGCAAGACCCAGCTTGGCGCCCTCGATCTGACGGTCGCCGGCCTCGCCGCGCAGGTGGTGGCAGACCTCCCAGATGTTGGCGATGCCCGTTGCCGAGATGGGGTGGCCCTTGGACTCGAGGCCACCCGAGACGTTCACCGGGGTCTTGCCCGTGCGCCAGGTGGCGCCCGACTTGAAGAAGTCGACCGCACCGCCCTCCTCGCACAGCATCAGGTTGTCGTAGTGCACGAGTTCGGCGGTGGCGAAGCAGTCGTGCAGCTCCACGAGGTCGAGATCCTTCGGGCTCACGCCCGCCTGCTCGTATGCAGTGCGCGCCGCATTGCGCGTGAGGGTGTTCACGTCGGGGAGGATCTGGCAGGCCTCCTGCCACGGGTCGGTGGTGAGCACCGACGCCTTCACCTTCACGGCGCGGCGCTGCTGCTCGAGCGAGAGCGTGCGGAGCTTCGCGCCGCTCACCACCACAGCCGCTGCCGCACCGTCGCAGTTGGCCGAGCACATCGAGCGGGTGTTGGGGTAGGCGATCATGACGTCGTTCATGATCTCCTCGAGCGACATGCGCTTGGTGTACGCGGCAAGCGGGTTGAGCGTGGAGTGAGCGTGGTTCTTCTCGGCGATCTGCGCGAACAGCTCGAAGGTGGTGCCGCCGTACTTGTGGCCGTACTCCATGCCCACCTGTGCGAACACACCGGGCATCGACTCGGTGCCAATGCGACCGTCGACGGGCCCGACGGCCCCGTAGCGACCGGCGGGTGTGTACACGTTCTTGTCGCTCTTGGCCCGACCCCCGGCACCGAGCAGGCCTGCGCCGGCGAGCTTCTCGACGCCCACCGCGAGACCCATCTCCACCTCGCCGGCCTTCACGGCCATGATCGCGGTACGCAGCGCGGTGGCCCCGGTGGCGCAGGCATTCGACACGTTGTAGACGGGGATGCCGGTCTGGCCCACCTGCTTCTGCAACTGCTGGCCCATGCCGCCGCCGCCCATGAGGTTGCCTGCAGCGAGGACGCCCATGTCGCGCATCGTGACCCCACCGTCCTTCAGCGCACCCATCACCGCCTCGGAGGCGAGGTCCACCACGTCTTTGTCGGGATGCTTCCCGAACTTGGTCATGTGAATTCCGAGGATCCAGATGTCGTCGTTGGCCATGGTGCTGCTCCTGTGCTCGTGTGCTCGTATCTCGTACTGAAGTGGTGGTCGTGTAGCTCGGTCGTGTGTTCGCTCAGCCGACGGGTTCGAAGCCGTAGTTGACGGCCTCGGTCCCTTCATCGTCGGAGCCGACTGCAAAGGTGGTGAGGCGGACCTTCATCCCGAGCTTCACGTGCTCGGGATCGGGTGGGGTGTTCACGATGTTGCCGCGCACGCTGGTGCCGCCGCAGTCGACGATGGCCGACACGAACGGAACCTGTACACCGGGTGCGGCGAAGGTGACGATGCTGAAGGAGCGCACCTCACCGCTGGTGGGCACGGTCACCTTGCGGAACTCGGTACCGAAGCAACCGGCGCAGGCATTGCGACGGTCGAAGAACCGGGCACCGCACGACGCGCACTCGTTGGCCTCGAGGTGCGGCTTGTCGCCGAGCACGAGATAGTTGACGTACGGAATCTGCTTCGCCATGAGCGCTCCCTCGAATCCGGCGCCGAACCCCGTGCGCCCGTGCTGGCGAGGCTAGTCGGGGCTGTGGAACGCCGGGCAATGTGCGCACGGCCGATCAGGGTGTGCACCGACCCCGGCGGCGCAGGCAGACTCCCCGTGTGCTCATCCTCCGTTACGACCTCCGGGTGCCCACGCCTCTCGGCACGAGTGCGGCTGCTCAGTACGGCGCCTGCCTCGAACAGGTGCGGTGGGGCGATGGCCGTTTCGACATGGTGGTGCTGTCCGAGCACCACGGTGTCGACGACGGGTTCATGCCCGCGCCCGTGACCGTCGCCGCAGCGGTGGCCGGTTGTACCTCCCGGATCGGGATCAGCATCTCGGCGCTCCTCGTCACGATGCATGATCCCGTACGTCTCGCCGAGCAACTGGCCACGGTCGATCTCCTGAGCGGGGGTCGGATGAACGTGATCCTCGGAACGGGATACCGCCAGGAGGAATTCGACATGGCGGGTCTCGACTTCGCCGACCGGAACCGGGTGCTCGAGGAGTACCTCAGCGTGCTGCGCAACGCTTGGACGGGGGAGTACTTCGAGTGGCAGGGCCGACGCATCCGTGTGCGCCCGATGCCCTCCACCCCGGGCGGCCCGTTCCTGATGATCGGCGGGTCGTCGCCTGCGGCGGCGCGCCGGGCTGCGCGCCTGCGGTGCGTGTTCTCGGCGGCCGACTCCGACGACGCTCTCGCCGAGGCCTACTACGAGGAGTGCGCAGCGATCGGGCACACCGGCTTCGCCGTACTCCCGCCCAAGGGGCTCGCCGGGTTCGTGCACGTGAGCGACGACCCCGACCGGGACTGGGCGCGGATCGCTCCGTACGCCCTGCACGAGGCGCGTACGTATGGCTCGTGGCAGCGGTCGGGCCAGAGCTCGGCGGTGCACGTCCATGCCACGGCCAGCGCCGACGACCTGCGCCGTTCGGGCATCTATCGGGTGATCACCGCCGAGGAATGCATCGAGCTCTACCGCTCGGTGGGCGCGCTCGTCATGCACCCGCTGATGGGCGGGCTCCCGCCCGAGCTCGCTGCCGAGAGCCTCGAGCGCTTCGAGCGGTCGGTGCTCCCGCACATCCGGCCGGCTGCGTGAACCCCCGCCCGGCGTCGAGCGTCAGGCGTGCCGGCGCTGGTGGGGCAGACGGGCACCTGCATGCCAGACTCGTGCGGGTCATGCGGCGGGTGCAGTGGGTTCGAGTGGTGTTGGCGGGGCTCGCCGTGGCGCTGCTTGCGTCGTGCCGTGTCGACACCACCGTGTCGGTGCTGGTCAACTCCGATGGCACCGGCTCGATCGAGGTGGCGGTCGTCGCCGATTCCGAGGCCGTCAAGGCCGAGCCCAATCTCGCCAAGCAGGTGCGTCTCGACGACCTCACCCAGACCGGGTGGTCCGTCGAGGGTCCCTCGCCCACGCCCGAGGGCGGATTGTCGCTCGTGCTCACACGGCCGTTCACCAACCTCGCTGAGGCCAACGCCGTGCTCGCCACACTCTCGGGACCCGACGGCCCGATACGCGAACCGCTCATCGAGGCAAGCGGTTCGCGTGGCGACGTCAGGTGGAGCTTCAGCGGGGCACTCGACTTCTCGAAGGGTTTCGACACGATCTCCGACCCCGAGCTCACCGAGGCGCTCGGGGGCACCCCCTGGCTGGCCGAGCTCCAGCGGATCGGTCTGTCGCCGAGCGATGCCGCCAGTCTCACCGTGAAGATCTCGATGCCCGGTGTTCCGGCGTCGTCGGACGATCCCGAGGCGGTCACCACGGCGCGGGAGTGGACCGTCCGCCCCGGTGATGCAGCGGTGTCGATGAATTCCGAGACCGAGGTGGTGAGCAAGTCGGTGACTCGGGCGCGCAACGTGCAGCGTCAGTTCACGCTGCTCATTGCGCTCTACGTCATCCTTCTCATGGGTCTCACGGCGCTGTGGTTCTACCTCCGGTCGCGTCGCAAGGCGCTGCGTGCCCGCGGCAACACCAACCGTCCCACCATGAAGATGGCCGAGATCATCGATCTGCCGCCCGAGCAGCGACTCGTCATGCGGTACCTGTTGCGGGCAGAGACCCCTCCCACACCTGCCGAGTGCGCACAGGCCTTGGGAACCTCCACCAAGGAGATCACTGCCATCGCGCGTCAACTTGCTCGCGCCGGGTTGGTGCGCATCGATGGCGGCCGGCTGCGCCCGGTCACGGGTCGACGTACGAGTCGACTGTCGAACACCGATCCGCTGGTGAAAAACACCAATCGCTGAGCACCGTCGCACCAGTCGGTGCGGGGCACTCAGCGATTCGTGAACCGTTCTGGCGAACCGGCCCGCTGTGGGTTGCTGTTCGGCAGCTACTCAGCAGCAGGGGGCTCGATGGCGTCGGCCGCACCGGCACCCGCAAGCTCCACGGTGCTCGGCGGCCGGAAGCCCTCGATGGCGCGGAACACGATGTGCTGCTCGCCGGGCTTCTCGGGATCGTCCTCGACATCCACCACGATGAGTTCGCCGGCGTTGTAGGTCTTGTAGAGGATCTTCTCCGAGAGGGGATCCTCCACCAGACGCTGGATCGCACGGCGCAGCGGACGTGCACCGAGCTGGGGGTCATAGCCCTTGTGCGCCAGGAAGTCCTTGGCTGCTTGGGTGAGCTCGATGCCGAGCCCCTGACCCTCGAGCTGGCCGGTGAGCCGCTTCATCATCATGTCGACCATCTGGGTGACCTCGGCCCGGGTGAGCTCGTGGAACACGATGGTCTCGTCGATGCGGTTGAGGAACTCCGGACGGAAGTGCGACTTCAGCGCGTCCATCACCTTCTCGCGCATGCGCTCGTACGACACGGCCTCGTCGGACTTGGTGAAGCCGACGTTCGCCTTGCGCAGGTCCTGCGTACCGAGGTTCGAGGTCATGATGAGCACGGTGTTGCGGAAGTCCACCGAGCGGCCCTGCGAATCGGTGAGCCGGCCCTCCTCGAGGATCTGCAGCAACGTGTTGAACACATCAGGGTGTGCCTTCTCGATCTCGTCGAAGAGCACCACGCTGAACGGACGACGACGCACTGCCTCGGTGAGCTGGCCGCCCTCCTCGTACCCGACGTAGCCGGGGGGCGATCCGACGAGGCGGCTCACCGTGTGCTTCTCCATGTACTCGGACATGTCGAGGGTGATGAGTGCGTCGTCGTCGCCGAAGAGGAACTCGGCAAGGGTCTTGGCGAGCTCGGTCTTGCCCACACCGGTGGGTCCGAGGAAGATGAACGACCCGCTGGGGCGACGGGGATCCTTGAGGCCTGCACGCGTACGCCGGATGCTCTGGGAGACCGCACGGATGGCGTTCTCCTGGCCGATGACCCGCTTGTGCAGCTCGGCTTCCATGTTGAGGAGCTTCTGGGTCTCTTCCTCGGTGAGCTTGTACACGGGGATGCCGGTCCAGATGGAGAGCACCTCGGCAACAGCCTCTTCGTCGACCTCGTCGAACAGGTCGACGCCCTGGGCCTTGATCTCGGCTTCCTTCTGGGCCTTCTCCTCGAGCAGGTTCTTCTCCTGATCGCGCAGACGTCCGGCCTCCTCGAAGCGCTGCTCCTCGACGGCGCGCTTCTTGGCCTCCTGCACCTCGGTGAGTCGCTGGTCGATGTCCTTGAGATCGGGCGGGGTCTGCATGCGCTTGATGCGCAGGCGCGAGCCCGCTTCGTCGATGAGGTCGATCGCCTTGTCGGGGAGGTGTCGATCGGAGATGTACCGATCGGCGAGGTTCGCTGCAGCGACGAGCGCCTGATCGGTGATGGTCACCCGGTGGTGAGCCTCGTAGCGATCGCGCAGGCCCTTGAGGATCTCGATGGTGTGGGCGAGCGTGGGCTCGTCCACCTTCACCGGCTGGAAGCGCCGCTCGAGTGCAGCGTCCTTCTCGAGGTGCTTGCGGTATTCGTCGAGGGTGGTGGCGCCCACGGTCTGCAACTCGCCGCGGGCGAGCATCGGCTTCAAGATGCTGGCGGCGTCGATGGCGCCCTCGGCGGCACCCGCACCCACGAGGGTGTGGATCTCGTCGATGAACAGGATGATGTCGCCGCGGGTGCGAATCTCCTTCAGCACCTTCTTGAGGCGCTCCTCGAAATCGCCGCGGTAGCGCGAGCCGGCAACGAGAGCACCGAGGTCGAGGGTGTAGAGCTGCTTGCCGCGCAGGGTGTCGGGAACATCGCCCGAGACGATCTTCTGTGCAAGTCCCTCGACGATGGCGGTCTTGCCCACGCCCGGCTCGCCGATGAGCACGGGGTTGTTCTTCGTGCGGCGTGAGAGCACCTGCATCACTCGCTCGAGCTCACGGGTGCGGCCGATGACCGGATCGAGCTTCTTCTCACGGGCGAGCTGGGTGAGGTTGCGACCGAACTGATCGAGGATCTGGCTCGAACCCTTGTCCTCGCCGGAGGCCTGTTCGCGCCCGCCGCCCGAACCACCGGGTGCAGCACTGCCCGAGGCGCCGGCCTGGGGCTCCTTGCCCTGCGAACCCTGGTAGCCCGAGAGCAGCTGGATGACCTGCTGACGAACCCGTGAGAGATCAGCACCGAGCTTCACGAGCACCTGTGCTGCAACGCCCTCGCCCTCGCGGATGAGGCCGAGCAGGATGTGCTCGGTGCCGATGTAGTTGTGGCCGAGCTGCAGCGCTTCTCGCAGCGACAGCTCGAGCACCTTCTTGGCACGCGGCGTGAAGGGGATGTGGCCCGAGGGGCTGGACCCGCCCTGACCGATGATGTCCTGGACCTGACTCCGCACCGCCTCGAGGGAGATGTTGAGCGACTCCAGTGCCTTGGCAGCAACACCCTCGCCCTCATGAATGAGGCCGAGCAGGATGTGCTCCGTCCCGATGTAGGAGTGATTGAGCAGACGCGCTTCTTCCTGCGCCAGCACCACGACCCGTCGGGCCCGATCGGTGAAACGTTCGAACACGAAAGCGAGTGTATCGGTGGTCGCTCGGCGATGTCGCGGGGCCCCGACGTGGCGTATTTCCCGGAAAAAACGTCGGAAAGTCGGGAACTTTTCAGCGGCGACTGGTGATAACGCCGGTATCGAAACCGGCGAGGTGCAGTCCCCCGTGGAACCGGGCATGCTCGATCTTCAGGCACCGGTCGGTCACCACGTCGAGGCCTGCGCCGTGGGCGATCCCGACGGCTTCGTCGTCGTGGAGACCGAGTTGCACCCAGAAGACCTTGGACCCGATGTCGACGGCCTCCCGGGCTGCCTGCGGGAGGTCAGCCGGCTTGCGGAACACATCGACGAGATCGGGGACCACGGGGAGTGACTCGAGCGTCGGGTACACGGGTCGGCCGAGGATCTCGCGCTCGGCCGGGTTGACGAAGTACACCTCGTAGTCGGCCGAGGAACTGAGCAAGTAGGTCGCAACGAAGTACGAAGGTCTCGACGGTTTGCTCGACACGCCGACCATGGCGATCGAGCGAGTGCGGTCGAGAATCGCCTTGCGCTCGCGGGCGGACGGTTGCTGCCAGGTCACGCGATGCTCCCGAGTGCCTGATCGATGTCCCACATGATGTCCTCGATGTCCTCGAGGCCGACCGACAGGCGGATGAGGTCGGCACCGATACCCGCAGCGTCGAGCTGACTGTCGGAGAGCTGCTGGTGGGTGGTGGAGGCCGGGTGGATGACGAGCGTCTTGGCATCGCCGATGTTGGCGAGGTGACTCACCATCTCGAGCCCCTCGATGAACGCAGCACCTGCCGGCCGTCCACCACGTACTCCGAACGAGAACACCGAACCTGCACCATCGGGCAGGTACTTGTCGGCGAGCGCCTTCGATGGCGAGGTGGGCAGGCCTGCATAGTTCACCCACGACACCTTCGGGTGCTCGGCGAGCCAGGTTGCGAGCGCACGCGCGTTGGACACGTGGGCCGCCATGCGCAGTGGCAGTGTCTCGAGGCCCTGGAGGAGCAGGAAGGCATTGAAGGGACTGAGGCTGGCACCGATGTCGCGCAACTGCTCGACCCTCAGCTTCGTGCAGAACGCGTACTCGCCGAAGTTCTCCCAGAAACGGAGCCCGCCGTACGACGCGACAGGTTCGGTGAAGTGGGGGAAACGACCACTTCCCCAGTCGAAACGGCCTGATTCCACGACGGCGCCACCGATCGAGGTTCCGTGGCCACCGATGAACTTGGTGGCCGAGTGCACGACGATGTCGGCACCCCACTCGATGGGCCGGCACAGCGCCGGGGTCACGGTGGTGGCATCGAGCACGAGCGGGATGGCGTGCGCATGGGCGATGTCGGCGAGTCGTTCGATGTCGGCGACGATGCCGGCCGGGTTGGCCACCACCTCCGCGAAGAGGAACTTGGTGCGCTCGTTGATGGCGGCAGCGAAGGAGTCGGGCTGATCGGCCTTCACGAAGGTGGTGTCGATGCCGAGCCGGCGCAGCGTGACGTCGAACTGCGTGACCGTGCCGCCGTAGAGGCTCGATGCCGCAACGATGTGATCGCCCGAGTCGCAGAGGCACGCGGCGGTGAGGAATTCGGCGGCCTGCCCTGACGCGGTGGCCACGGCGCCGATGCCGCCCTCGAGCGAGGCCATGCGCTCCTCGAACGCGTTCACGGTCGGGTTCGAGATGCGGCTGTAGATCGTGCCGTACTTCTGCAGTGCGAAGAGGTCGGCTGCGTCCTGGGTGTCCTCGAAGACGAACGAGGTCGACTGGTAGATGGGAACAGCCCGTGCCCCCGTGGTGGGATCGGGTCGGGCGCCGGCGTGCAGCGCGCGGGTGCGGAAGCCCCAGGCGCGGTCGGTCATGCGCGTGAGGCTAGCCACGACGCTGCAGCGAGCCCCGAGAGCGCAGCGCCCTCCACACGAGGGCCGGCGAATGCATCGCCGGCGAGCAGGAGTGGCGCAGGACCGGATTCGTCGGCCCAGCATCGCTCCGGCCAGATCGTGCGCGGCGTGGCGAAACGCCATCGCTTCGGACTCACCTCGATCACGTTCGCGTCGCCGATCCAGGGCTGTGCGTGCTCGAGCAGGAGGCGATCGATCTCGGCGCGGTCGTCATCCCAGTGGGCATCACTCCACGCAGCGTTGGCGTGGAAGGTGATCGCAGGGTGACTCGAGGCGCCCTTGGCGACGTTGTCGCCGATGAAGCTGAACACGTCATCGGGGTTCTGGAGCCCACCCGGCGCGGGGACGGCGCCGGGTCGGTCGAGCGCAACGAGGATCGACAGGGTCCGGTCGTACTCGGTGTTGCGCAGGTCGGCCGGGATCTCCACCCCGCTCGACACCGTCAGGGCGAACGCCTGCGGGAGCGGGCAGGTGATGACGAGGGCGTCGGCGGTGAGGACCGAGTTGTCGTCGAGTTGCACCTCCCAGCCCCCGCGCCCGGGGCGGACGGCGAAGGCCAGGGTGTTACATCGCACATCGAGGTCGGTGGCGAGGTGTTTGGCGAGCCGGTTCATGCCCCCGGCAGCGGCATAGCGCGGGTAGCCGTCGCCGGCGGGGGAGAACCCCCGGCACCACTCGTGAACCACCCCGTCGGCCGCCCAGCGCCGGGTGTGGGCAGCAAACTCATCGGATCGCACGGTGAAGAACTGGGCCCCGTGGTCGACCTGGGCCGCTGCGACCCGGCGGGTGGCGAGGCGTCCTCCCGGGGAGCGCCCCTTGTCGAGGAGGGTCACCTCGTGGCCGGCGCGAGCGAGGTTGCCACCGCACACAAGACCCGAGAGTCCGGCCCCGATGATCACCGCTCGCATGGCCGACCCCGCACGGGGATGAACCTACCCGGCGGCCCGACATTGCGAATTCATGACAGAAAAAACCCGGAATCGTGGTCAGGTCACCACTCGGTGGGGTACCGTTCCGAGAGTGCTGACCGCTGAGGGATCCCCGAGGCGGCCGGGCTGGGCGGAACCGGTCGGTTCATCGACACGTCCTCGCATGGGTGCGGGACGGGTGTTGTTCGCGCTCGCCCTCGTTCTCGCCGTGATCGTCACGGTGTTGGTGGCGGGTTGGCAACGCGGCCAGGCGGCACCCCCGCCCATCAAGCCACGACCCGAGGGTCATCCCGCCGCACTCGACGTGTTCCCGGTGGAGCCCGCCTGCTTCTACACCAACTCGTGGGGAGCGCCCCGATCCGGCGGGCGCAAGCACGAAGGGGTCGACATCATTGCGGCTCGGGGCAAGCCGATCTATGCGGTGCGCGACGGTGTCGTGAACAAGAAGTACTCGGGTGCCAAGTTGGCCGGCAACGGCATCGCCATCCAGATCAAGGACGGCACGTACTACTTCTACGGTCACCTCGACCGCTTCGCCGAGGGGATCCGCAAGGGGTCGAAGGTCAAGGCCGGCGACATCATCGGGTACGTCGGCTCCACCGGTGCCACGCTCGTGCCGCACCTCCACTTCGAAGTCCACCCCAAGGGCGGCAAGGCCGTGGATCCCACTCCGTACGTGGCCACCGTGGATCGATGTGGGTACAAGGGCAAGAAGCTCAAGCCCATTCCCCCGAGCACCACCACCACCGTGAAGCCGACCACCACGGCCAAGGCGACGACCACCACGGCCAAGCCGACGACCACCACGGCCAAGCCGACGACGACGGTGAAGGCGACGACGACCACCAGGCCGACGACGACGGTGAAGGCGACGACCACCACGGCCAAGCCGACGACGACGGCGAAGGCGACCACCACCACCAAGCCCCCGACCACGACGTCGAAGGCCACCACCACCAAGCCCACTACCACGTCGGGCAAGCCCACCAGCACCTCGGCCAAGTCGGGCGGCAGTGGCGAATCGCCGACGTCCGACGCCACCACCACGACGGATCCGATCTCGGGCAAGTACTCGCCGGCCGATGCCGAGGCGCCGAGTATCGAGGTGATGAGCGGCCTCATCCGGCCGAAGGTCCGCGCTCGTGTGCAGGTGGCGTCCACGGGCCCGCTGCCCGGCAAGCTCGAGCGCGCCGACGTGAAGATCGTCGTGTCCGGAGCCAAGACCACCGCACAGCTCGGCGTCAGCGACTGCTCCGGTCGCCCCAAGCCGTTGGTGACTGTCAAGGCGAAGAAGACCGTGACGAGAACCGTCGTGGTCCCGCTCAACAGCGAGGGCAAGTTCTGCCTCAGCACGAATACCACGGTGAAAGTCGAGATCTCGGTCCGGCGTGCCTGGACGGGATCGACGTCGCGGATCACGATCGTGAGGCCCGTGAAGATCTTCGAGAGCACCAACAAGGCCAAGACGCCAGATCGCGGCTACGTGCTGAAGATCCGGCGCTCAGCGATGAAGGGGCTTCCCAAGAGTGGGCGCTCGGTGCTGATCGAGGTCACTGCACGCGGGGGGTCGAACGACAGCACGGTGCTGTTCGGCAGGTGCGGAGACAAGCGCACTCCGTTCCTCGAGGTGCCCAAGGGTGGAGAGGCCACGGCACAGGGCACCGTGGTGATCAAGGGCGGCGACCTGTGCGTGAGCGCCTCATCGCCCACCAAGGTGACGGTTCGTTTCCTGGCCTACGCCTGAGACGGAACGCCTCGAGAGCCCGCGTAACTCTGGCGCAGGGAAACGTGTTGGCGGCTGTCAGCGCAGCGATGCCGCAAGCACGATGAGCTCACGGGCGAACGGGTCGAGCTGTCGCTGTGCGATGCGCTCGGTGATGGCGATCGCTTGGGTATCGCCCGTGACGAGCCCGCACCAGCGGATGTAGCCGCCCATGATCCCGACGATGCGGTCGCCCACTTCCTCTGCATGCACGAGCACCTTCGCCGATCCTGCAAGCAGAGCATCGAGTTCGGTGTAGAAGGCGGTGAGCCACTGGGCAAGATCCTCGGCCCCGGTGAAGGGTCGGTGGCGATACACCACTCCGAGTTCGTCGTAGTTGTGAAGGTTGTGCGGCGCGGGGATGAGCGAGATCACGCAACCGAAGCCGTTCTCGCGGATCCAGATGATCTCCTCCTGGCGCCGGACGCGGCGGTGGTTGTCGCCGTAGCCGCCGGGCCGCTCGCAGATCGCGAGCTTGTCCTTGAGGATCCAGGTGAGATTCCGTGGCGTGATGCCGAGGGCCCACTTGCCGCGGAGTTTCGGAGGCATCAGTACTCGCCCTTCGTCACGGGTGGGCACTCTAACGCGTCGGATGCGGTGTCGGATCGCCCTGTGCCTCGCTCCCGAGTCGGACAATGCTGAGGCGCTGGAGGCGGCGGTGCACGCGTACTCCGTTGCACACGTCGCACGACGTTGATGAGCCACGCGCAACGTCGAGCACTCGCTCGATCGCGTCGTGGTCCGGTGCGTAGCCGCCGAGGTGCGGGGAGAGCCAGCGTCGGAGCGCTCGGGCAGCGAGTGGTCGTGCGGTGCTCGAGAGTGCGCGCGCGTCGGTCGGATCGATGTCGAGCGACAGATGTTCGAGGAACGTCTCGTCGTCATGGAGGAGCGATGCGGTACGGGCGAGGAGCGCGCCCACGTCTCGCTGTGCGATGTCGTCGGCGAGTGGGAGCAACTCGTGGCGCACTCGATTCCTGCGGATTCGGGGGTCGTCGTTGCTCGGATCGATGACCAGTTCGAGTCCGAGCGAATCGCAGAGTGCGTGCGTCTCGGAGCGCCGGAGGGAGAGCAGCGGATGACCTTCCGGGCGCATCGCTGCGAGCCCACTGCGGCCCGAGCCGCGCAGGAGGTTGAGCAAGACGGTCTCTGCTTGGTCATCGGCGGTGTGGCCCGTCAGCACATCGGAGGGCAGAACGGCGTACCGAGCAGAGCGCAGACGTGCTTCGAGATTGGGGCCCGGTGGTACCCGGACCTGTTCCGAGCGAAATCGGGCGCCGAACCGCTGAGCCGCTGCGCTCACGAGGGCTGCCTCGGTCTCCCCGTTGGGGCGGATGCCGTGGTCGACATGGACCGCGGTCACCCGGCAGTCGGCAGCCGTCGCCAGCACGAGTAACGCCAAGGAGTCGGGTCCTCCGGAAACGGCACAGGTCACGTCGGTTCCCGGCGGGGGGAACCAGCAGCGTGGGAGCAGGTCCTCGATCACGGACCCGTGCTGGTCACGAACGCTGGCGGCGCTTGGGGTACTGGGGCTGCAGCACCTTGCGCAGGTACCCGACCACCACCTGAACCAGTGCGAGAGCACCCGCACCCACGAGGATCAGTCCGAGCCACCAGTGCCAGATTTCGGCTGCAAGCATGCGCCCATCGTAGCCAGTGACCCCGCCGGGTAACGCACCGGCCCGGGGCCGGGCGGGCTGGACGCTCGGGGCTTCGACTCAGGCGCCGACGCCGGGTTTCGGGTCTCCGTCGCCCGTCAGGGCGTCGGGGCCGAAGCACGCCTGGATCTTGTCGAGCAGTGAGCGGGGCATCTCGCCCGGCTTGAACTTCGACACGATGACCATCTTCAACTCGGCGTGGAAATCGAACGCCTGCATGCAGTCGTTGCACTCGAAAAGGTGCGAATCCACGAGCTTTTTCGCCTCGTCCCCCAACTCGCCGTCGAGGTACGTCTGCAGTTCACGGAGCGTTTCGTTGCAATCAGGCATGGCAGAGAATCGGTGTTCGTGGTGATGGTCTGACGACTGGGTTTCCCGGTTGGTTGCTACTGCGGTTGGGTCTCCGACGTTCGTTCGACGAGACCATGGCCGACGGCGAATTCGTACAACCGCTTGTGCATCGCTTTTCTTCCCCGGTGGAGCCGGGACATGACGGTTCCGATCGGGAGATCAAGCATCTCGGCGATCTCCTTGTAGGAAAACTCCTCCACATCGGCGAGCAGGACCGGCACCCGGAAGGCGTCCGGGAGTGCCTCGAGGGCCGCTTTGACCTCGTCATCGGTGAACAGGTCGAGGAGCTGGTCCTCGGCGCTCCGGCTGGCGAGCACCTGCTCAAGCTGGTCGAGGCGTCGGTACAGGTACAGATCCTCGACATCGGCCAGATCGGACTCCTCGGGGCGACGCTGGCGGCTCCGGTAGGAGTTGATGTAGTTGTTGGTCAGGATCCGGTACAGCCACGCCCGCAGGTTCGACCCCTGCTCGAAGTTCCCGAATCCCCGGTACGCCTTCAGGAACGTTTCCTGGACGAGATCCTCGGCGTCGGCCTGATTACGGGTGAGGCGAAGGGCTGCTGCATAGAGCTGGGGCGCGAACTGCATCGCCTCTTCGGCAAAGACCCCCCTGTCAGCCACGAAAGGTCACCCTAGCCAAGTTGTCGACGCCGTGCCGGACGTCAACGGATTCAGCGTTCGGCGCGCAGCCGAGATGCAAGCAGTTCGGTGATCCCGTAGCCGCCAGCCTCGGCTGCTTCGCGCACCGAATCGGCGTGGTCGCGGTTGCGTACCTCGAGCACCACTTGCACACCGGTTTCGCGTACGTGCAGGTCGACGCCCTCGCGTACGTGCTCCACCTCGATGATGTTTGCGCCTGCTGCGGCAAGGATCGTCAACAGCGTTGCGAGTCCTCCCGGACGGTCGCTGATCCGCACGAACAGGATCATGCGCCGGCCTGCCTGTGTCTCGCGACGTCGAATGAGCCCGGGGAGGACCCCGAGGTCGACATTGCCGCCGGACAGGACCACGCAGGTCGAGCCGGTGCGGGCAGGTGCCGCTCGTTCGCTCATCAAGGCTGCGACGCCCACGGCGCCGGCACCCTCCACCGAGAGCTTGGCGCGTTCGAGCAGCAGCATCATCGAGTCGGCGATCGAGTCCTCGTCGACCGTGATGACGTCATCGATCCATCGCTCGACGAGCGGGCGTGTCACGGTGCCGGGGAGTTTCACGGCGATCCCGTCGGCGAGCGTGAGCACCGGTCCGTCCGGCACGGGTTGGTTGGCGTACGGCGCGCATGCCTCGATCTGTACGCCGATCACCTTGACGTCGGGTCGCGCGCGCTTCACCGCAATGGCGGTGCCGCACGCCAGTCCGCCACCGCCGAGCGGAATGATCACCCGACGGAGGTCGGGGATGTCGTCGAGCAACTCGAGCCCGAGAGACGCCTGCCCGGCGACGATGACTGGATCGTCGTACGGGTGGCAGAAGGTCTTTCCCGTCTCGGTCGCCCGGGCCTGTGCTGCTGCGACTGCTTCAGAGAGCGATGCCCCACCCTCGATCACGGTGGCGCCGTAACCGCGACAGGCTTCGGTCTTGCCGATCGGTGCGCCGGCAGGCACGAAGATCTCGCAGGGAATCCCGAAGTGCCGTGCGGCAAAGGCGAGCGCTTGGGCGTGATTACCGGCGCTCCCGGCAGTGACGCCCCGCGACCGATCCTCGCCGAGCGACGCGAGTTTTGCCATCGCCCCACGGATCTTGAACGAGCCCGTGCGCTGGAGGTTCTCGGCCTTGAGGACCACCGTGCCCCCACACAGCGAACTCAACGTCGCCGACGCCGTGACCGGTGTGTGTTTCACCACTCCGGCACCTGCCGCACGGGCACGCGCAATCGCAGCGTCGTCGGGCGCGGGATCGCCTGTCATGCCCGACCTAAGGTACCGAGGTGCGCGCTCTGGTGGTGGCGAACCGTGGGGATGCGGATCCCGGCTTCGTCGGAGAACGTCTCGAGGGGCTCGGGTACGCCCTCGAACGATTCGAGCGCGAGGCCCCTGCGGACTGGCCCGGGCTCGAGGGCGTGGACCTCGTCCTGACGCTCGGCTCGGACTGGTCGGTCTACTGGGACCACGTCGCCGAGTGGGTCGACGCCGAGTCGGCGCTGGTGATGGGCGCTCATCGTCGGGGTACCCCGGTGTTCGGGATCTGCTTCGGAGGTCAGCTCCTCGCCCGGGCGCACGGTGGGGCCGTGAGTCGGGCCGCGGTGGCCGAGATCGGCTGGGTCGGGGTCGAATCCGCCGAGGGGGCGCTTGCCGGGGATGGTCCGTGGTTCCAATGGCATGCCGACTGCTTCCTGGCGCCCCCGGCAGCCAGCCTCCTCGCCCGAAATAGTGCCGCTGAGCAGGCATTTTGTCTTGGTCGAAGTCTCGGGGTGCAGTTCCACCCGGAGGTGAACGCCCGGATCGTGGAGCGCTGGGCGGCCGGCGGGGCCGAGGAACTGGCCCGCCACGGGGTGGATCCTGAGGCCTTGATCGCCCGGACCCGGGCCGAGGTCGGACGCTCGCAGGCCGCCGCCTTCCGGCTTGTGGACTGGTTCTGCGAGTACGTCGCAGGGTCGGCGGGTCGGCCATGACCGCCCCGGCCGAGGACGACCGCCGACGGCTGCACGAGCTCGGCTACGCCCAGGAACTCGAGCGTGGCCTCGGGCGGTTCAGCAATTTCGCCATCAGTTTCTCGATCATCTCGGTGCTGTCGGGCGGGCTCACCTCCTACTGGCTCGGGATGGTGACCGGAGGCGCCCGGGTCATCACCATCGGCTGGCTGGTGGTCGGGGCGTTCTCGCTGCTCGTGGGGATGGCCATGGCCGAGATCTGTTCGGCCTACCCGACGGCCGGTGGCCTCTATTTCTGGTCGGCTCGTCTCGCCCGGCGCAACGGACCCCGCTGGGCGTGGTTCACGGGCTGGTTCAACCTGGTCGGCCAGGTGGGCTGTATCGCCAGCGTCGACTATGCGCTCGCCATCTTCATCGGGTACTTCATCCGGTCTTATGTGCCGGACTTCCGGCTCACGGTGTGGACGGTTTTCGCCATCTACCTGCTGGTTCTCCTTGCGCACGGGTTGCTCAACACCGTGGGAGTCCGTCTGCTGCGGGTGTTGGGCGACCTCAGCGTCTGGTGGCACGTGATCGGGGTGGTGGTCCTCTTTGTGTGTCTCACCGTGAGCAGTCGGGGCGATCAGCGCGGCTGGGCGCAACTCTTCGAGGGCGAGGCCGGCGTGCTCGCCGGCTGGAGCGGACAGGGCTTCACGGTCGTCTACATGTTCTGTCTCGGGCTGCTCCTCCCGCAGTACACGATCACGGGGTTCGATGCCTCGGCCCACGTCAGCGAGGAGACCGTTGATGCTGCTCGCAGCGCCCCGATCGGCATCGTCCGGGCGGTCTACCTCTCGGCGATCGGCGGGTGGTTGCTCAACCTCGCCATGACCAAGGCGCTCCCGCGGGACCCGGCCCGGTACGCGGCCGTGGCCTTCGGCGGACCCGGCGATGCGTTCCTCGTGAACGCCGCACCCCGGCTCTTCGAGGCGGCGGTGGGTACGGGGCTCGCCCGGTTCCTCGTGCTGATCTCGATCGTCGCCCAGTTCTTCTGCGGATTGGCGAGCGTCACCGCAAACAGCCGGATGATCTATGCCTTCAGCCGCGACGGCGCGCTGCCCGGGTCCCGGATCTGGGGTCGGATCAACCCCCGGACCCGTACGCCGACGAATTCGGTGTGGCTCGGGGTGGTCCTCGCCGCGGGCGTCGGCGCCGTATCGGTCTACCAGCGGGGCGGGGTCTCGACCGCCTTCTTCGCCCTCACTGGCATCACGGTCATCGGGCTCTACCTCTCCTACAGCATCCCGATCTGGCTCCGGCTGCGTTCGCCCGACTTCGAGCCGGGCCCGTGGAACCTGCGGGGGCACCACCGCCTCGTCGGCTGGGTGGCGCTCGGCTGGGTGGGATTCATCACGGTGCTGTTCGTGGGGCCGTTGTTCCGACCCTTCTGGCCACCCCTCGGCACCACGGTCTTGGGAGCCGGCACCCCTGCCGAGACGGTCGTTTACCACCAGAACAACGCGAACTTCACAGGGCTGATCGTGCTGGTCGCAGCAGGCGCCTTCGGACTCGCCTGGGTGCTGTCTGCGCGTCATTGGTTCACCGGACCGCGTCCGCAGGGTTCGCCCGAAGAGCTCGAGGCCATCGAGCGGGATCTCGATGCGCAACGGCGACACCAGTGATGGAGTCCCGGGCAGTACTCGGGCCCCGGCGACCGGAACCGAGAGGCCGCAACACGGGTAGCGGGGTGCGCGCCCCGGGTCGTGCGACAAAAAACCCGACCCCGCAGCGCGCGAAGGTTTGTCGGGTCTCTCACGCGCCGTAGTAGCGTCGCATCCGATGTCTGCAGACTTCTCGAGCTTCCTGCGCGGGTGGCTCACGGTTGCAATCTTCGGAGCGCTTGGTCTCCTGCTCGCCGGACTGTTGCTCGGGGTGAGCGCCTTGGTCCGTCCCCGGCGGCCATCGCGAGAGAAGTCGCTTGCCTACGAGAGTGGTGTCGATCCCGTGGGCGACGGTTGGTCGCAGAGCCAGATCCGCTACTACATCTTCGCCCTGCTCTTCGTGGTGTTCGACGTGGAAGCGGTGTTCATCTTCCCGTGGGCCACGCAGCTCGAGCGCTATGCAGGGTTCGGCCTGGTCGAGATGGCAGTCTTCGTATTCGTGTTGCTCCTTGGCCTCGTCTACGCATGGCGCAAGGGTGTTCTCCGGTGGGTGTGAGGGACTGACGATGGGAATTGTGGAGAAGGGCCGGCTCCCCAAGCCGCTCACGTCGCTGTTCAACCTGGGTCGCTCCTACTCGGTGTGGGTGTACCAGTGGGGCCTTGCCTGCTGCGCGATCGAGATGGGTGCCGCCTTCGGCTCGCCCCGGTACGACGTGATGCGCCTCGGTGTGATCCCGCTTCCTGCGAGCCCGCGACAAGCCGACCTCGTCGTCATCTCGGGCACGGTCACCGACAAGATGGCGCCGGCCATCAAGCGCCTCTACGAGCAGATGCCCGATCCCAAGTACGTGATCTCGATGGGTTCGTGCGCCAACTGCGGCGGCCCGTACTGGGACAGCTACTCGGTGACCAAGGGTGTCGACCAGATCATCCCGGTCGATGTGTACGTGCCGGGGTGCCCACCGAGGCCCGAGGCACTGCTCGAGGGCGTGGTGCTGCTCCAGCAGCGCATCAAGAACGAGGACATGGGCGCACGCTGGCGCGGCGAGGGAACTCGCGCGCTGCAGGCGGACGGTTCGGCATCGTCAACGAGGGGTGAGCCCATTGTCGTCAACGGGTGAGACCGCAACGGCCGAGCTCGGTTCGGATCACCTGCGCGAGGCCTTGGTCGATCGCCTGCGCGCAAGCATCGGCGACGCGCTCGAGGCATCGCATCTCGTGCCGGGTTCCGATGTGTGGGTCCGCGTGAGGCCCGATGCGTGGCGGACAACCGCCATGGTGCTGCGCAACGAGCTCGACATGGACTACTTCTGCTACCTGTCCGCCATCGACTGGATGCCCTCCCCGTACGGTCGGGGTGAGGACGATCCCTCCGCTGAGCCCGTCGAGCGCGACGACTCGATTCGTCAGGGGTACACCGGGGGCTCGAGCCGTTTCCAGATGCTCGCCCGCCTGGTGTCGAGCACGCAGCACGTCGGCATCAACCTGAAGGCCGATGTGCCCGACTCCCTGTCCATCGAGTCGTGGGTGCCTGTGTACGCGGGCGCCAACTGGCACGAGCGCGAGACGTGGGAGATGTTCGGGATCACCTTTGCCGGTCACCCCGACCTGCGCCACATGTACCTGCCCAGCGAGTTCGAGGGTTTCCCCCTGCGCAAGGACTTCCCGCTGCTGGCCCGCATGGTGAAGCCCTGGCCCGGCATTGTCGATGTCGAGCCGATGCCCGGAGTTGCCAGTGACGATGAAGGGGGCGAGTGAGCGATGACGATGATCGACGAACGCCGTCAACTCTCCTACATCGCTGCACAAGCAGCGGATGCTCGGGTGAATGTCGAGCTCGAGACCGAGGGAATGACCCTCAACATCGGCCCGCAGCACCCGGCCACCCACGGCACGCTGCGCATCATCGCCCGTCTCGACGGCGAGCAGGTGGTGTGGGCCGAGCCCTCGGCCGGATACATGCACCGCGGCTACGAGAAGCTCACCGAGGTGCGTTCGTTCCCGCAGGTGACCGCACTCATCAACCGCATCGACTGGCTCGGCAGCTTCGCGAACGAGGTCCCGTTCATCCTCGCCGCCGAGCGCCTCATGGAGATCGAGGCGCCGCCGCGCGCACAGCACATCCGCACGATCCTCTTCGAGCTGTCACGCATCGCCAACGTGGGTCTCTTCTTGGGCGACCTCGGTGTGCAGCTGGGTGCCATCACCCCGGTGTTCCTTGCCTTCCGCGATCGCGAGTACGTGCTCAACCTCATCGAGGCAGCCACGGGCGGTCGCTTCCACCCGAACTTTGACCGCATCGGCGGCCTGAAGGACGACCTCCCGAAGGGTTGGCTCGACGACACCCGCGCCGCCATGGTGAAACTGCGCCGGTTCTGCGACGAGATCGAGGACCTGCTGTTCGGCAACGAGATCTTCCAGTCGCGTACCCGTGGCATCGGCATCATCCCGAAAGAGATCGCACTGCAGTACGGACTCTCGGGTGCCAACCTGCGCGCCAGCGGTGTCGATTGGGATCTACGCCGTGACCAGACGCTTCCGATGGCGTGGAACAAGGCCGACTGGAAGGTCTGGACCCATCCCGATGGAGACTGCTTCGCCCGTTGCTGGGTGCGCCTCCAGGAGGTGCGTGAGTCCACCAAGATCGTCGAACAGCTCTGCGACACCATTCCGTCGGGCCCGGTGATGGCCAAGGTGCCCCGCATCATCAAGGTGCCCGAGGGTGAGGCGTGGGTGTCCACCGAGAACCCGCTCGGTGAGATGGGTTACTACGTCGTGTCCAAGGGCGACACCGGACCGTTCCGTGTGAAGATCCGCTCGGCCAGCTTCAACAACATCTCGATCACCCCGTGGTTGCTCAAGGGTGTGCTGGTGCCCGACATCATCACGATCCTGGCCTCGCTCTACTTCATCCTCGGAGACATCGACCGATGATCGGTTCGCTGCTCTCCGTCGACATCCCCTACTGGGGCCAGTCGCTCCTGCGTGCGCTGGGTGGGGCTGTTGCAGTGCTGCTGCCGGCCGGCACCATCGTCTATGTCTTCTTGTTCAAGATGATGTCCTTCATGCAGAGCCGACTCGGCCCGATGGAGGCAGGTCCGTTCGGGTCGCTACAGCTCGTTGCCGAGGTCGGCAAGTGGCTCCAGAAGGAAGACCTCCATCCTGAGCGCGCCGATCGGTTCCTCTTCAAGTCAGCGCCCCTCGTGGTGCTGCTGTCCACCTTCTTCCTCGTGGTGGCGGTGCCCTTCGGGCCGGATGCGATCTTCACCGACTTCGAGAACGGCGTGCTCTACGTGCTTGCCGTGAGCTCCATCAGCGTGATCGGCATCCTCATGGCCGGCTGGGCGAGCGCAAACAAGTACTCGCTCCTCGGTGGTCTCCGTGCCGCCGGTCAGCTCATTGCGTACGAACTGCCGATGGTGCTGGCGGTGATCGGTGTGGTCATCCAGGCCGGCACGATGAACCTGCAGTCGATCGTCGTGGAACAGAACCGCGGCGAGATCTTCGGCTGGTCGGGAATCGGAAACCCATACATCCTCACGCAGTTCGTCGGCTTCCTCGTGTTCATGATCGCCGTGCAGGCCGAGCTCACTCAGGCGCCCTTCGACATGCCCATCGCCGAGTCCGAGCTCGTTGCCGGTTACATGACCGAGTACTCGGGCTTCCGGTTCCTCATCTTCTTCATCGCCGAGTTCGCCACTGCCGGCGTCTTCTCGCTCATCGCGAGCACCATGTTCCTCGGCGGATGGGGCCTCCCGTGGTCGTGGTTCGACTGGAACTCGCTCGACGACGTCCACAGCGTGATGAACATCGTCGGTCCGCTCATCATGGTCACCAAGATGATGCTGGTCGCCTTCCTCATCATGTGGGCCCGGTTCTCCTACCCACGCTTCCGTGAGGATCAGCTGCAGAAGTTCGCGTGGAAGGTGCTCATCCCGGTTGCGCTGCTCAACATCGCCGTGACCTCGATCCTGAAGGTGGCCTTCTGATGCCGGCTCTCCCGCCCAAGCCTCAGGTCCCCGGGCTCATCAAGGGCCTCGGCGTCACGGCGCGCACGGCCGCCCGCACCCTCTTCCCGAAGCGCGGCGCCAAGTCCCTGTTCCCTGCGCCGTCGGTCGGGTCGAACACGATCCAGTACCCACGAGAGAAAGAAGCACCGCCTGTCCGTGCGCGTGGTGTCATCGCACTGCGTGAGGACAACTGCACGGCCTGCATGCTCTGCGCCCGTAGCTGCCCCGACTGGTGCATCTACATCGAGGGCCACAAGGATCTGGCCCCGCCGCGACGCGCCGGCGGCAAGCCGCGCCAGGTCAACCGCCTCGATCGATTCGACATCGACTACGCCCTCTGCATGTACTGCGGGATCTGCGTCGAGGTCTGCCCCTTCGACGCGCTCTTCTGGAGCCCCGAGTTCGAGTACTCCGAGCCCCGCATCGCCGACCTGCTGCACGACAAGGTCAAGCTCGGCGAGTGGATGGAGACCGTTCCCGAGGCGCCCGAACTCGAGGCCGGTGCCGACAAGAAGGGCAAGAAGTGATGCTTGCCTCCAGCGGACTCGTCGCCCAGAACATCGCCTTCGGAATCGTGGCTCTGATGATGGTGGTGGGTGCCCTCCGCGTCGTCACGAGCAAGAACGTGGTCCATGCCGCCCTCTGGCTGGTCCTCGTACTCGCGGGTGCCGCTGCGCAGTACATCATCCTCTCTGCCGAGTTCGTTGCTGTCACACAGGTGCTCGTCTACATCGGCGCCGTCACCGTGCTGTTCCTCTTCGGAACCATGCTCACCCGGGCACAGCTCGGCAAGGCGAAGGACCTCAACAACAAGAACTGGGCGCTGGGGATCCCAGTCGCCCTGCTCGTGCTCGGAACGCTCGTGTACGTCCTCATCGACACCTTCGGCGACGACAAGGTGGTCGACAACCCCGGCGACGTCCCGAACGTGCCGGTGCAGGCGATCAGCGACTCCATCTTCAAGCCCTACCTCCTGCCCTTCTGGGCGCTGTCGTTCGTGCTCCTCGCCGCCCTCGTGGGCGCCATCGTCCTGGCGAGAAAGGACTGAGATGCTCGTCAATCAGTTCCTCCTCCTCGGCGCCGTGCTGTTCGCCATCGGTGTCTATGGCGTCATCGCCCGGAAGAACGCCGTGCTCGTGTTGATGTCGATCGAGTTGATCCTCAACGCCGTGAACATGAACCTCATCGCCTTTGCGCTCCGTAACGGCGGTGATGCGGCGGGTCACACCTTCGCCCTCTACATCATTGCGGTAGCCGCGGCCGAGGTCGGCGTGGGTCTGGCCCTCGTTCTCCTCGTGTACCGAAACCGCCGCTCCATCGCCCTCGACGAACTCTCGGAGATGAAGGGCTGATGAACGCCTCTGCTTCCACGTCCGCTGTTCCCGGCTGGTTCCTGGACAACGCCTATCTCATCCCCCTGATCCCCGCGATTGCGTTCGTCGCGATCCTCGCAGTGGGCAAGCGAATCCCCGATCTCCGGGTGGGCAGGTTCACCGTGCCGGGCGGCGGGAGCCTCATCGGCATCGCATCGATGGTCGGTTCGCTGGTGCTCGCCGCCGGTGCTGCGCTGCAATGGATCGACTACGCGGATGGCCACTCCTACACCGCCCCGATCCGCCGGACCTGGGTGTGGTGGCAGTCCGGTGGCATCGAGATCGGCCTCGGCCAGCAGATCGACGGGCTCTCCGTCATGGCACTGCTCCTCGTGGCCTTCATCTCCACCCTCGTGCAGATCTACTCACTCGAGTACCTGAAGGGCGACCGCCGCTACACGCACTTCTTCGCAGCACTCACGCTGTTCTCCTCCGGGATGCTCGTGATGGTGCTCGCCGAGAACATGGTGCAGTTGATCCTCGGCTGGGAGTTGATGGGTCTCTGCTCGTTCATGCTCATCGGGCACTGGTGGGAGGACGGCGCCAACAGCCGGGCTTCGCTCAAGGCCTTCTTCACGGTTCGTACCGGTGACGTCGGCCTGCTGGTCGGAACCGCCATCGTGGCGCTCAGCGCCCAGAAGTGGATCAACGCCAACGGGCTCCAGGACCAGTACTCGGGGTTCAGCATCGAGGCGATCTCCCGGTGGGCGCTCGCCGGCGACCCGCAGTACAAGTCGGTGATCACGTGGGGCGCAGTTGCGCTGTTCATCGCAGCCATCGGCAAGAGCGGTCAGTTCCCGCTCCATACCTGGCTGCCCGACGCAATGGCCGGTCCCACCCCGGTGTCGTCGCTGCTCCACTCGTCCACCATGGTGGTGGCCGGTGTGTTCCTCGTGGCACGCATCTACCCGGTGTTCTTCGAGGGGCTGCGAATCCTCGACACGGACGTGAACTTCATCGCCGTGATCGGTGGGGTCACCATCATCGTTGCGGCCCTGCTCGCCTTCGTGCAGACCGACATCAAGAAGGTGCTCGCGTATTCCACCGTCAGCCAGCTGGGCTACATGATGATGGGACTCGGGGTTGGTGCCTGGACCCCTGCGGTGTTCCACATCTGGACCCACGCCTTCTTCAAGTGCTGCCTGTTCCTCTGCGCCGGCTCGGTGGCGCACAGCGGCTCGCACCACTCCTTCGACATGAAGAAGGACATGGGCGGTCTCGCAAGGAAGATGCCCGTCACGTTCGTGTGCTGGGTCGTGTCGTCGATGGCGCTCGCCGGCGTGCCGTTCTTCGCCGGTTGGTACTCGAAGGATGAGATCATCGACTTTGCGGGAGCGAACCAGTACTGGTGGTTCTTCGGAATCGGTATCGCTGGTGCCTTCCTCACCACGGCCTACATGACCCGGGCTACGTACCTCACGTTCCTCGGCAAGCCCCGCGGTGCTGCTGCCGGCATCCACGAGGACTCTCACGGCGATGCACACGCAGCGCACGGTGCCGCAGACGCGCACGCCGCTCACGACACACACGATTCGCACGACGATCACGGCGCCCACGCCGGGCCGCACGAGTCGCCGTGGCTCATCAAGGCTCCGATCGCCATCCTTGCCGTACTCTCGATTGCAGCGGGTCTCCTGAACGCACCTGCACTCAACATCTTCAAGTTCGAGGAGTGGGTCGAGCCCAAGGCCGAACCCGTGCTGCTCGATACCGGCTACGCGAGCGAGGGCACCGGTGACTACCCGGAGTCCTCCAAGGAGGCCCACTCCGAGGGCGCCGCCCGTAGTGCGCTCGTTTCGGCTGGCGAGGAACCCGCCGAGGGCGAGAAGAAGAAGCCCGGCTACCCGAACGGCCGCATCGAGGAGGGCAAGCTCACCGGCAAGTGCGGTACGCCGGGCTACGTGCCACCCGAGGGCAAGGCCTGTTACGCGCCGGGGATCCTCCACCACAAATTCAAGTGGGTGAAGGCGCTTCCCGCCCTTGCGGCCGTGGTGATCGGGTTGCTGCTGAGCGCTGCGTTCTGCGTCCTCTATTACCAACGCCGGAACCGGCGCCTTGTCGGGCTCACGGAGCGCAACGCTCTCGCCCGGGCTGGGTACAAGTTCCTCTGGAACAAGTACTACCTCGACCATCTCTACGAGAAGGTCATCGTGCGCGGCGTGGCCCACCCGCTCGCACGGGCGATGTACTGGGTCAACCAGAACATCCTCGACGGCATCGTGAACGGTGCGGGTCGAACCGGCCGCAAGGTCGGTGAGATCACCTACAAGGTTGTCGATCAGGGTCTGGTCGACGGTGTGGTGAATGGTTCGGGAGCCGCGGCCCGCGGCACCGGGTCGGCACTGCGTCCCACTCAATCCGGCAAGGTCAGCCAGTACGGAGCGCTGCTGTTCGCAGCTGCTGCACTCGCTGCCCTCATCCTCGTCCTCGTGAACAGCTAGGGAGTAGCGAGATGTTGACTGATCAGAACTGGGTACTGAGCGTCGGGGTGTTCCTGCCGCTCGCAGGTGCCCTGATCATGATGTTCATCCCGAAGAGCGACGAGCTCATGATCAAGGGCGTGGGAGTCGTCACGGCCCTCGCCACGCTCGGCGTGGGTATCTACACCCTTGCCGTCTTCGACTACGACCAGGCCGACAAGCTGCAGTTCGCGGTGAACGCATCGTGGATCGACGTGATCAACTCGCGGTACATCGTCGGGCTCGACGGCATCAGCCTGCCGCTCTACTTCCTCTCGATGGTCATCACGGTGCTCGTGATGATCTATTCGTGGAACCACGTGCCGTCACCCGGCAACCCGAAGGCGTTCTTCATCCTGATGCTGATCCTTCAGGTGGGCATGGCAGGAACCTTCGTGGCCCAGGACTTGATCCTGTTCTTCGTGTTCTTCGAGATCGTCCTGCTGCCGATGTACTTCATGATCGGCGTGTGGGGCGGCGAGAACCGTCAGTACGCCTCGCTGAAGTTCTTCATCTACACGATGTTCGGCTCGGCCTTCATGCTCGTGGCCTTCCTCGCCCTGTACTTCAAGACGGGCGCCACCACCTTCTCGATGACGGAGTTGGCCGACTTGGTGCAGCAGAAGCTGGCCGAGGGTGGGCTCACCACCACCACGATGAACCTCATCTTCGCCGGCATGGCCCTCGGCTTCGCCGTGAAGGTGCCCATGTTCCCGTTCCACACGTGGTTGCCCGACGCTCACACTCAGGCCCCCACGCAGGGCTCGGTGATCCTTGCCGCGATCCTGCTGAAACTCGGCACCTACGGCTTCGTGCGGATTGCCCTTCCGATCCTGCCGCAGTCGGCAGCCGACTTCGCCCCGTGGATCGGCCTGCTGTCGGTGATCGGCATCATCTACGGAGCCTGGTGCTGTCTCGCCCAGACCGATATGAAGCGACTCATCGCCTTCTCCTCGGTGGCACACATGGGCTTCGTGATGCTCGGTATCTCCACCCTCACGAGCTACGGCATCAATGCAGCGATGTTCGGCATGGTCGCCCACGGCCTCATCACCGGCATGCTGTTCTTCGTCGCCGGCTCGGTGAAGGACCGCTACCACACGCTCGAGATCAAGCGACTCTCGGGCATGCTCAAGCAGATCCCGCGAATCGGTTGGATCCTCGGCTTCTGCGCCATGGCCTCGCTGGGTCTGCCCGGCCTCGCCGGTTTCTGGGGCGAGTTCCCGGCCATCCTCTCCGCCTTCCAGCCGGCCAAGGGCAATGTCGACCTCGGCATCGCCGAGCTGCCCGTGGAGACCTTCCGCACCTACATGATCATCGCGGCGATCGGAACCGTGTTCGCTGCCGCCTACCTGCTGTGGCTCTACCAGCGCACCGCCTTCGGGACGCCGACACCGGAGTTCGCCGGTCTCGGTGCCGACGCCGACGAGCAGCACGACGACCACGGGCACGGGGCACACGGCCACGACGCTCATGCCGCCGACTCGCACGATGCCGGCCACGGTGACGACCACGGCCACGAGCGGCTCCGCGACGTGGGCATCCTCGAATGGATTGCCTGGGCCCCGCTGCTCGCCGCAATCGTGTTCTTCGGCGTCTATCCGCAGGCGATGTTCAAGGTGTTCGACCCCGCTGTGTCGCTGATCTCCTCGAAGTTCGGGGGCTGAATCCGTGCTCGCCGCATTGGTCGCTCAGGCATCGGGGGAGGCATGGACCGCCCCGACCATCGACTACCACGCGCTTGCACCCGAGATCGTGCTGGCGGGCGTCGTCTGCATGGTGCTGCTCCTCGACCTGTTCCTGCCCGAGCACCGCAAGTGGATGACCGCAACGCTCGGCGGTTTCGGGGTCCTCGGTGCACTCATCCCGGTGCTCACCCTCGCAGTCAGCGACCAACCGGCACGAGTGATGTTCTCCGGCGGCTACGTGGTGGACGACTTCTCGCTGGTGCTCAAGGCACTCTTCCTCATCGCGACCTATGTGGTGATCCTGTTGTCCACCACCTACGTGGACGAGGGCGACTACTACGAGGGCGAGTACTACTTCCTGCTGCTCACCAGCGCGCTCGGCATGGTGATGATGGCGTCGAGCCGTGACCTCATCTCGATCTTCGTGGCGCTCGAGTTCCTCTCGATCCCGGCGTACATGCTTGCGGGTTGGCGCAAGCGCGACACCAAGAGCAATGAGGCCAGCGTCAAGTACTACCTCCTCGGCGTGTTCGCCTCGGCGGTGATGCTCTATGGCATGTCGCTGTTGTACGGCACGACGAAGACCACCGTGCTGTCCGGCATCGGCGAGGCGATCCGCTCGAACGGTGTCGACTCAGCCTCTGCACTCGGCATCGTCTTCGTGCTCATCGGCTTTGCCTTCAAGGTCTCCGCAGTGCCGTTCCACCAGTGGGCCCCCGACACCTACGAAGGCGCCCCCACGCCGGTCACCGCGTTTCTCTCGGTTGCGTCCAAGGCAGCCGGCTTCGTTGCGCTCATGACCCTCGTGTTCGTCGGGTTCCCGGACGGCATCGACGTGTGGAAGCCCCTCTTCTGGGTTCTTGCCGTGGTCACGATGACGGTGGGGAACGTCCTTGCGCTGAAGCAGACGAACATCGTGCGAATGCTCGCCTACTCGTCGGTGAGCCAGGGCGGGTTCATCATCATGCCGCTGGCCTTCGCATGGACGAACGACGGCGGGGTCCTCACCATGAACCGTGATTCACTCACGGCGATCGTGACGTACCTGCTGGTGTACGCAGCGATGAACCTCGGCGCCTTCGGCGTGGTGCTGGCGGTCGCACGCAAGACGCGAAGTGGCGAGATCTCGAGCTTCGGCGGTCTCTTCTCGTACTCGCCCGCGCTCGCGATTGCCATGACGATCTTCGTCGGCTCGCTCGCCGGTATCCCGCCGCTTGGTGGCTGGATCGCAAAGTTCACGGTGATCCGGGCGCTCGCCGCCGACGGATCCGCCTGGGCGATCACCCTCGCCGTACTCGGCATGGTGAACGCCGTGATTGCCGTGGGCTACTACGGCAACGTCCTGCGCGAGATGTGGATGCGCCCGGTGCCCGACGGCGACACCCGCCGGATCACGGTGCCTGGTTCACTCGGCGCTGCGCTCGTGATCTGCGGCGCAGCAACGCTCGTCCTCGGCGTGCTGCCCAATCTCGTGCTCCGCTTCGGCGACCAGCTCGACCTTGCCGGCATCCTGCTTCCCTGACCGTCCCCGGTCGGGAGGGGAACACTGATGAGTGGCGCCGGATCACCCGATCTGCTGCGTTTCGACGAATTCATGGACCTCGCCCTGTACGGGCCGCACGGCTTCTACTCGACGGGTGGAGTCGCGGGTCGGCGAGGTGACTTCCTCACCTCGCCGGAGGTCGGCCCGCTCTTCGGAGCAGTGGTCGCGAGAGCGATCGATGCCGAGTGGCGCCGCCAGGGATCACCCGGAACCTTCGACGTCGTCGATGCCGGAGCAGGCCCGGGAACGCTGGCTCGTTCGGTACTCGCTGCACGGGGCGATGCACAGCGGGCCGGCGCGCTCCGGTACACGTGCGTGGAGGCGAGTGCAGCGCAGCGAGACCGCCATCCCGCCGGGGTGCTCTCCGTCGCCGAGATGCCGCCTCGTATCGAGCATGGGTTCGTGATTGCGAACGAGTTGCTCGACAACCTCCCGTTTCGCCTCGCCGTGTGGGACGGCGGCTGGCGGGAAGCCTTCGTCACCGAGCAGTCGGGACGATGGGTGGAGGTGTTGGTGAACTTCGACGGGGTTCCCGGAGTGCTCCCGCAGAGCGCTGTGCCGTTGGGTTCTCGAGCCCCGCTGCAGGACCGCGCGAGCGAGTGGTTGACCGGCGCGCTGTCCTGCATGACGCAGGGGAGAGTCGTGGTGATCGACTACTGCGCCGGCATCACTGCGTCGCTGGCGATGCGTCCCTGGCGGGACTGGCTCCGCACCTACCGCCAGCAACAGCGTGGTGCCCATTACCTCGTGGCGCCCGGGAGTCAGGACATCACCGCCGAGGTGTGCATCGACCAACTCTCGCTGGGTGTGCGTGAGGCCGATGCCATCCGTTCGCAGGCGCAGTGGTTGCAGTTGTGGGGCATCGACGATCTTGTCGACGAAGGACGTCGCTGGTGGGAGGAGAAGGCGTCAGCGCCCGACCTTCGTGCGATGACCGGTCGGAGTCGGCTCCGCGAGGCCGAGGCGCTCTGCGACCCGGCAGGGCTCGGTGCGTTCACCGTGCTCGAGTGGGTTGTCGACGCCTGAGCGCCCGTGGTGCGCTGCTTAGCCCAGCAAGGGTGCAAGCCGATCGGGTACGGAGGCCCACGACTGTCGCCGGTGGGGCCTGAGCGAGGTGGCTCGGCGGTCAACCGTTTATGCTCGCCCCATGACAAGGATTTCACTGTTGAGAGTCGCTCTTGCCTCACTCGCCCTCTCCGCGTCCCTGACCGGAATTGCGAGCAGCGCCGATGCCGCCGAGCCGCCCGCGACGATCGATTTCGAGCAGCCTGCCATCGGGAATCCTGACGACTTCTCCGACGACTTCTCCTACTACACGTCCCTCGGCATGACGATCACGAACGCATTTGGCATCGTCCGTGACGATGCCCGGACCAACTGGGGCCTCGTGGGCACGAATGGTCGTCAGTTCATCGGGAGCAACGCCGGTGCGACCATGACCATTGCATTCAGTGAGCCCCAATCGTTCTTCTCGATCGACTGCGCTCGTTCGGCTGGTTCGCCCACGGGGCTCGAAATGGCGGTGCAGTTGAGGAACGGCATCGACCTCGTCGCTCAGGTGGGCGTCACCTTCGGCGACATTGACGTCTGGCAGACCATCACGATTCCGGGGCCCATCAACTACAACACGATTGAGTTCCCGACAAACGGGCAGAACTACGGCTGCGACAACCTCAGACTCGCTCCCGCCAAGTTGCCGCCCTCGGGATCCAACACCATGCCGACGGTCGCGCTGGCGGCTGCTCTGCTCGCAGCAGGGGCACTGCTCACGGTTCGCCGTCGCTCCGCAGCCTGACTGAACCCGCGCCCTGTCGTCATCCCGGTACCATCGCTGGATGCGCAAACTCGTTGTAGCTCTTGCTGCCTCCATCGTTCTCGTCTCGGCATGCAGTGGCGATAGCGACTCGGACACCACGTCGGGCACCGAACCCGCAGGGGCCGACGACTCGGTCGCCGCAACGAGCAGCACCGTCCCCCGGCCCACGCGTGCACCGTTGCCCAAGCCCGAGGTCAAGATCCCCGCAGCCCTGCCCACCGAACTGAAGATCACCGATCTCACCCCCGGAACCGGTGACGCAGCGGTGGAGGGCGACACGGTCGTCGTGTACTACGTGGGTGTCCGCTCGCGTGACGGTAAGGAGTTCGACAACAACTTCGACAGCGGTGCACCCTTCGAGGTGACACTCGGCGCGAACTCCGTCATCCAGGGCTGGGAGAAGGGACTCGTCGGCGCCAAGGCCGGGGGCCGACGGCAGCTCGATATCCCGGGCTCGCTCGCCTACGGCGAGCAGTCGCAGGGCGACATCATCGGTCCCAACGAGGCGCTCACCTTCGTGATCGACGTCGTTGCCGTGTTGCGTGCCTCGACGGCTGCCGATGAGCCAGTTCTGGTGATCAAGCCCACCAAGGCAACCGAGGTCGTCATCGACGAACTCGTCCCCGGCACGGGCGCCACCGTGAAAGACGGCCAGATCGTCACGTTCGACTACATCTTCTACCGCGGCGATACGGGTGAGAAGCTCACCTCCTCGTGGGGCGCCCAGCGAGCCACCATCGAGTTGTTCAAGGACGGCAACATCGACTGCCTCATCGACGGCCTGATCGGGATGAAGGTGGGCGGTCGTCGTCAGGTCACCTGTCCGGGGACCACGATCTTCGGGGGCCTGGGCGAGGAGTCCCTCGGGCTGCCGGCCGGTGCAGATCTCGTGATGGTGGCCGACCTCGTAGCGGCCTACTGACCCGTCCCCCGGGTCGAATAGATTCGCCCCACCTGACCACGCCACGAGGGGACCAACGACATGGCCGACAAGGCGATCGACGACCTCATGCTCGAGAACCGCAAGTTCCCGCCGTCGGCGGCGTTCAAGCAGCGGGCACACATCACCGGAGCAGATTGGTACGACGACGGCAACGCCGACTTCGAGGGCTTCTGGGCCCGGCAGGCTGCAGACCTGGTGACGTGGTCGAAGGATTGGCACACCATCTGCGAGTGGAACCTGCCGTACTCGAAGTGGTTCATCGGTGGTGAGCTCAACGTTGCCTACAACTGTCTCGACCGTCATGTCCTCGCCGGACGCGGTGACAAGGTGGCGTTCTACTGGGAGGGTGAGCCCGGCGACTCACGGGTGATCACCTACGCAGAACTGCTCGCCGAGGTGAGCAAGTTCGCGAATGCGCTCAAGTCACTTGGTGTGAGCCGTGGCGACCGCGTGAACATCTACCTGCCGATGATCCCCGAGGCGGCCGTGGCCATGCTCGCCTGTGCCCGTATCGGTGCTGCGCACAGCGTGGTGTTCGGTGGCTTCTCGTCGCAGGCGCTTGCCGATCGCATCAACGATGCCGAGGCAAAGGTGCTCATCACCGCCGACGGCGGGTACCGGCGCGGTGAGGTGTTCGCGCTGAAGCCACAGGCAGACGATGCACTGCAGCACACGCCCAGCATCGAGAACGTGGTGGTCGTGCGCCGCGGGAACAATCCGGTCGACATGACGCCCGGCCGCGACCACTGGTACCACGATCTCGTGGCGTCGGCCTCGGCCGAGTGCCCCGCCGAGCCGATGGATTCCGAGCAGTTGCTGTTCCTGCTCTACACCTCGGGTACCACCGGCAAGCCCAAGGGAATCATGCACACCACCGGTGGGTATCTCACGCAGGTTGCCTTCACTCACAAATACGTGTTCGACCTGCACGCCGACTCCGACATCTACTGGTGCACCGCCGATGTCGGCTGGGTGACCGGCCACAGCTACATCGTGTACGGGCCGCTCGCGAACGGCGCCACGAGCGTGATCTACGAGGGTGTGCCGAACTTTCCCGGCAACGACCGTCTGTGGTCGATCGTGGAGAAGTACAAGGTCACGATCTTCTACACCGCGCCCACGGCGATCCGAACCTTCATGAAGTGGGGTGGCGAGGAACCGGCCAAGCACGATCTGTCGTCATTGCGCGTCCTCGGCTCGGTGGGCGAGCCCATCAACCCCGAGGCGTGGATGTGGTACCACGAGCACATCGGCCGCGGGAACTGTCCCATCGTCGACACCTGGTGGCAGACCGAGACCGGGGGCATCATGATCAGCCCGCTGCCCGGCGCCACCACGCTCAAGCCGGGTTCGGCCACCTTCCCGCTCCCCGGCATCGGTGCCGAGGTGGTGGACGACGAGGGCAAGCATGTGTCGCGCGGCGGCGGCTACCTCACGCTCACCCATCCGTGGCCGTCGATGTTGCGCGGGATCTGGGGTGACCCGCAGCGGTACCTCGAGACCTACTGGGGCCGTTTCGATGGGCGTTACTTCGCGGGCGATGGCTGCAAGCTCGACGACGAGGGCTACCTGTGGCTCCTCGGTCGCGTGGACGACGTGATGAACGTGTCGGGCCACCGCATTTCCACCACCGAGGTGGAGTCGGCGCTCGTGTCGCACCCCTCGGTGGCAGAGGCCGCAGTGGTGGGGGCGAACGATGCCACCACGGGTCAGGCGATCATCGCCTACGTGATCCTGCGGTCGGGCCTCGAGGTGAACGAGGGCGACCTCCGCAACCATGTGGCGAAGGAGATCGGTGCCATCGCCAAGCCCAAGACGATCTACTTCACACCGGACCTGCCCAAGACGCGCAGCGGCAAGATCATGCGTCGCCTGCTGCGCGACGTGGCCGAGGGACGCAACCTCGGTGACACCACCACGCTCGCCGATGCGAACGTGGTGAACGAACTCCAGCGCCGCGCCGCAGAGACACCCTCGGAGGACTGAGCCGGCTCGGCGCGGGCCGCGCCGGGGGGCGGGAGTCAGTCGCGGAAGTTCGTGTACTGCATCGGGATGTCGAGGTCCGACCCCTTGAGCAGTGTGATCACGGCCTGCAGGTCGTCGCGCTTCTTGCTCGTGACCCGGATCTGCTCACCCATGGTCTGGGAGGTGACGCCCTTGGGCCCCTTTTCCTTGATGAGCTTGTTGATCTCGCGGGCCTTGTCGGAGGAGATGCCGGCCTTGATGGTGACCACCTGTCGGGCGGTGGACCCGGATGCCTCCTCGACCTTGCCCCAGTCGATGCCCTTGAGCGAGAGCCCGCGCTTGACGAGCTTCTCCTCGAGCACCTGCCGGACGGCCCGGATGCGGTCCTCGGTGACGGACCTCAGGGTGAGCACGAGCTCCTTCTGCTCGATCGAGGAGTCGGTGTTCTTGAAGTCGAAACGCTGGGCGAGCTCCCGCTGGGCTTGGTCCACTGCGTTGCGGAGTTCCTGATGGTCGATCTCGGAGACCACGTCGAAGCTGGGCATGCCGCGAGAGTACTGGCAGCGAGTGTGCCCCCGGCCGTCCCGCCGCTACCATCGCGGGCTGCTGGGGTCGATGCCCGAGTGGCCAAAGGGAGTTGACTGTAAATCAACCGGCACTGCCTACGGAGGTTCGAATCCTTCTCGGCCCACCAGTAGAGATCAAGGGGGGAAGGAAACCTTCCCCCCTTGAGACTCCTCCAGCGAAACGAACTCGGCCGTTCGCCTCAGCGTTACACGTAGTAGTCCCTCAGTGGCGGGAAGCCGTTGAACCCGACGGATGAATAGGTCGTGGTGTAGGCACCCGTCGAGAGGATGTCGACAAAATCGCCCTCGCGAAGCGCAAGGGGCAACTCGTACGCACTCTTCTCGTACAGCACATCGGCCGAGTCGCAGGTCGGGCCGGCGATGGCGACGGCTCCCGTCGGAACATCCTGCCCGTCGTACGGAGTGCGGATCCGGTAACGAATCGCTTCGTCCATCGTCTCGGCGAGTCCGTGGAACTTGCCGCAGTCGAGATACACCCAGCGCTCGAAATCCTCGGGTGAACGTCGCGACACCAGCACCACTTCGGTGCGCATGATTCCCGCATCGGCCACCATGTAGCGGCCTGGTTCCACCATGACCTCGTCGAGTCCCTCGGGGAACCACTTGGCCAGCGCCTCGCGCACCGCAGCGCCGTACGCAGGAATGCTGGGGCAGGCCTCGCGGTAGGTGCCGGGGAAGCCGCCGCCGAGGTTGAGGAAGGTCGGGGTGGCGCCGAGACGACGCGCCTCACTGAAGGCCCACGCTGCGCGGGCGAGGGTGTCGTCCCAGGCATCGAGATCGCGCTGTTGCGAGCCGACGTGGAACGAGACACCACATCGCAGGCCGCGCTCGGTGGCCGCAACGAGGAGTCGCACCACGTCGGGTGCCTCGCAGCCGAACTTGCGCGAGAGCGGCCAATCGGCACCTCCGCAGTCGTGGCGCAGGCGAACGCACACGCTCGACCCGGGGGCCTCCTCTGCCACCTTCTCGAGTTCCTCCATCGAGTCCACGGTGAACTTCGTGACGCCGACCGAGTGGGCGTACGCAATGTCTCGCCGCTTCTTGATGGTGTTCCCGTAGGAGATTCGATCTGCGGGGATCCCGGCGGCGAGACACAGGTCAATCTCACCGGGACTCGCAACATCGAACGACGACCCGAGTCGTGCGAGGCGCTCGAGGATCGGGGCCGCCGGGTTCGCCTTCACCGCGTAGTAGGTGACGGAACCGGGAATGGCCTCAGCCAGCTGGTGGTATCGCTCCTCGACGAGGTCGAGATCGATGACGACGAACGGGGTTGCGGGCTGCTGTTCGCGGAGGAACTGCTCGACCTTGGCGCTCAACGCTGTCATGGGGGACTCCTTGGGGAGAAAGATCACCTTCTTGGGAAAGGGTTCGGACGGTGGACTTCACTGCGGTGCTCGCAGTGCGGCTTGCACTGCCGATCGTGCCGACAGGGCTCGAGGAAGGTACCGGCACCGTCGGGCAATTGCGACTAACCCGCGCGTCAGTCAGTGACTGATGAGTCAGTAACCCGTCGGCGCGTCGGAGTGTCGCCGCTACCGTCTCGTGGGTGATCCTCATCGATGCCGAGTCCGTGTCGGTGTCGTTGCCCAATCGGCCCTTGTTCACGAGCGTCTCGCTCACGGTGTCTGACGGTGACCGGATCGGTGTGGTCGGACTCAACGGCACCGGCAAGAGCACGCTGCTGAGGGTGCTCGCAGGGACCCAGCAGCCCGACAGCGGCACCGTTCGCTTCGGGCGCGGTGCACGGGTCGGGGTGCTCGACCAAGACCCCTCGCTGCCACCCGGCTCGGTGGTCGCTGCGGTGGGCGGCGACTGGCGCGGCGAGGCAGCACTGGATCGTCTGGGTATGTCGGCACTTCGCGACGTCGACACCGCCGAACTCTCGGGCGGCCAGCGAAAGCGGGCTGCGCTGGCGCGACTGCTGCACCAGGAGTGGGAGGTGCTCGTTCTCGACGAGCCCACCAACCACCTCGATCTCGACGCCATCGCGTTTCTCGAGGAGCAACTTGCGACGTTCCGGGGTGGCCTCGTGCTGGTCACCCACGATCGCCACCTCCTCGATCGCGTCACCACCAAGGTGCTCGAACTGGATCGCGGACAGGGTTTCCTGCACGTGCCGCAGGGCCAGCACGCCGGATCCGGTTATGCGGCGTACCTCACCGGACGAGCGGCGCGCGAGGAGGCAGCAGCACTCGCCGAGCGCAAACGCAGGAACCTGGCGCGCACCGAACTCGAGTGGTTGCGTCGCGGTGCCCCTGCCCGGACCAGTAAGTCCAAGGCCCGCATCGATGCCGCCACCGAGTTGATCAACCGGAAGGCGCAGTCGGCAGCGCGGTCTGGCGAGCTGGGACTCTCGCTCGGCACGGCCCGCCTCGGCAGCAAGGGCATCGAACTCGACGGTGTGGGTTTCCGTTGGCCGGGCGCGGTGAGCCCAGTGCTCACCGGTGTGAACCTCATGCTCGAGCCCGGTGATCGCATCGGACTCGTGGGCGCGAACGGCGCCGGCAAGTCCACACTCCTCGATCTCCTTGCCGGTCGACGCGCTCCCACTGATGGCCGCATCGACCGCGGTTCCACCGTGGCAATCGGGTACTACGACCAGTTGGGGACAGAACTCGACGACTCCAAGCGCGTGCGCGATGCCGTTGCGGGCCCTACGAAGGCGGCCCCGACGCTCGAGGACCAGAAGCTCATGGAGCGCTTCTGGTTCGACGGGGACGCGCAGTTCGCCGTCGTCGGGCAGCTCTCGGGCGGGGAGCGCCGCCGTCTGCAACTGCTGCTCACCTTGGTGCAGCAGCCGAACGTGCTGTTACTGGACGAACCCACGAACGACCTCGACCTCGACACGCTGCGCGCACTCGAGGACTTCCTCGACGACTGGCCGGGCATTGTGGTGGTCACGAGCCACGACCGCGTCTTTCTCGACCGTGTTGTCCACGAGGTGGTGGCGGTGGAGTCCGGTGGAATCCGGGGGGTGCGCGGCGGGGTCGCCGGATGGCTTGGCGAGCGCGTGAACCGGCCGGCTCCAGCGGGCACCGGGGTTGTTCGCTCTGCACGCCCCGTGCCGACCGGTGCATCGACGCCGGCCGGCCCGAACCGCTCGGGTCGCAGCCCCTCGACGCTGCGTCGACTCCTGGGCGAGGCCGAGCGGACGCTCTCATCGGCCACCGCCGAGCGTGACCGTCTTGGCCGGGAACTCGCAACGGCCGATCCGTCAGAACACTCCCGCCTCACCGAGCTCAGCAGGGCGCTGGCCGCTGCCGACGCCTCGGTCGCCGATGCCGAGACGACCTGGCTCGCCCTCGCCGATGAGGCCGAGTCACAAGGGCTCTCGCTCTGACCATCGGGTGAGCCGCGCGCGGGCTATGCCGAAGCGAAGCGGCGGCTATGCCCGAGCATCAGCGCGCTCGTGCAGGACGCACTGCATGAGCGCCACGTCGAGCCAGCGGTTGAACTTCCGCCCGATCTCCCGTTCGATACCGACCAGGCGGAATCCGCAGCGCTCGTGGAGCGACAGCGAGGCCGTCCCCGAGGCCTCGATCCGGGCCATCACCACGTGGAAGCCGGAGTCGGCGGCGAGGTCGAGCACGTGGTTCAGCAGGAGACCGCCGATCCCCCGGCCATGGGAGTCCCGGCGCACGTACACCGAGTCCTCGACCGAGGTCCGGTAGGCAGCCCGCTCCTTGTAGGGGGAGAGCCCTGCGAACCCGAGCACCTCACCGGAGGTCGTGTCGGTGGCCACGATCACCGTGAAGGCCCCCGACCGCTCGGCGATCCAGGTCTCTTGGTCGGCGAGGCTGCGGGCAACGAGGTCGAAGGTGGCCGTGGTGTGCTCGACCTCGTAGTTGTAGATGGCCCGGATGGCCTCGGCGTCGCTGATCGACGCCGGCCGAAGGGAGATCCCGGTCGAGTTGCTCACCACCCGAGACGGTACCCGGCCCCACTGCCAGCCCCGGGCAGGGTTTCGGGCAGGGGCTCGGGCACGCTGCCGCGGATCTCCGAACGCTCCGAGGCATGCTCCTCGGAGCCTCGCCGGAGGGCCGGATTCACCGGGACGTTCGGTGGTTGCTGCGAGGGGCCCGCCGCTATGCTGGCACGTCGGTCCGCGGCCCTGCCGCGCCCGCCCTCTTAGCTCAGTCGGCAGAGCGTTTCCATGGTAAGGAAAAGGTCGTGGGTTCGATTCCCACAGAGGGCTCCGGCCACCGGCTCGTCCGATGGTCGAACCCAGGTCGAGCAGCTGCCCGACCAGCCACTCCCCGGGCAACCGGGCCGTTGGCGGCGTAGCTCAGTTGGTCAGAGCATCCGGCTCATAATCGGAAGGTCATCGGTTCGATCCCGATCGCCGCTACGAAACCCCACCGCACAGCACAGCACTTCGAGGAAGAAAGCATCATGAGCAAGGCAAAGTTCGAGCGTACGAAGCCCCATGTGAATATTGGGACGATGGGTCATATTGACCATGGGAAGACGACGTTGACGGCTGCGATTT
>JAULYZ010000045.1:0-4828 GCA_032117595.1 Acidimicrobiia bacterium | reverse complement strand
GGTCTCCGTATCGAACACCGAGAGACCCGCTTCCGGCCAACGGCCAACCACACCGTTCATCCAGACGCCGCCCGTGCCACGACGGACGAGGAGGCCGACGCCACCGTCGCCGCCGGCGCGAACCGGCAGGACGCCCGGCCCGGGGCCGATGATGGTGAAGTTCGCAAACACCGGCATCGAGTACGGGGTCGAGCTGAAGCCGCCAGCGCAGGTCCCAGAGGCCGAGCCGCAGCCGTCGATTTCGAAGCCGTTCTGCTCACCGGAGAGCGAGCCCGGGTTGCCCGGACGCGGCGAAACGCGAGGACCGGTCTGGAGCGCGATCAGGTACTGGTGACGCCCGCGGTGACCCTCGGCAGCGTCGAAGTGGTCGTCGCCCGACTCGTACGAGACGAGGTAGCGCGAGTCCACGGTGCCACCGAACCACTCGAACATGTCGTCGAGGCCACGGATGGCCTGGTTGTACTCAAAGCGCGTCGAGCGGCCGACGGCGTACAGCGAGTACGAATTGAGCTCCACGTTGAGGATCGCGGCGGCGCCAGCGAACTCAACGCGGGTGTAGACCATCGAACCGGAGTTGTCGTTGTCGAGGTTGCCGCCGTTCCAGCCGACGGTGTCCGCTGGAGCCGGGCCTTCGACGACGGTCCGACCCGTGCGGTTCGACGTCGCGTTGCCGACGAGGATGATGCCGCCCCAGTCACCCGGGAAGCGGTTGCCGGCGGTAGCGGAGGAGGTAAAGATGATCGGCGCAGCCGCGGTGCCGACGGCGTCGATGCGCGAGCCACGCAGCACCATGAGGGCGGTCACGGCCGGTGCAACACCAGCGGTGATCGGCGCGCCGATGATGCGCGTACCAGCCTGCACGGTCAGGGTCGCGCCATTGGCAACCGAGATAATCTTCGTGAGCTGATAGATGTTGTTCGACGTCCACGTCGTGTTCGTCGTGATGTCGGCGGTCACCTGAACCACAGGGCGATCGGACGTGCGTACGGCGAGCTCGGCGGTGTAGGGACCATTCTCGCCGGTGCGGACGGCGCGCACGCGGTAGCGATAATCGGACTCGGCGGTGAGGCCGGTGTTGTCAAAGGTCAGCGCGGTCACGACACCGACCTGCGTAAAGGTGCCGCCGGTGGTGCCGGCCGCACGCTCCACTTCATAGGCACCGGCATCGGTCACCGCGTTCCAGGTCACGCGCACGCTCGTCGGGGAGAGCGCGGTCACGGCGGCACCTGTCGGGGCGACCAGCGCGGCAGGGCCGGACGGACCTTCGTCATCGCTGCATGCAGAGATGGTGAATAGCGCGGCCAACGCGGCGATCCGCGAGGTCCAACGCGAGCGGACAAGGGACATGAGCAACTCGGTGTAGAGTGTGAAAGTCAAAAGGGATCGGCCCTGTGCGGGCCGACCCCTTATAAAAGCCTGACTTCGTAATGCCTCGGCGATGCTTCTGTCACGGTCAGGTCAAGAGCGCGGGGCGCCCCCGACACCGTTTCGTTACTTCCAGCTGACACCGATTGCGAGGACGCGCCCCGTGCGGAACGATTCGCGCGTCACCGGGCCCTGCGTGAGGCGGAACGGCGCGTCGAGCAGGTTGCGTGCGTCCATCTTCCACGCCCAGCGGTCGCCCATCGGGATGCGCACCGAGAGGTCCACCATGTGACGCGGCTGCTCGATCACGTCGGGGAAGGGGACGGTGCCCGCGCTGAAGATGCGAGGACCGACCGCCGAGTAGAGCACGGTGGCCGAGCTGCCGGCGGCACCGGTGCGCGAGACACCCATGTTCACCACCCACGGCGCCTGGCCCATCATCGCGCGGTTGGCATTGGTGTTCGCCGACGCCCCCGAGCCCACGGTGATGTCGCTCTTCATGAGCGTCAGGTTGGAGAACACCGCGTAGGGCTCGAGCATCGGAGTGAGGGAGCCGAGCGCCTTACGCATCTCGAGTTCGAAGCCGTAGTTGAAGGCCTCTTCGGCGTTGAAGAACGAAACGAAGGCCTGGCCACCCGTCGCCAAGTCAATGCGCTCGATCGGGCGATCAAAACGCTTCGCGAAGACGCCGACGCTGAACAGTTCGCCAGAGGCGAGGAAGGCTTCGTACTTCAGGTCATAGTTCTGGATCAGCGTGCGCACGAGATCGCCATTGCCGCGGGTGATCTGGCCACCCACCACCTCGAGGTACTGCACCGGCGAGAGTTCGCGGTACTCCGGGCGCGCCAGCGTCTGCGACGCCGAGGCACGGAGCTGCGAGCGGTTGCCGAGCTGCACGTTGAGCACGATCGCCGGCAACACGTCGGTGTTGTTGAGCGTCGAGACGAATCGGTTGTTGTTAGAGAGCGCGGTGCTGACGTTGATGTCGGCATTCTCGACGCGCGCACCGGCAATCAGCCGGAAGCGGAAGCCAATCGGCATCTCGGCCATCATGTAGCCGGCCGTGAGCCGCTCCGACGCATCGTACACGCCGTCCTCGGCCACATTGATGATGTTGAAGATGTCGTCGGTGCCACTCGTGTAGCGGCCATCGAACAGCTCTTCGGCGCGCCGCGCGCGGTCGGTCACCGGCACGAGCGTCGAGACGATCGAGAACTGACGATTGAAGGCCGAGCGGTCCGTCGTACGGAATGCGCCACCGAACTTGAGCACCGGCGCATCGGCGGCGGCGCCGAGCTGGATCTTGTAGTTCGCCGCGTAGAACATGTTGTTCTCGGCGAGCTCACCGAAGGTGCGGCGGGCCACGTCCGGGTTGCCGTCGGACCACGAGAACGGCCCGTCCTGCGTGAACTGCGCGTAGACGAGGTCGGAACGGTCCGGCTCGAGGCGCGTGACGCCGGAGGTCGAGACCTGCCAGTCGAACTGCTGACGGCCCGTGAGCGCATGCTCACCCTTGAGCTGCGTGCTGCGGATCGAGCGCTCGACGAAGCGGAGCGTCATGCGCTCGACGTTTGCGAGGCCGAAGCTGAAGGCCGGGCCAGAGGAACGGCGCGCGTCGTTGTCTGCGCTGCGCGTGTAGGTGTTGTTGAGCGAGATGAGCGAGCGCGGCGTGACCATCGCGCTGAGGTTGAGCAACCCACCCCACTGCGCGGTCTGCGAGCTCCCTTCGCCTTCCCACTTCTCGAGGACTTCCGGACGGCCCTCGCGCTGCACGGGATTCGCCTGGTAGTCATCGGCACGAATCTCGTGCGACATGCTGTAGGTGAACGAGCCCAGATAGCCGACGCGCAGGCCGAGAATCGGATCCTGGCCGCCGAGTGAGACGCCGAACGAGCCGTTGGGGAGGCCGTTCATCTGGGTCGGGGTCCAGGCATTGCGAAGCTGATTGATCGCGCCATTGATCTGCGTACGATCCGTAAGGCCGCCGACCGCGCCCGCCGAGGCGAGGCCGCTCGGGAGATTGCGCTGCGAGCCGCCGTAGCCGAGCCACTCGGTGCCAACACGCGGTGCCGACACGACGCTCTGGCCGGTGACGGCATCGTTGAAGCCCATCGAGGACGAGAAGGCCAGCGCGCGACGCGCCGGATACTCACGCGTGCGGATGTCCACCGAGGCGCCGGAGAAGTCGCCGGAGAGATCGGGGGTGAAGGTCTTCGAGACGTTGATTGACTGCAGTAGCGTGGACGGGAAGAGGTCGAGCGGGACGAAACGCTTCTCGGGCTCGGGGCTCGGGAGTCGCGCGCCATTCAGATTGGTGACGGTGTAGCGCTCGCCGAGGCCACGCACGAAGACGCTGCGGCCGTCCTGCACGGTGACACCAGAGACACGCTGCACCGCCTTGGCGGCGTCGCTGTCCGGGCTCTTCGCCATCTGCTCGGCGGTAACCGCGCTGACGATGCCCGTCGCGTTGCGCTGCTGATCGAGCGCCTCGTTCACCGTGCCGCGCTCGGCGGCGGCGGTGACGACCTGCGCCGTGAGTTCGACGCTGGCGGCGGCGAGTGAGACATCCTGCTCAACCGTCTTGCCGGCCTCGAGGAAGATGCCGGTGATGGTCTTCGGGGCGTAGCCGATGCGACGCACCGTGATGGTCACGGTCCCTGCGGGGACGGCATTCAAGGAGAAGCGACCATCGACACCTGACATGGTGCCGAGGGTGGTGCCAACCACCTGGATGCCAGCGTCGGTGAGCCCGGTTCCGGTCGCGGCGTCGAGCACGCGCCCGACGATGCGGCCGGTCGTCGGCGACTGCGCCGCGACGTTCGCAAAAGGGAGCAACAGAACAGCAGAGAGAATCAGCAGTACACGGCGCATTGGCGTCTCGTGAGGAAGTCAAAGGTTCGGGTGCCCGGGATGAGTGGTTCCCCGGGAACACTTCAAAGCTCTGACAGGCCCGTACCGGACCCCCCACGGATGTGCAACGAAACTGTAACGGGCCGTTACAATCGGACGCCGATGGGACCGCGAGGGCCCCCGATGACGCGCTAGGCCACCGCGTGGGGAAAGAGCGCGGTGATGCTCGTGCCGTGCCCCACCTCGGACGCGGCGCGGACGCGCCCGCCATGCGCCTCGACGAGGTGCTTCACAATGGCGAGCCCAAGACCGGTCCCGCCTTGCTCACGGGAACGCCCCGGATCCACACGATAGAAGCGCTCGAAGATGCGGGGGAGATGCTCCGCATCTATACCAATGCCGGTGTCTCGGACGCCAACCACAATGCCGCGGCGGTGCGGCTCCGAGAAGACCACCACGCGACCGCTTGTCGTGTGCCGCACCGCGTTGTCCACGAGGTTGCCGAGGACCTGCCGCAGCGCGGTCGCATCGGCGTAGACGTCGGAGGCGTCCGCGGCAATCTCTTGCTCGAGCAACAGTCCCTTGCGATCGGCGGCGTCACGAGCGGCCGACA
>JAULYZ010000044.1:0-2670 GCA_032117595.1 Acidimicrobiia bacterium | reverse complement strand
CCGTCCAACAGTGCAGTCGCCGTATCTGTCTTGCGGATCCGGACCTCGACCGACACAGTTGCCTGGTACCCCGTAATACGTGACGTGCCGGCCGAGTAGTCCCACGTGGGGCTCAGGAACACCTGCGAAGTGCGGATGTCCTTGGCGTCGATACCCTTGGACTTCAGGTACTTCACCATCTCGTTGGCGGAATTACCGGCAGTGGCGAGTGCTGCGGTGGCCGTTGGCGCATTGGCCTCCGAACCCACCGAGAGGTCGAGCACATCGGGCACCACCTTCACGATGCCCACACCGCTCACCGTGATCACCTGGGCCGGGGCCGCCGACTCGGAGGAACCCGAGTTGTCGTCGTCGCTGCACGACGCAAGTGCAGCGACACCGCCGATCCCGACAAGGGCAACGACGAGACCGCGGATCATCGTGGAGGACTTGGTTCGCATACCGGCAGTCTGACTGCGTTCGTCACGAGCCCAAAGGGACTTTGGTCCTGCGTCAGCCCGCGTTCGACTCGGCCGATGCCCGCTGGTGCGCCGGCTCAGGCGCTCTGGGCCACGACCTGCTCGCCGAAGGTGCGCAAGCGGTCGAGGCCACCGGGCCCGGCGAAGAAGAACGCCGGCACCATCACGCGGTCGACGCCGATCCCGGCGAGTTGCTCAGCGCCGCGCACGGGGTCGGCCATCTGGACCCCGAACATCGCGTTGATGGCGATGCTCTTCGGGTCGCGGCCATGATCCTCGGCAGCACGGCGAACCCGCTCGATCAACCCAGCAAGCCGATCGGGCTGCCCCTCCCCCGGGAAGTACCCATCGGCCAGCCGAGCGGCACGGTTGATGGCAACGGTGGTATCGCCGCCCACCACGATCGGGATGCGCGACTGCGTCGGCCGCGGGCTGCACGTCACCCGCGGGAAGTCGACGAACTCGCCGTGGAACTCGGCGTGCGGACCCGCCCACAGCGCCTGCATGGCGGCGAGGTACTCGTCGTTGCGGGCACCGCGCCGCTCCCACGGCACGCCGATCGCGTCGAACTCCTCCTGGAGCCAACCCACACCGATCCCCAGTTCCACGCGTCCGCCCGAGAGGCGGTCGAGCGTGGCGATCTCCTTGGCGAGCACCAGCGGGTTGCGCTGCGGGAGGATCAGGATGCACGTGCCGAGGCGCAGCGTGGGTGCGGTGGCTGCCACGTAGGCGAGCCAGATGAGCGGATCGGGGATGAGCGTGTCCGGTTCGGCAGGAATCTTCCCGTCGGCGGTGTACGGATACTTCGACTCGATCAGATCGGGGAGGATCACGTGCTCGCCGCCCCACACCGACTCGAAGCCGACCTGCTCGGCGATCCTGCAGATCTCGAGCGCGGTATCGGGCTCGGTGCCCGCACTGCTCGCAAACGCCAGTCCCCACTTCATGACCAATTCCCCTCGATTCCTCGGGCCGTCGCCGTCGACGTCGTCTGCAGCGACGACGACCGGAGCGTAGGCGCACGGAGGGCCGTCCGGCGGAATCGGGATGAGAGGTCGACTACGGGAGGATCACGAGGTCGTCGCGGTGGACCACCTCGGGACTCACATCGCTCGGCAGCTCGGCCGTGCGACGACCGACGACCGATCGCGCCGTGGCCGCCGACATGGTGACCATGCCGCGCGCAAACACCGTTCCGTCGGCTGCCGCGATGTCCACGTTGTCGCCCTCGTCGAACTCGCCGTCGACCGAGATGATGCCCGCCGGCAGGAGCGAGACGCCGCGGTTCACCAGTGCGTTTCGGGCACCGTCATCGACCACCAGCGTTCCATCGGAGGCAGCCGCAAAGGCGATCCAGAGCTTGCGGGCAGAGAGGCGTCGGTCGTGCGGGTGGAACGTGGTGCCCAGGCCCTCGGCGCCGGCAACCGCGCGCTGCAGGACGGCGTCCTGCGTGGAGCGAGCAATCACGGTTCGGACGCCCGACCACGAGGCAATACGGGCGGCGGCAAGTTTCGACGCCATGCCACCGCTGCCGCGGTTGCTGCCCGTGCCCGATGCATTGACCGACAGCAGCGGATCGTCGGCGCGCACATCGGTGACGAGTGTGGCGCTCGGATCGGTGCGGGGATCGGCGGTGTAGAGACCCGGGATGTCGGTGAGGAGCACCAGTACATCGGCCGAGACCAGGTGCGAGAGCAGCGCTGCAATCCGGTCGTTGTCGCCAAAACGGATCTCGTCGTTGGCGATGGCGTCGTTCTCGTTGATGACCGGCACGCAGCCGAGCTCGAGCAGTCGCACGAGGGTCTGGCGGGCGTGCAGGTACTGCTTGCGATTCACGAAATCGTTGGGAACCAGCAGGGCCTGAGCGGCAACGAGCCCATGCCGGGAGAGTTCGGCGCCGTAGACCTCCATGAGACGCGGTTGCCCCGCTGCGGCGAGGGCCTGCAGTGTGGTCATGTCCGACGGCCGGCTGGTCATCCCGAGCGCCGCAACACCCGACGACACAGCACCGGAGGTGACGATCAGCACCTCGTGGCCTGCGGCGACCAGCGCGGCGGTCTCGTCGCACAACTGAGCAATGGCGTCTCGCTTGATGACGCCCAGCGCGTCCGTGAGCGACGACGACCCGATCTTCGCAACGACTCGCATCACAGCTCCGGGACGTAGTCGAACGAGAAGTCACCGATGTGGATGACGTCGCCCTCGCGCGCTC
>JAULYZ010000043.1:0-16829 GCA_032117595.1 Acidimicrobiia bacterium | reverse complement strand
GGCGAGGCACGTGAACTCCAAGCTCCTCGAGAGTTTCACCTACGAGACCGGCGACGATGCGCCGAACCCGATTCCCGCCAAGGCGATGATGCGGTATCTCGGACTGCCGGTCGGCCAAGCCCGCCTCCCGATGGGCGTGGCCCCGGCGTTCGTCGAGGAACGAGCACCCGTGGTCTGGAAGAACCTCGAGGCGGCACGCGCCTCGTATCCCGCTCGGCCGAGGCGCTGAGGACCGTCATGGCAGCACCTGTCCAGATCGCCTTCCTCGGTGGCCTCGGCGAGATCGGGCGCAATTGCATGGTCGTCGAACAGGACGATCAGTTGCTGCTCGTCGACTTCGGCCTCATGTTCCCCGAGGCCGACATGCACGGCATCGACCTGGTGCTCCCGGACTTCTCGTACCTCCGGGAGAACGCAGCTCGCATCGTTGGCTGCGTTGCCACCCACGGCCACGAAGACCACGTGGGCGGCCTGCAGTTCCTCCTGCGGGAGGTCTCGTTCCCGATCTTCGGATCGGCCGTCACACTCGGGCTCGCTCGTCACCGCATCGAGGAAGCCGGTCTTCTCGGAAAGACCGAGTTCGTCACGGTCCGCGACGGTGAGCGGCGTCGCATCGGGGCCTTCGATGTGGAGTTCATCCCGGTGACGCACTCCGTGCCGCACGCTCATGCCATTGCGCTGCACACCCCGCAGGGTGTGATTCTCCACTCCGGGGACTTCAAGCTCGACCTCACGCCGGTCGACGGCAGACGAACCGACCTCGCCCGTATCGGCGAGTTGTCGCGCGGTCCGGGGATCCGCCTGCTCCTCAGTGACTCCACCAATGCCGAGGAAGCGGGGCACGCTCCGAGCGAGAAGTCGGTTGGCGCCGCGCTCCGGAGCATCTTCCAGAACGAACGCGGCCGACGCGTCATCACCGCCAGCTTCGCCAGCCATATCCATCGCATCCAGCAGATCATCGAGGCGGCAGTCGGGAGCGGCCGGGTGGTGGCCACCCTTGGGATGTCGATGAAGAAGAACGTTCGCCTCGCCCGCGACCTCGGCCTCCTGTCGGTTCCCGACTCGGCGCTCGTCGAGATCGAGGACATCGACCGCCTCCCACCGGAGAACGTGTGCGTGATCTCCACGGGCTCGCAGGGCGAACCGATGTCGGCCCTTGCGCTGCTGGCGCGTGGCGACAGCAAGTTCCTGAAGGTCGGCGAGCACGACACGGTGATCCTGTCGAGCCACGCGATTCCGGGCAACGAGTCGAACGTCAACCGTGTCATCGACGGTCTGCTGCGGTCGGGCGCCCGTGTGATTCATTCCGGCATCGCCGATGTGCACGCAACGGGCCATGCCCAGGCCGACGAACTGAAGACGTACCTCTCGATCGTGCAGCCCGAGTGGTTCGTGCCGGTGCACGGCGAATACCGACACCTCGTGGCGCACGCCGAGCTGGCCGGTGTCATGGGGATCCCGCGCCAGAACGTGCTGTTGTGCGAGGACGGCGATGTGCTCAAGGTCTCCGATTCGGGTGTGGAGATCAGCGGTCGGGTCCCCGCCGGCTATCTGTACGTGGACGGCATCGTCGGCGACGTTGGGCAGGGGGTACTCCGGGACCGCAGGGTGCTCGCGGAGGAAGGTGTCGTGGTGGTGGTGGTCACGGTCGACACGCAGCGGGGCGAGGTGCTGACGGGTCCCGAGATCATCACGCGTGGGTGGGTGTACGCGCCGGAGGCCGAGGATCTTCTTGACGAGGCCTGCGACCGGGTTGCCGAGGCGATCAACCTTGCCCTCGGCAGCGGCCTGCGCGACATCGACGCACTGGAGCGCGAACTCCGGAGGGCGACCGGCAAGTTCGTGTCCGAACGAACGAAGCGCCGACCGATGATCGTGCCTGTGGTGATGGAGGCATGACGCGACGAATGGTCGCGGCTGTCTGTTCCGCGTTGCTCGCGCTCGCAGCATGTTCCGGCAGCGGTAACGCCGATTCGAGCAGAGCGACCGACCCGGGTGCCTCGGGGCAGAGCTCGTCGGCCGCAGCGAATCCGGGTAGAGGCTCAGCAACGAGTGGTTCCGTCGATGTCGAGCGGATCCGCCCGGCGGTGGAACTCCTCGAGCGCCGCCTCGGCGGGCAGCAGCGGTACGTCGAGGTGAACGTGACACAGACCGAGGTGAACCTCTTCGTGGTGCGCGACGCGCTCGTCCTCGCCTATGTGGTGCGCGACGGTGTGGTGGACGAGCCGACCGACAGTAGGGAGCCCTACTCGGGGCCCTCTTTCGCTGCGTCGCAGCTGGACTTCGTGCCCAGCGTGATCGATGTCGTGGTCGAGAACATGACCGAGTCGGACGTGGTGGCCTTCTCGGCGACGGCTCGTCAGGGCGGGATCGACTACATCGCCACGGTGCGAACCAGCAAGCGCGAGTTCCGGGTGCTGCTCTCCGCCGACGGGGGAGTGCTCGACACCGAGTGACCGGCTCGGGCAGGGCGAGGTGCCGGGGGGCATGCCCGAATCGGATGGTGCCCCATTGGTACCGTTGGCACATCGTGACCACGTCGGACCGTTCCCCCAAGGGCGGGCGCCGGTCCCCGCGGACCTCTGGTTCGCGCACACCGGCGCCACCGTCGAGATCCGGGTCGAGATCCGGGTCGAGATCAACGGCGTCCTCCCGCTCGTCGCGGGCGTCCCAAACCGGCGGTGGAGGCCGGACGGTGAAGCGCTCCCGTGACTGGGAGTCGCTCGACGACTCCTCGGGCGGCGTGCTGCGCAGCGCCTTCGAGGGCCGACGGCATGATGTCCTCGGCATCGGTCTGATTGCGCTCGGCCTCATCGTGGCGCTCGGCGTGTACCTCCGCCTTGCAGGACCCTTTGGACGGGTGACCACGTCGGTCCTCGGGGCGGCGGCCGGGGTCGGCAGGTACTTCGTCCCGGTTGCTCTCGTCGGGCTCGGTTGGAGCCTCATCCGTCAGCAGGATGTGACGAGGCGGGGCCGTGTGGCGATCGGCTGGCTGCTCGTCTTCGTCGCCGGCGTCGGCCTCCTCCACATCGGCAACGGTGCCCCCGAGGGGATGGGCAACTACGACGAGCGACTCGAGGCTGGTGGCGGTATCGGTGCCGCAGTCGGCGCTCCTGTGCGGGCGTTGCTCTCGCCGGCAGGGGGTTCGGTCCTGCTCACTGCGCTGCTCGTGGTCGGCCTCCTCCTTGTCACGGGGCTGACGGCGCGCGAGTTCTTCGAGCGGATCGGTCGGGGCACCAAGAGAGTTGCCACGCCGGTCGGCAAGATCGCCAAACAGAAGTGGGACGACCTCTCCACATTGCAGAGCGAGCGCGACGAGAACGGACTCCCGTACGACGACCTCTTCGACGATGTCCCCGGGCAGCCACCCTTCGACGGTGATGCACTCGACGACTCGGGCGACGACGAATTCGATGATCCGCCGCAAGAACTCGAACGGCGCCGCCGCTGGCGCGATCCTGTGGGGCCCCCTGCGGCCTCGGTCCGCGTGTACGACGGTGAGGCAGATCTTCCGGAGCCGGAGCCCGAACCGGGGGGGCGTCTACCGAACAACGGCCGCAAGACTCCCGTGTTCGATGAGCCCGTGGCGCCCGCCGAGCAGGGGAGGCTCGACCTTGGCCCGGCATCGCGACCCACGAAGTGGAGGCTGCCGGCGGTGTCCACGCTCGGGCGCTCGGGCAACCAGGCCATCGACGAGCGCGAGATCATCGAGCGAGGCCGATTGCTCGAGGACTCGCTTGCTGCGCACGGTGTGGAGGTTCGTCTCGTCGGCCAGACCGTCGGCCCAACCGTTACCCGCTACGAACTCGAGCTCGGGGCCGGTGTCAAGGTCGCCCGAGTCACTGCGCTCCAGAAGGACATCGCTTACTCGCTCGCAGCAGTTGATGTCCGCATCCTCGCCCCGATCCCGGGGCGTTCCGCCATCGGGGTGGAGGTCCCGAACCAGACCCGTCAGCTCGTGGTGCTCGGAGACCTGTTTGCGTCTGCTGAGGCCAAGGCGGCGACACATCCCCTCGACGTGGCGATCGGCAAGGACATCGCCGGGCGCGCAGTCTTCCTCAATCTCGCGACCACGCCGCACCTCCTCATCGCCGGTGCAACCGGTGCCGGCAAGTCGAGCGGCATCAACTGCATCATCACGTCGATCCTGATGCGCACCACGCCCGATCAGGTGCGGCTCATCCTCATCGACCCCAAGCAGGTCGAGATGGGCCAGTACAACCGTTCACCGCACCTGCTCACCGCACCGGTGACGAACCCGAAACGGGCCGCAAACGCTCTGTCGTGGGCCGTCAAGGAGATGGAGCGGCGTTACGACCTGCTCTTCGAGCTCGGCTTCCGCGACATCGGTGGTTACAACGCCGCCTACGACCGTGGCGAGCTCGTCCCGCCTGTTGGTTCCGAGGTGGTCTACGAGCGGCTTGCGTACATCGTCGTGGTGGTCGACGAGCTCAACGACCTGATGATGGTGGCGGCCCGCGATGTGGAGGAGAGCATCACCCGCATCGCCCAGAAGGCCCGGGCCGTGGGTATCCATCTCATCGTTGCCACCCAGCGCCCGAGCGCCAACGTGATCACCGGTGTCATCAAGGCAAATATCCCAGCTCGCATGGCCTTTGCGGTCAGCAGTCAGATCGACAGTCGCGTGATCCTCGACCAGATCGGCGCCGAGAAACTCGTGGGTCGCGGCGACATGCTGCTGCTCCCCGGCAACTCGAGCGTTGCTGCGCGTATCCAGGGTGCGTACGTCTCCGAGGAAGAGATCCGCAAGGTGATGGCGCACTGGAAGCGTCAGGCGCCCGAGGTGGTGTACGTGGACGGCGTGGAGGGCGACGACAACGGAAAGTCCGGCGGTTCTGGCTCCTCGTACGACGGCGGCGACGACGATGAGGACGAGGCGCTGCTGCGTCAGGCCATGGACCTCGTGGTGCGGAGCCAACTCGGCTCCACGTCGATGCTGCAGCGCAAGCTCAAGGTCGGCTTCGCCCGAGCAGGTCGAATCATGGACCTGCTCGAGCAACGGGGTGTGGTGGGCCCGAGCGAGGGCTCCAAGGCGAGGGCGGTCCTGATGACCGTCACCGAACTGGATCTCATCCAGGAGCAGGAGCGAAACGGCCGCTGATTGCGGCTCACCGCCGAGCGGGTCGGAACTCGTCAGCGAGGGTCGGACCCGTGAGGTGTGCGTCGAAGGCATGCAGGCCGAACCGTTCGCTGAGTTCGGTGCACACGGCGATGCCGCGCACGCTGTTTCCGCGCGCATCCAGCGGGGGTGAATACACCGCAATGCCGAACTGGCCGGGCACCACGGCCAAAATGGCGCCGCTCACGCTGCTCTTGGCGGGCAAGCCGACGAGGTATCCCCAACTGCCTGCGTAGTCGTACATGCCGCACGAGAACATGAGGCTCAGCAGATCGCGCACGTGCTTTGCCTCGATCGCCCGTACGCCGGTGACCGGATTGACCCCGCCGTTCGCCAGGGTGGCCGCCATCAGGGCGAGGTCACGGCAGTTCACGAGGATCGCGCACTGCTGGAAGTACAGCTCGAGGGTTTCCTCCACTCGATCTTGGATCATCCCGAAGTTGAGCATGAGGTGGGCGATGGCCCGGTTGCGGTGTCCGGTGGTCCGCTCGGAGATGAACGTGGCGTTGTCCACGAACACCGGACGGCCGGTGTAGTTCTCGAAGAGGCGGAGGAGCGCCTTCACGCGAGCCGTGTAGTCGGCCCCGGCGATGAGATCCGTCGTGGCGATTGCCCCGGAGTTCACCAGAGGGTTGAAGGGGCGATTTGTTGCCTCGTCGAGGACGATGGAGTTGAACGCCTCGCCGGAGGGCTCCACGTTGACCTTCGACAGCACGAGCTCCCGGCCGTGGGTGTCGAGCGCGAGCCCGTAGACGAATGGCTTGGAGACGGACTGGATGCTGAACAGACGCTCGGCGTCACCGGCATCGACGATCTGGCCATCGACACCCGCAACCGCGATGGCGAATGCGTTCGGGTCGGCCGAGGCAAGTTCGGGAATGTAGTCGGCAACATTGCCGGCCCCGAGTGGCAGGTACTTCTGGTGCAGGCTCTGCAGTGTTTGGCGAATGGGCGCCGTTGTCGACTTCATTCTCGTGACGAGAGAGTCGAGGTCGCTGTGGTCGGTCATGAGATGGTCCAGGAGTGGTCCAGAAGTAGAGCCCGCTGCGTGTCAGCGCCCGTGCGAAGTTAGTCGGGCTTCCGGCGAGCCATCGAGTGGGTAGTCTGAAGAATTGTGAACAAACGGTTCTACGTCGAGACCCTTGGGTGTCCGAAGAACCAAGTCGACTCCGACAAGATCATCGGCACGCTGCTTGCCGAGGGGATGGTGCCCACCGAGGAGGCGGGCGAGGCCGATCTCGTGGTGGTGAATACGTGTGCCTTCATCGAGGACGCCCGCCGTGAGTCGATCGACACCGTGCTGGCGCTCGACGACCAGCGAAAGCGCGGCGCGCGCCTCGTGGTGACGGGATGCATGGCCGAACGCTACGGCGCCGAACTCGCCGAGGCCCTGCCCGAGGTCGATCAGGTCGCCGGCTTCGGCGTACCGGTCTCGCTCGGGCGCAAGCCGCTCCGGGTGAGCGAGGCACCGTCGCTCGACCTGCTGAACCTCCCGCGACCGCGCTCAACGGTTCCGTGGGCGTACGTGAAGATCGCCGAAGGTTGCGACCGCAACTGCGGGTTCTGCGCCATCCCGTCGTTCCGCGGCCCACAGCGAAGCCGCGACGTCGCCTCGATCCTCGCGGAAGTCGACGCCTTGGGGGTGCGCGAGATCGTCCTCGTCGCTCAGGACCTCGCGTCGTACGGGAAGGACCGTCCCGACGAGCTCGGGGCCGGCTCGATCGTGCCGCTCGTACGGGCGGTGTCCGAGCGCGTCGACTGGGTGCGCCTGCTGTACCTCTACCCGTCGGATCTCTCCGACGAACTCATCGACGCGATCCTCGACACCGGGGTCCCGTATTTCGATCTCTCTCTGCAGCATGTGTCGAAGCCGCTCCTGCGGAGGATGCGCCGCTGGGGTGACGGCGAGCGGTTCCTCCGCCGCATCGCCGACATCCGCGCACGTGCGCCCCAAGCAGCGTTCCGGTCGAACTTCATCGTCGGGTACCCGGGTGAGACCGAGCACGACCACGACGAACTGCTCGGGTTCGTGGAGGCGGCACAGCTCGACTGGTGCGGCTTCTTCGCGTATTCCCCCGAGGAGGGAACGTACGCCTACGAGCTCGACGGTGCAGTGCCCCGCAAACTCATGGAGGAACGGCTCGCCGAACTGCGCGATCTGCAGGATCGCATCACCGCGGCGCGTCGGGACGACCTCGTGGGAACGGTGCTGCGGGTGCTCGTCGACGAGCCGGGCGTCGCTCGGTCGTCTCGCGAGGCTCCCGAGATCGACGGGATCATCGAGGTGCCCGACCACCTCGAGCCGGGAGCGTTCGTCGAGGTGGAGATCGTGGCGGCGATGGGCCCCGATCTCGAGGGGCGGCCACTACTCTCGGCGTCGGGGAGCGGAGGGGGGTGACCTCAGGCCGATGAGCAACGATCCGAGCGCGATTGCCACCTGGGCGAATCTCGTCACCGTGACGCGTCTGCTCGTCTCACCGGTGATGTTCGCCGCGATCGACGACCAGAAGGGTTCGTGGTTCGCAACAGGTCTGTGGTTCGTGCTCTGCGTGAGCGATCTCATCGACGGCTCGCTCGCCCGCCGTCACGGCGCCACTCGATCGGGGGCCTTCCTCGACCCGCTCGCCGACAAGGTGCTGGTCCTGGGGGCGATGTTCACCCTCGTGCAGCGCGACGTCTTCTGGCTCGTTCCCGTGCTGATCATTGCGGTGCGCGAACTCGTGATCCAGCTCTACCGGACCTTCGTCGGCGCAAAAGGCGTCAGCGTCCCGGCTACCCGGATGGCGAAGTACAAGACGTTCGCCCAGCAGTGCGCCGTCGGGTTCGCCGTCCTGCCGCTCACGGCAAGCCGGGCAACGTGGACGTGGCAGGTCACCCTCTGGCTGTCGGTGGGACTCACCACGCTGTCGGGCCTCGACTACTTGGTGAAGGCCCAGCGGGCGAAGCGCTCGGCCGCCGTGATCCCGGCATGAGCCCCTCCTTCTCGTGCGAGGTGCTGGCCGTCGGCACGGAGTTGTTGCTCGGCCAGATCGTCGACACCAACTCGTCGTGGATCGGCGAGCAGCTCGCGCTCAGCGGTATCGCGACGCACCGTCAGGTGAAGGTGGGCGACAACCGGGCCCGCATCGTGCAGTGCCTCCGTGACGCACTCGATCGGGCCGATGCGGTGGTGGTGTGCGGCGGTCTCGGCCCGACCCACGACGACATCACGCGGGAAGCCGTGGCCGAGGTGATGGGTGTTGGCCTGCACCACGATGAGGAGGTCGCTGCCCGGATCCGGGAGCTCTTCGCGTCGCGCGGCCGTCGCATGGCCGACAACAACCTTCGCCAGGCACAGGTTCCCGACGGGGCTGTTGTCATCCCACAGACGCGCGGTACTGCGCCCGGTCTGATCTGCCCCGTGGCGACCGGGTCGGGCGAGAAGGTTGCCTATCTCGTGCCCGGCGTACCCCACGAGATGAAGGACATGCTCGAACGAGCGGTCCTGCCCGACCTCCGTCGTCGGGCGGGCGACCCCACGGTCATCGTCTCGCGAACGCTGCGTACTTGGGGTGAGAGCGAGAGCGGGCTCAACGAACGCCTTGACCCCGTCATCTATCGACTCGAGGCAGCGGGCAATCCGACGCTCGCCTTCCTCGCAAGCGGCTGGGAGGGCATCAAGGTCCGCCTCACTGCGCGGGCGCAGAGCGCCGAGGCGGCGAACGCCATCATTGCGCCCGTCGAGAACGAGATCCGCGCCGAGCTCGGGCTGCAGGTGTTCGGGGTCGATGGCGACACGATGGAATCCGTCGTACTCGAGCTCCTGCGTGAGCGCGGACTCACCCTTGGCCTCGCCGAGTCCGTGACCGGCGGGTTGGTGGGTGCCCGGCTCACCGGTGTTGCCGGTTCGAGCGATGTCCTGCGCGGATCCGTCGTGTCGTACGCGAGCGAGGTGAAGTTCGGTGTGCTCGGCGTACCAGTCGGGCCAGTGGTGAACGAGGCAACCGCAGCGGCCATGGCTCAGGGTGCCCGCCGCTTGCTGGGCAGCGACGTCGGTCTTGCGCTCACCGGCGTGGCCGGGCCGAGCGAGCAGGACGGGATGCCGGTGGGAACGCTCTGTGTCGGTCTCGTGATGGGCGAGGATTCGCCGGTCACCACGACCGTTCGGCTCCCGGGACAGCGCCAGCAGATGCGCGAAATGTCGGTGATCACCGCGCTCGACCTGCTGCGCCGCACCCTGTTGGCGCCCTAGCCTTGGTCTGCCAGCCCTCGTAGCTCAATGGATAGAGCGACCGGCTTCTACCCGGTTGGTTGGGGGTTCGACTCCCTCCGAGGGCGCTCTGGACGACGGCACTGAAGCAGCGTGTGGGGAGATCAGCTCCGGTTGAGGATCGAATAGACGCGCTTCTGGAAGTACCAGCGTCCGTTCCGGCGCACGTAGTCGTCCTCGTACCGGCCGGTCACCTGTGCCACCGTGCCGTCCTTGCCGTGGAGGAACTCCTGCTGGTACCAGGTGGCGTGGGCCGTGTCGCCCGTGACGGTGATCGGCCCGGCCGATGCGAAGAACCCCACGAACTCATACGCCGACATCGCGCCTTTCCAGAGCGGGAAGAACTTGTCCTTGCCGGCCACGTCGCCCATCCCGGGCAGCGACCAGATGCCGTCATCGGCCCAGTTCTCGGCCCACGCATCGCCATCGAAACGCATGACGGCATCGTTGTACGACTCGACGAGTTCCCGAATGGCGAGACGATCCTCGACCGGTCCGCTGCTGATCATGTGCGTGTACCCCCGTTTGCGCTGGTAACTGGTGCCCGAAGCGTAGGGTTTTTCGGGGGGATCGGCCTAACCTAGGAACTTGTGCCCGTTCGGGGTTCTCCCCGAGCAGGGAGCCCGTCCACCCCCACTACCACCCCCCACTGCGAGGTGCCGCGTGAAGTTCAAGAAGGGCGACACCGTCATCTACCCCCAGCACGGGGCCTGCATCGTGCGTGGCTCGGAGAAGCTTCCCTTCGACGGCGGCACGAGGGAATACCTCATCCTGAAGTCCGTCATTGGCGACATGACCCTCAAAGTGCCGGTCGAGAACGCGGGTGTGGTGGGGGTGCGCCCCCCGGTCAATGCCGACGAGCTCGATGACTTGGTGTCGGTGCTGTCCAAGCCCGATCCCCGAGTGCCCTCGAACTGGTCACGGCGGTTCAAGAACCACCAGGAGAAGCTCAAGTCGGGCGACGTGTACCAGGTGGCGGAAGTGGTGCGGAACCTCGCTGCACGCAACCGCGATGCTGCCCTGTCGGCCGCAGAGCGCACGATGTACGAGCGGGCTCGTATCAATCTCGTTTCCGAGATCGCGCCTGCGCTGAAGGTGAGCGCCGAGGAGGCCGAGGCGTTCCTCGACAGTGCGCTTGCCAAGGGAGTGCTCAAGCCCGCCAAGGGGGCGGCCAAGACGGCCGCCGCCGAGGGCGGCGCTGCCAAGCCTGCCAAGCCTGCGCCCGAGGCCCCGGCATCGACCGAAGCAGCGAAGAAAGCCGCTCCGGCGGACAGCGGCGAACCGGCCCCGGCGCCCAAGGCAGCCAAGTCGGCGCCCAAGACAGCCACGTCGGAGAAGGCCGAGAAGCCTGCAGCACCGGCCAAGGCTACGAAGCCAGCTGCTGCCAAGGCCGAGAAACCGGCCAAGCCCGCCAAGGCGGAGAAGCCGGCAGCACCTGCGAAGCCAGTTGCCGCCGCCAAGCCTGCGGCACCCGAGAAGGCCGCCAAGCCGGTCAAGGCCGCCGCTGCTGCGAAGGCTGCCAAGCCCGCAGCACCTGCGGCGAAGAAAGCGGCCCGCCGCTCCTGACGCGGCGTCGGTACTGTCGGGGCCATGACACGTCCCCGGGTGTATGTCTCGCGTGCAGAGCTCGAGTCGAGGATTGCCTCCGGCGAGATCGACACCGTTGTCATGGCATTCGTCGACCAGCACGGGCGGCTCACGGGCAAGCGAACCACGGGCGGGTTCTTCCTCGAGCAGGTGGCCGATGGGGGCACCGAGAACTGCAACTACCTCATCGCCTGCGATATCGAGAACAACCCGGTTCCCGGTTACCGGTTTGCGAGTTACGACCTCGGCTACGGCGACATGCTTGCCAAGGCCGACTGGGACACCATCCGCATCACACCTTGGGTCCCCCGTACGGCGCTGATCCTGTGCGACCTCGTCGACGTGGAGTCCGGTGCACCGATCGAGGTCTCGCCCCGCCAGATTCTGCGTCGTCAGGTGGAGCGCGCCGAGTCGATGGGGTTCACGCCGATGATCGGGAGCGAGATCGAGTTCTTCGTGTTCCGTGACTCCTATGAAGAAGCCTTCCAGAAGGGTTACCGTGGCCTCGCGAACCACTCGCCCTGGATGCAGGACTACCACGTCCTGCAGACCACCTTCGACGAGTACCTCATCGGCGATATCCGTCGGGGTCTCGAAGCCGCCGGTGTTCCGGTCGAGTTCTCCAAGGGTGAGGCCGGACGGGGCCAGCACGAGATCAACCTCGACTATGCAACTGCGCTCGAGATGGCCGACCGCAACCACATCTACAAGAACGCCGCAAAAGAGATTGCTTCGCTCCACGGTCGCAGCGTGACGTTCATGGCGAAGTACGCGTTCGACGACACGGGCTCGTCGTGCCACATCCACTCGTCGCTGTGGCGCGATGGCAGGTCCGCGATGCACGACCATCACGGCGAACATGGCATGAGCGAGGTGTTCCGGTGGTATCTCGGGGGACTCATCGCGGCTGCCCGCGAGCTCTCGCTGCTCTGGGCGCCCACCATCAACAGTTACAAGCGCTTCCAGCCGGGGTCGTGGGCCCCCACGGGGATCGGCTGGGGCGTCGACAACCGCACGCTCGGGTTCCGCAAGGTCGGCCACGGAGATGCCACGCGGGTGGAGTGCCGTATTCCAGGGGCGGACGCCAACAGTTACCTGGCCTTCGCCGGAACGATTGCGGCGGGCCTCCACGGCATCGAGCACCGTATCGAGCCACCCGCTGCCTACTCCGGGAACGGCTACACCGCAGCCGATATCCCGCGTGTGCCATGGAACATTGCCGAGGCGATTGCGCTCTGGGAGCAGTCCGACCTCGCTAGCGCCGCATTCGGCAACGAGGTGCATCACCACATCCTCACGGCCGCGCAGGCGGAATGGCAGGCCTTCAATCAGACCGTCACCGACTGGGAGATGCGCCGTTACTTCGAACGCATCTGAACGGTGGTCTGACTCAGCGATCGAGGTGGATGAGGTCGGCCACCACGGGAAGGTGGTCCGACATCGCCGGCCAACCAGCGTCCGCCGTGGGCACGTGCACCTTGCGGCACTGCCAGGTGCGCCCGAGGAGGACATAGTCGATCCGCTTCGATGGCGCAGCGGTGGGGGCGGTGTAGCCCGGCTCGCCGCTGCGTTCGTGAGCGACGAGCCAGCCGTCGCGTAGGCCGAATTCCTCGAGTGGGGCGAGGGCCGAGGGTTCCTCGTCGGCGTTCAGATCGCCGAGGACCACGAGGGGCAGGAGCCGATCGGAGTCGGCGCCGAGGTGGACGGCCAGGCGGCGCGACTGCTCGGCACGAGCATCGGCCTCGGATCCACTCGCCAGGTGCACGTTGACGATCTCGATACGCAGCAACGCTCCGGTTCGCGGATTGGTGTCGACCTCGACCAACTGGGCGATCCGCCGCCGGAACGTCGACATGCGCACACCGGGTGTGAGGACCCACGTGCGTCGCTGTTTCAGGCGGTGCGGTGAGATCACGGCAAGGCCCTCCGCCCGCCACCACACGAGCGGGCCGAGCGGGGTGTGCTTGCGTGTCCAGACCACATTCCAGCCGAGGCGGTTGGCCAACCGATGGGCCTGACCGACACGGACCTCCTGGAGTGCGACAAGGTCGGGGTTCATGGCACGGATCACCGTTGCGAGTGCGTCGCGCTTGGGTCGGGCCGAACCGTGCACGTTCCAGGTGACGACGCGGACGAGGCTCACCGGAACAGTCTGGCAAGCCAACTAGCGTGCACGGGCGATGGCGGGGGAGCAGGGAAATGGGTGAACCACGACTGGCCGGACGCGTTGCACTCATTACCGGCGGGGCCTCGGGGCTCGGACTCGTCGGCGCAGCACGTTTCGCTGCCGAGGGCGCTCAGGTCGTCATCGCCGACGTGGCGGGCCCGGACATCGCCGACGCGGCCGTCGCGACCATTGCGTCAGCGGGCGGCGAGGTGAGCTTTGTCCACTGCGACGTGAGCGACGACGGCGCCGTCGCCGCAGCGGTCGAGCACACGATGTTGACCTTCGGGGCGCTGCACGTGCTCTACAACAACGCTGGGGTGATGATCTCCGACGACGACGACCCCGTGACGACCCCGCTCGCCACCTTCGAGCGGACGATGGACATCAACGTGCGGGGTGTGCTGCTCGGCTGCCGGCACGGCATCCCTGCGCTGCTGGCAAGCGGCGGAGGATCCATCGTGAACGTTGCTTCGTTCGTGGCCCACATGGGCGCCGCCACGCCCCAGATTGCGTACACCGCCTCGAAGGGGGCAGTCCTCGCCATGACCCGGGAGATCGCCGTCATCTATGCACGCCGCGGAATCCGGGCGAACGCTCTGTGTCCCGGGCCGGTGATGACACCGATGTTGGCGAAGTTCCTCGCCGACGACGCGAAGCGCCAGCGCCGGTTGGTCCACATCCCGATGGGACGTTTCGGGGACCCGCTCGAGATTGCCAACGCAGCACTCTTCCTTGCGAGCAATGAGTCGTCGTGGATGACCGGTCAGTCGCTCATCGTGGACGGCGGGATCACTGCGGCGTACGTCACCCCAGAGTGACTCAGCCGAGCACGCGGACCGGCTCGCTGCCGTCCCAGCCGATCGAGGCCTCCCTCACGAACTGGTACCAGCCCCGGAGGCGTTCGTTGCCCTCGTACAGCTCCCAGTAATGGCCGTTGCGTTCGGTGTCGTCGACGAAGGCAAAGAGCGTCTCGCCGGCCATCGCCGTCTGGGCAACGACGAGCCCGGCGTCGGTGCACCGCTGCAGCGCCGCGTGGATGTCGTCGACGAAGCAGGCGAGGTGATGAAGCCCTGTCTCGCCCCGGCGGAATCGCTCCCGCACTGCGCTCGGGGCATCGTCGTGCTGGGTGAAGAGCTCCACCATGACGTCGCCCCACCAGCCGTAGGCACTGGTGTGGTCGAACGACGATGCCCTGCCGCGATACGACACATCGGTCACCGGGATGTGGCGCCGCAGGAAGAACGGTCCGGCGTTTCGCTCGCGCGCCCACGTGTGCGCCGCGTCCTCGGGGTCGGAGACGTAGTACGCGATCTGCACGACGGGGTCGAAGAGCGGACGGTTGACGGTCGACATGATTCGAGCCTGTCATACCGGGCGCGGCCTGTAAGACTCAGAGCATGGCGCGTGTGGGATTCTGCGGACTCGGAGTAATGGGCGCCCCGATGGCGGGGCACCTCGCTTCGGCGGGGCACGACGTAGCGGTGTACAACCGCACCACCGACAAGGCTCTGGCGTGGACCGCTCAACACCGTGGAGAGGTGGCGTACTCGCCTCGCGCCGCAGCGCTGGGTGCCGATGTGGTCTTCATGTGCGTAGGGAACGACGACGATGTACGGGCGGTGGCACTCGGACCCGACGGCATCCTCAGCGGACTCCAGCCCAACGCTGTTCTGGTCGATCACACCACCGCCTCGGCCGATGTGGCTCGCGAAGTCGCTGCTGCCTGTGCAGCGCACGGGGTCGGCTTCGTCGACGCACCGGTTTCCGGCGGACAGGCCGGCGCGGTCAACGGTGTGCTCACCGTGATGTGCGGCGGCGAGCAAGCGGTCTTTGACCGCGTGCGGCCCGTGATGCTGGCCTATGCGCGCTCCTGCGAACTCCTGGGCCCCAACGGTTCGGGCCAGCTCACCAAGATGGTGAACCAGATCTGCATTGCCGGGCTCGTCCAGGCCCTCGCCGAGGGCGTGAACTTCGCCCGGCACGCGGGCCTCGATGTCGAGCAGGTCATCGGGGTGATCTCGAAGGGCGCTGCGCAGTCGTGGCAGATGGAGAACCGTGCACTCACCATGGACGCCGGCTCGTTCGACTTCGGCTTCGCGGTGGAGTGGATGCGCAAGGACCTCGGCATCGTGCTCGACGAGGCCGGCCGGAACGGTTCCCGGCTACCGGTAACGGCGCTCGTCGACCAGTTCTACGCGCAGGTGATGGCACGGGGCGGGCGCCGCTGGGACACCAGCAGCCTCATCCACCTGCTCCAGAATCCCTGAGCGATCGGAGGAACTCCTCCGCCTCGGCGCGTTCGCGCGTGCGGCGCATCGGCGGAAGCGCCCGAACGAGGTCCCAGCGGTAGTTCGCGGTCCCCAGTCTTGGGTCGAGGACTGCGACGACTCCGCGATCGGTCGCGGTGCGGATAAGGCGCCCTGCGGCTTGTGCAAGCAGCATCGCAGCGCGTGGGATGTCGATCTCGCGGAAGGCGGCGGCACCGAGTTGTTCCCGCCGAGCAGAGAGCAGTGGATCGTCGGGCCGGGGGAACGGCAGCCGATCGATGGTCACGAGTGTGAGGGTGTCGCCGGGAAGGTCGACCCCCTGGAAGAACCCGGCGGTGGCGAGCAGGCAGGTCTCGGGATCGTCCTTGAAGGCGCGGATCAACGCAGGCTTCGGGAGGTCGCGCTGGGTGAGGATGCGGTACGGGAGCCTCGGGGTGCGCTTTCCGAGTGCCTCGGCAGCAGCGTCCATCGCGCGCCACGACGTGAACAGTGCCAGCGTCCGTCCCCCGGCCGCCTCGATGAGTGCTGCGAGTTCCTCGTGGAGGCGCGGGCCGTAGTTGGGGTTGCGTGGGTCGGGGAGGTGCATCGCGCAGTAGAGGAGTCCGTTGTGCTCGTAGTCGAAGGGGCTCCCGACATCGGCGGTGTCGGTGGTGGCCTCGGGGAGGCCGACCCTGATCGTGAGCGACGACGGGATCGTTGCGCTGGTGAGGATTGCAGTTCTGCGCGACCACACCGATTCGCGCAGGACCGGAGCGACGTCGAGTGGTGCGATCTCGAGGCGTGCGGAGTCGGGAGTTCCCGACACGAAGGGCACGTGCTGATCCCCGAAGTCGAGCGCATGATCGAGGTCGTCGGTGAGCCTGATGATGAGCGTCTGAGCCCTCAGGAGCCGCTGCTTGGTGTCGTCCATCGAGCCGCCTGCACTTCGCCCCTTCTCCCCGCCCGTCTCGAGTGAGTCGCGGATCTTGCTGAGTGCCGCATTAGCGGTGTTGAGGCGGAGTCGTGCTTCGGCAAGCACCTCGGGCAGCGGGGATGGGAGCGGATTGCTCAAGCGCTGACCGGTCCGTGTGCCCAGCGCGTCGCTGAGGGCCGATGCTGTCTCGACGAGGGACGCCGGGATCGCAGGCTCCTGGAGCACTCGGCGGAGCGCCTGTGCGATCCGACGGAAGCGGCCGGGGCCGATGGACACGGCGACGGTGTCGCTCATCACGTCCTCGAGCTGGTGTGCCTCGTCCACGATCACGATGTCGTGGTCGTGAAGGATGGCGCCGCCACTCGCAACATCGAGCCCGTAGAGGAACGTGTTCACGACCGTGATATCGGCAGCGGCCGCCCGTTCGCGTGCGGCCTCGGCGAAACATCGGTCGCCAGCAGGGCAGCGACGCGCGCCCGGACACTCTTCGCTCGACACGCTCAACT
>JAULYZ010000042.1:0-3426 GCA_032117595.1 Acidimicrobiia bacterium | reverse complement strand
CCCCGTGAAGACCATCTCCGGCGCCGATTCCTCCCTGAAGCAGTACGAGGGCTCGGTGCTCCTGGTGGTGAACGTCGCCTCGAAGTGCGGCCTCACCCCGCAGTACACCGCTCTCGAGCAGGTCTATGAGAAGTACCACGCCCGCGGTTTCGAGGTGCTCGGCTTCCCCGCCAACAACTTCGGCGCCCAGGAGCCCGGCACGAACGAGGAGATCGCCCAGTTCTGCTCGACGAACTTCTCGGTGAAGTTCCCGATGTTCTCCAAGATCAGCGTCGTCGGCGACGACCAGCACCCCCTCTACGCCGCACTCACCTCCGCTGCGCCGCGCGCCGAGGGTGACCCCGACGCCTTCCGTGAGCGGCTCAAGGGCTTCGGCATGACGCCGAACAACGACCCCGACATCCTCTGGAACTTCGAGAAGTTCTTGGTGGACCGCAAGGGCAATGTGGTGAAGCGCTTCGCCCCGACGACGGCACCCGACGACCCGAGCGTCATCGCCGCCATCGAAGCCGCTCTGGGCTGATCAGGTCCCGATCACTCCGCCGTCGTCCTTGGTGATGACCAAGGTCGACGAGCGGGGGCGCGAACCGGGAGCACCCGGCCAACTGCAGGTGACGTCAGTAATCGACGAGGCCAAGATCGCGGCCGGCTCACCGGGGTGCTGGATGTCCACGAACATCGTCTTGTTGTCGGGAGTGAAGGCGACACCGGTGACCTCACAGCCCACCGGCCCGACAAGGAAGCGGCGAAACTCCTTGGTGGTGGGATTTGCTGCGAGCAGAACGTTGTTCTTGAGGTTTGCGTAGGCACCCACTCCGGCTTCGGTGGAGAACATGTCGGTGCCTACCCACACCCGGCCTTGACGGTCGACGGTGACGGCATCGGGGCAGGCAAAATCATCGCCATTGATGTTCCCACCCGGCGCATAGCCGCTCAGCGAAGCAGGGTTGGTGCGGTCACCAGCGAGCACGAAGATGTCCCACGTGAACGTGGTGGAGTCGGCATCTGCGTCTTCCTTCCACCGGACGATGTGCCCGTACGGATTCCCCTTGACGGACCCCGATGACGACCGCGGGTTCACCTCGTCGACGGCGGCTGTGAACGGACTCGTCACGCCACCGTCGCCCTCGGTGGAGTTCGTGGTGGTGGTGCCCCGACGCGTGTTATTGGTACAGGTGACGTAGCCCTGACCATCGGGGGCGATGCTGATCCACTCGGGGCGGTCCATGCGCGTGGCACCGACCGCATCGGCGGCAAGCCGGGTGAACACAAGGATCTTGTCGAGGGTCCACCCCGAGAGCGCCGGGTGCGACGGTGTGAGCGGGATCCACTCACCGGTGCCGAGATCGTCGTTCGACGTTCCCCCTGCACTGAACTTCGCAACGTACAGCGTGCCGTCCTCGAGCGGGCTCTTGCGAAGCTTCCGGGCCTGCTTGACGGTGCGGGATGCAACGAACTTGTAGAGGTAGTTGTTGCGCTCGTCGTCGCCCGAGTACGCCACGGCGCGCCCGTCGCGGGTGAGAGACACCGCTGCCATCTCGTGCTTGAAGCGACCGAGAGCGGTCAGCTTCCTCGGCGTCGAGTTGGGCTTGTACGGATCGATCTCGACAATCCAGCCGAAACGGTTCGGCTCGTTCCGATTGCCTTCGACCCGCATGTCGAAGCGCGGATCGCCCTCGTGCACCTTGAAGATGCCGCTGAGGGACGACTGCATGTATCGCTTCTCCTCGAGCGTGGCGGGCGATGGCTGCTTGAAGTAGAAGTCGTAGTTCTCCTCACCGGTCACATAGGTGCCCCACGGAGTCGCAGCACCACCGCAGTTGTTCAGCGTGCCGAGCACTGTCGTGCCGTTGGGGTCTGCCGCCGTCTTCAGGAAGTCCGAGCCGCGGGCCGGACCAACGATGTCCATCGGGGTGTACCCGGTGATACGGCGCCCGTACTTCGACGGGCGTCGCACGATCCACGAGCGGGTCTTGCCCTTTGCGTCTTTCTTCCGACGGACCTCGATGACCGAGACACCGTGAGCAGCAAGCATCTTCTTCGACTTGTTCGCGTCCCAGTTCGCCTGGAAGTCGGAGAAGAGCAGACCGATATCGGTGTACTCGTGGTTGATGCAGAGCAGGCCGCGCTGAGACCACTGCTTCTTCGCCTTCTTTGCGTTGCGCCTCCACTCGACCGGGAAGTAGGCAATGCCGTCGTGGTGCATGCCTGCCTGCTGCTCCTGCTCGGCCCAGCCCTGCGATGCGTCGGGAAGCCATGCCGGACCGCCCGAAACCGGGTCGCCCCACGAGTACAGGACGTGCGAGGTGTAACCGCTCGGGACGATGACCTCTGCGGTTGCGGTTCCGGGCAACGGCACTGAGGTGAAACCGATGAGCGGCGGGACGGGCCTCGGCTTGAGGTGTGCCCTCGGCGGTGCCGGGGTCGGCTTGGGGCCCCGGCGAGGCGTGACTTACCTGCGTTCCCGCAAGGCTCGCCATGAAGCCGAGCGAGGCTGCGGCACCGCCCATCTTGAGCAGGTTGCGCCGCGTGACCGCTGCTGCGATGACGTCATCGAGCGATGGATTGTCCGACGGGTTGCTGTCGATCTCGTCGTCGTACTCGAACACCTTGACCCCCAGAACGTTAAAGCGCCACCGATGGTGGCCCGGCACCCCCCGATGCCTGCCCGGAACCTACCCGCCCGGCGGACGGTGGGCCAGACCCAAGGTGCCGCTCAGCCAGCGTCAGGCGCTGCGGGCGGCGGAACGACGGCGAGCCCGCACCACCAGCACGACCAGCCCGACGGCAATCAGGCCGATCGCCACGTACTGGATCAGGTCGGCCCAGCGCTCGGCGCGCTTCCAACCTGCGCCGAGCGCATTGCCCGCCACGATCCACACCGTGTTCCAGATGGCACTGCCCAGTGCGGTGAGCGAGACGAAGCGCACCAGGTTCATCCGCTCTGCGCCGGCAGGGATGCTCACCACCGACCGCACGAGCGGGATCAGCCTCCCGAAGAACACCACGAGCGAGCCGTGGCGCTCGAACCACCGAAAGCCGCGGTCGACATCTTTCTGCTTGAGTCCGACGAACCGTCCGAGGCGGGCAATGAGGCGCTCCATCCGCTCGGCGCTGAGCCAGAGCCCGAGCAGATAGAGGACGAGGGCCCCCACTACCGAGCCAACCGTCGAGAGCAGGATCGCCGGGATGAGACCGAAACGTCCGGTTTCAACATTCGAGCCGGTCAGCAGCAACACGACCTCGGATGGGATCGGCGGCACGATGCTCTCGAGTGCGACGAGGAATGCCACACCGACCAGGCCGATATCGCCGATCACGTTGATGATCCAGTCGATCACGCAGCGAACCTAGCCGTCGGGACGACCCCCGGACCGGATGTTTGCTGCGGCGCAGTGCGGTCCGCTGCACGCCATGCTGGTGGGG
>JAULYZ010000041.1:0-19801 GCA_032117595.1 Acidimicrobiia bacterium | reverse complement strand
ACCCTCGATCGAGTTCGCCCTCGTTCGCAGGAACTGCTCCACAAAGTCCGGTGCATCGAGATCCTCTGTCTCCCACGCGGTGCACGACGCCCCGAGAATCTCCAGAGCGAGCACCTGCAGCGATTGGTTGGAGGCAGCCTTGGCGATCTTGGTGATCGACCCCTCAGGACCGGGCGCCCTTCCTGCCGCTGCGTTGGCCCGAGCGCGCATTGATGTCAGCGCAAGCAGACGTCCGCGTGTCCACTCGATCACGAGTCGCTGACGCAAGCAGGGGTTGTCGGTGAGGCCGTGTGCCCGTGCTGCGGCGAGCACCTGCTCGAATGTCTTGCCGCCGAGAATCTCGTCGCTCGCCTTGCGCTTCTTGCGAGCACCCGACAGTGCAAACCGCTCAGCGCTCAGCGTCGTGAGTGTGGCCCCCCATCCCTCCCCGAGCGGACTGATGCGATGCAGGTCGGGCACACGTACGTCGGTGAGGAACACTTCGTTGAACTCCACCTGACCTGCCATGTTGATGAGCGGGCGAACCTCTACGCCCTCGCTGCGCATGTCCACACCGAAGTAGGTGATGCCCTGGTGCTTGGGGACGGTTGGGTCCGTCCGGGCGAGCAGCATGGCGAACTCGGACTGGTGCCCCATCGTGGTCCATACCTTCTGACCGTTCACCACCCACTCGTCACCGTCGCGTACGGCGGTGGTGGCCAGCGATGCAAGGTCCGAGCCTGCGCCGGGCTCGGAGAACAACTGGCACCACCGCTCCTCCCCCGTGGCGATCGGTGGCAGGAACCGCCGTTTCGTCTCCTCCGAGGACCACTGCACGATGGTTGGTGCTGCAAGCAGCAGACCCGACCCGCGTGGGATGCGCGGGACCTCCCAGCGATCCATCACCTCGAATGCGGCTTGTGCCTGAGCAGTCGAGAGTCCGCGACCGCCGTGATCCCGATGCCAATGAGGCGACACCCACCCTGCGGCACCGAGGCGACGGACGAACTCGGCGTTGTCCATGCTCGCCTTCGCAGCAAGGAGAGCATCGTCGTCGCCACGCTCGGCCGCCCCGATCCAGCCCGGCGGCAGCTCGCGCTCGAGGAACTCGATGAGTGGTGAGGGATCAAAAGCCGACATCGGTGGCCACGCTACAAATCGAGTGGTGGCACCGGCGAGCCGAACAGGGTTGGCTCAGCCCGCCGACTTCAGCAGGTCAACGTCGAGCACCGCCGGGGCGTACGCGCCCTCAGCCAGCACGCGGGTACTGGACGGATCGGCCGTGGTCACGAGCAGCACCTGATCCAGATCGTCCTTGCCGACGAACCATGCACCGGTGGTGCTCCACACGAATCCACCCACCGTGTAGGTGCTCGGAGCGCTCACCGAGAGCAGTCTGCGGGTCGTGCGATCAGCGGTGAGATCGATGTGGAGTCGTCCGCCTGATGATTCGCTCGTGATCACCTGACCGAGCGGACCGCTGGTGCTGACGGCAGGACCTTCCTCGGGAACCTCGGCCAGCGGGACATCGATGACCTCGCCGGTGACCACGTCGACAATCCGGCCCCATCGGTCCTGCGGTCGCTCGAGTGGCCCGAACGAGAGCACACGCAGACGCTGGTCCACCTGCCACTCGAGGTAGTCGGGTGTCGCCGAGAAGCAGGCTGCTTCCCGCCGGTTGCGTCCCGACGCGCTGATCACGTCCACACACACTCTGTCGCCGCGCGTGGCGATGAAGGCGACGGTGCCCACCAGCGAGTCATCGGGCTGCTCGGACAGCAAGGTGAACTCCGGGGTGGGCTTCAACCCGTTCCACAGATCACGTCCGAGGAAGAAGCCGCCCACAGCGAGGCCAGCGAGGAACACCACAAGAACGAGGACCCAAACACCGCGCTGACCGGAGCGTTCTGCCCATCGGATACGACGGACCACACCGCGGATGACGAGCGCCGCACCGATGACGGCAACGATCAGGACGACGATGGCGATGAACATGGGCAGGTGAAGTCTGGCACCGATCAGAGGAACGTCGCCACGACTTCCATGGGTTCGCGGTCGGACACCAATTGGTTGATGGGATGGTCCCAGTCCGGGTGCCCGAATGCCACACCGCAGAAGAGGCGCAGGTTGTCGGGGGCGCCGGTGAACTCGCGCACGGCGTCCTGATGGACCGCCCACGCCTCTTGAGCGCACGTGCCCAGACCGGCCTCTTGGATCAGCAGCATGAAGGTCTGGAGGAACATCCCGCAGTCGGACCACTGGGGCGGCCCCATCTGCTCATCGAGGAAACAGAAGATCGCCGAGGGCGCCCCGAAGAAGTCGAGGTTCTTGGCGAACTGGGCGAAGCGCCCGGCCTTGTCGTCGCGGGTGATCCCGATGAGCGCATACATGTCCTCGCCCACCTTGAACCGGGATGAGCGATACGGCTCGCCGAGACTCCGGGGGTAGATGTCGTACGCAGGTGCTCCGGGTGTCCGGGTGGAGATGAACGACCGGAAGCGAGCCATGGAGTCACCGTTGAGCACGTAGATCCGCCAGGGCTGGACGTTGCCGCCCGACGGCGCTCGGCGGGCGGTGTCGAGCACCCGCTCGATGAGATCGTCGCCGATCGGTGTCGGGAGGAAGGCGCGGATGGAGCGACGGCTCATAACGGCGTCGGTGACGTTCATGGCGTACATCTTCGCACGCGCAGCGTTTTGGGCGGGCAGGGCCTTTTGTCGTTCGAACACCGATGCGTACGATCAGGCCATGTCCCCTCTCGGGAACCTCGCGCGGTGCTTCCGACGGGTTTCGTCGATCGTCGTGGCATCCACCGTGACGGTGGGTGCGGCTGCGTGCGGGCAGGACAGGAACGAGGTCGGTGCTCGACGCGGAGGGGCGACCACTACTGCCGACACCGGCGGGCAGGGCCCCACGCAGTCGGCATCCACGACGACCTCACCCGCTGCACCGACATCGACCGCGCCGAAACCGACGCTGCCCCCAAGCTCGGCAACGACGCCGTGGCCCGCCGGCGTCGAGATCTCGCTCGACGTCCCCGGACACGCTGACCGCCCGACCCTGCTGCTGCACGGCGCCGGGGCAACGGTGCCGCTCGTCGTGGTCTTCCACGGCAGCGGCGGGACGATTGAGAACATCAAGGAACGGTCCGACCTCCACGTGCTTGCGCGAGACGCTGGGGTCGCGCTGCTCTGGCTCTCGGGCAAGCCGATCCCTGATCGACACTGGAACACCCAGAGCACCTGCTGCGGTCCGGCGTACGAGCAACGCATCGACGACTTCCCGTACATCGATGCTTCCCTCGATGCGGTGCGCTCGCTCGGACTTCGCCCGTCGGCGTTCCTCGCCACGGGGGTCTCGGCAGGGGCCGGGATGGCCGTCACCGTCGCCTGCAACCGTCGGAAGGTCTTCAGCACCGTCATCAGCGTCGGCGGGTGGCGACCGATCTCGTGCACCGACAGACGGCTTTCGCTCGTGGCGATCGGCGGGACGGCTGACGAGGTCTTCGGCGGCGACGGAGCACGAAGACTCGCCCGTCAGTGGCGAACAGCCGTCCTCCGCTGCAGCAGTCGTCGTACCGAGACACGAGTCGGCATCGCGCTGATTACCGAATGGAACGCCTGTCCCGACGGCGGCTTCATCCGACTCGTGGAAGTCGACGGGCTCAAGCATGTCTGGCCCCGCACACCCGACTTCGACGCATCCGAGGAGATCATCAGGACCGCTCTTGCGGCCTGATGCGCCGCCTCAACGCATGGCGAGGTGCTGACGCCCATCCCAGGCCTGCGCTGCCGCCTCGACTGCGTCGAAGAAGGACTTCATGCCGCCGGCTGGGTCGACGAACTCCAGGTACGGAACACCGCAACTCCCCGACATGTAGAGGAACTGGTTGCCCGCCGACGTGACGCCTTCCTGGACAACCTCTGCGCCGTGCGAGCGGAAGTGTTCGCGCGAACGATCAACATCGGCCCAGTAGCACAGGTGGTGGACACCGGTTCCGCCGTTCTCGAGGAACTCGCGATAGATCGACGGGATGGTGAGGTCGGGCTGGATGAGTTCGATCTGCTGGCTCCCGGTGTGGGCGAGGCCCATCCGCGCCCGCATCGGCACCGTGGCCCCGCGGAAGGAGACCTCGGGGATGTCTACCTCGTAGAGGAACCACGGACCCACGCCGTGGAGCCGCGCCCAGTCCAGTGCGGCTGCGTCAATGTCGTCGACGACGAACGCGGTCTGACGCACCACACCGAGCCAAGTCGGCGCAGTGATAGGCGCCGTGCTCATCGCACACCCATGAAGTGATTGAGCCAGTCGTGATAGTGCTGAATGCGGTCCTCGTCCTGACAGAGCTGTGCAGTGTCGAAGCCGCGCGAGTGCATGCCCTTCTGGATGTCACGGATGAGGTGCACGTCCTGATCGATCGTGATGGTCATCGTCTTGTTCCCCGCAATGATGTCGTCCTGGGTGAACTCATCGTGTTCGGGACGTCCCTCCTGCTCGAACAGCAGCGACGGGTGCGGCTCGTACGCAACCCCCGCACGTCGTGCGACCTCGGGGTCGGAGGGCATCCGGAAGGTGAACTGGTCCCAGTAGCACTTGTTCGGATCGGTGGGATGAGGGCGGGCGCGCATGATGAGGGCAGACTCGGGCTGCAGCGTCAGCATCGTGTTCGGGAAGAGGTTGTACTGCTCGATGTCGCTGAGCCGCTCGTCGCTGAGGAGGCTGTAGTCGAAGCCGAGCCGTGGACCTGCCTTGCGTCGCAGGTCCTGAACGTCCTTGCGGATGTCGAGGACGCGGCCCTCGTAGACCGCCGGATCGACGCCGTACACCTTGAGCTGGTGCTCGAGGTAGAAGTTCGGTGCGTCCGGGATCGGCAGTCGCGTGTTCACGATGTGACCGTCGATCGCGACACCGGTGTGGCCATTGGCGAAGAGATCGAGGCGCGCCGTCGGGCAGTCGAAGAGCAACTGGTGCTGCGGGTGGATGTGTTCCACGTGGTACAGCTCACCGAAGTTGTCGAACACCGCTTTCCAGTTGCAGTCGAGTTGCACGGTCTTGTCGGTCATGAAGACCATGTCCTGCACCCGGTAGGGGTCGATGAGCTCGGCAACGCCGGCGAGGAACTCGCGCAGCGGAACAGCATCCGGATCCATGTTGACGAAGACGAGGCCGGCCCAGACCTCGACGCGGACTGCTTTGAGCGAGCGCTGCTCGCAGTCGACCGGCGGGCTGAATCGCTCGGCGTCGGGGACCACGACCAGTTTCCCGCCGTGGTCGTAGGTCCAGCCGTGGTAGGGACACACGAAGTTGCGCACCCAGCTGCGGTCGTTCACCATGAGTCGCGCGCCACGGTGCTGGCACACGTTGTAGAACGCCACCACTTCGCCGTCGTCGTTGCGGGTGATGAGGATCGATTCCCGACCGAGGTTGAACACCGAGTACTGACCGGGGATGGCGAGGTCGCTCTCGAGACAGGCGAAGAGCCACGCACGCGACCACATCACGTCGAACTCGCGCTCCATCCATGCCTCGGAGATGTAGCGCTCGGCCGTGATGGGTCTCGATGGGACCGGTGGGGCCGCGTGCACCCGCGTCGGCCCCGGTGGGACCACCCGCTTGGCCGGCGCGGCCTTCTCGTCGGTTCCCGACTTGTCCTGGACGTTCGTCATCGCTTCCCCCCGGTTGCGACTTGATCTTCCTACAGTTTGGCCAATTGTCCGCCATCGAGCGGAATGTCGTGCCCGTTGATCATCCGGGCGGCGTCCGAGCACAGGAACACCACGGTCCGGGCGATGTCCGCAGGGTCGACGAGTCGACCGGTGGGGTTCAGCGACGAGAGTGCTGTCCGCACGGCCTCGGCGCCGGCCTCCACCAGTGGCCTCGCAACGGGTGTGTCGGTGGGCCCCGGAGACACCGCGTTCACCCGGATCCCACGATTCACGTACTCGAGCGCAGCCTGACGGGTGAGTCCGATCACACCGTGCTTCGCAGCGACATAGGCCGGGCTCGCCCGCTCGCTGCCCCGGTGGCCCACCGTGGAAGCGTTATTGATGACGACGCCGACCGTCGGCGGCACACCGCCGTCGACCGTCGACCCCGGGCACGGACCGCTTGCCAGCATCGCAGTGATCTGGGAGCGCATCGAGCGGAACACCCCGGAGAGGTTCACCGCAATCATCTCGTCCCACGACGCGTCGTCGTAGGTGTGGAACTCCCGCATCCGGTCGAAGATGCCGGCGCTGTTGAAGGCAATGTCGAGTCGACCGAAGGCGGCCAGCGCGGCCTCCACGACACGATCGGCCCCAGTGGGTTCACGCACGTCGGAGAGCACCCAGTCGGCCGACCCACCAGCACCGCGAATGGTCGACACGACCGCCGACGCCCGATCGGGGTCGCGGCCCGCAACCATCACGTGCGCGCCTGCCGCAGCAAGTGCTACTGCGGTGGCCTCACCGATACCCGAGGAAGCACCGGTGACGACGGCAACGCGCCCGGACAGCATGACCGGACGCTAGTTCGCTGTCGCTCAGCGCGCCTCGACCACGGCCTTGATGCGCTCGAGCGTGGCCTGCATCCCGTTTCGGTTGGTGCGACCCCGCGCCTTGCCGGCAATCGCCCAATAGAGCCGCGCGAACGCGGTGGGCCGCATCTCGAAGAACTCGGTGACCTCGGTCCCCGTACCGGACGGCGCAAGCCGGTACCCCCACACGTTCAGTGCCTGCTTGCCCGCCATCACCCCGAACTTGAAGACCTTCTCGGCTTCGCACTCCAGGACCTTGCACGTGGTCCAGTACACGGGTCCGCGGCCGTTGCGCTTCACATGTCCGCGGAAGCGGACGCCGACCGCGGGACCGGTGGCACCGTCGAGCCACTCGGCCTCGAAGGTCTCGGGGCTGAACTCACCGATTCGGGTGACGTCGCTGACGAGGGCCCACACGGCGGAGGGCGGGGCGTCCATGTGGACGGTGACGGAGTCGCGCATGGGGTCGACCCTATCGCCGCGTGATCACCGCTCGCCGGGGTCGCACTCAACGCAGCGGCCCATACCGGTCCTGGCAACGCGCTGGCTGTTGACTGTCGAGCACCCGGAAGGCGAAGAGTCGCCGCTCCCACGACGAGAGCGGGCGGGACAGCGAGGGGTCGAGACTCGTGTCGTCGACTTGCACCACCGAATCGGACCCGTTGTCCGACGACCCTCGGTCCGTCAGCCGCACGTAACGGATCCGGGTCGGACCGACGCGGGAGAGGTAGTCACGGAGATTCGTCCACGGCACGAGGTAGCCGTTTCGCGAGAAGTCGTCCAGAGCCGGGTCGCCCGAGTCGAGGATCCTCACGAGATCGTCCTGGCGATCGGTCCAGCGCCACACCACCGGGACCACGAGGCTGTTCTCGTATCCCTCTGCGGTCACGAGGTTGCTGTACATGTTCCACGAGTTGCCGGTCTTGACCCCGACATAGGGCGTGACACCGTTGAGCACTGCGAGTGCGGGCACCACGAGCAGCCACCGCACGCGCGGTACTGCGCAAGCTGGCCCGGGCAACCGCTCGGCCTGCGTACGCCGTCGGCCGAGTAGCGCGTACGCAACAATCACGACAAGACACGCAGCACCGATGACACGCCACACCGAGTCCTTCAGGTCGTCGGAGACCCGCCACCACGACGGACCGAGACGCAATCCGTGCAGCGTCAGCAGCAGCGTCATCGCCAGTGCCACGACGACCCGCACGGCGATGACTGCAGCGCGGATTCGGGCCCCGAGCCAGCCCCGGAGCCAGACGAAGAAATCGCCCGGCAGGAAGAGCACCATGAAGGCGTACACCAGCGAGGTGAAGTCGGCGAATGGATGATTGCCGTTGAGCGCTATGACACCGTGGAACAGCACTGCGACGATCACACCCCAGAGGCGGCTCCTCGGGAACGAGAGCATCACCAACACACCGATCTCCGCGCCGATCACCACCACCGGGAGCAGGTGTTCCCAGAATCCCGATCCGGTCATTGACGATGATCCCCATCCGAGGGAACGAGCGGTGTCCTGTGCGAAGAAGTTGGCGCAACTCACCGTCGGATCGAGAAAGCCGCGGTTGATCTTCGCGAGGGCGGAGAAGGCGTAGAAGACGAAGAACACGCTCCGGGTCACCGGGACGAACAGGTCGCTGGCGAGCTCCCAGCTGCGGCGCCGATGAGTGACCGCCGAATGTGCAACCGCGAGCAGGATCCCGAGTGCCACGAGACCCGACACGAGCCAGTGGTTGCCGAGCAGCGGGGCCTCCACCCACACCGTTGCGAGCACGAGCACTGCAAGTGCTGCACCGGCGACACCGCTGGCTCGTTCGGCCCGTGCCGGCAGCAGCACGAGCGCGAGCCCACAGACGCTCAACCCGACGTACCACCACGACTCGGCCGTGGGGTCGCTGAACATCCGGAGTGCAGGCCCGGCGTTCAGGACGTGGAACAGTGCGGACAACCCGAACAGGGCGGCGAAGCAGGCTGTGCGCACAGCCGCCGACGATTCGTCGTTTCGCACGGGAGAGTCCCGAACACCCGGACCGACTGGTTCCACGGTGACTACGGTGGCACGCCGGAGCCCACGATGACCGTCTTCGACCGCACGACCACCCTCGTCTTCGACCCTGCCGAGCCAGATCGCCTGCAGATCGAGCTCCCGCCGGAATGGGGATCGCTCATGGGCGCCCACGGGGGTTACGTCACGGCGCTCGCCGTCCGCGCGATCGAGGCACGACTCTCCGGGCAGCAGGTCCGTACGGTGTGTACGAGCTTCCTGCGCCCGGTCGCGTTGGGCCCCGCAACGATGACCGTCGAGACGCTCCGGAGCGGCCGGAACCTCTCGACGTTCGTCGTGAACCTCTCGCAGGACGACAAGCCCACCACCAGCACGCGCATCACTGCCGCTGCACCAGCAGCGGGTGCCGACTGGGACCACGCCGCACCACTACCGGTTCCCGCAGTCGCCGACTGCATGACGGTGCCCGGCCCGCCCGGCATCCGTCACCTCGACCACGGCAACGGTGTGCTCGACCCGGCACACCTTCCCCTCACGCGTTCTGAGCGTGCGGTCTTACAGGGACACATCCGTCCGAGCGAGCAGAGGCCGATCGACGTTGCATGGCTCGTCATGGTGCTCGACTTCTTCCCTCCCGCCGCATGGACCCGCGTCGATCCGCCGACCGGCGGCGTGAGCGTCGACTACACCGTGCACATCCACCGACCGCTCGGACGCGAGCTCGCTCCCGACGAGTGGATCGCGGTGTCCCTGCGTTCGGACATCAGTACCGGAGGGCTGTGTCTCGAGCACGGTGCGGCTGCCGCACCCGACGGCCGACTGCTTGCGGAGTCGTTCCACACCCGCTGGACGGGTTGACTCAGCCCTCGCAGGCAACACCGTCGCCGTCGCGGTCGAGGGCACGGCGGTAACCCGGTTCCCCGGCAAGCAGCGGCGCCGCGCCGGCCGCACGTACCGCTGTGCAGTTGGCGTAATACACATCGCTGGTTGCGCTCGTCGTGCTGGTCCCGCCCGACCCACTCCCACCGCCAGCAGAGGCAGTCGACACCGGGGCCGGCGCCGGCGGCACCACGCGCAGTCCAACGCACTCGTCCTCGAGCAGGTTCTGGATGCGACCGAATTCGCTGGGGTCCATCGACAGGTTCCAGCGCACCTTGATAGCAACCCAGTCGCCGAGGTACCGGCACCAGTCACCCCGGCGCGGCGGCATCCAGTTCGAGGGATCCTTGTCGGACTTGGACTGGTTGGAGTTGTCCGAGACAGCGATGAGCGAACGGCGGTCGGTGAGATCGTTGGCGAACAAGGTGCGGGCTCTCACGGACCAGTCCCACGCGCCGGAATCCCAGGCTTCCTTGAGCGCCACAACGTGATCGATGTCGATGTCCGACGGCAGTGACGTGGACTGACCGTCGTAGGTGGAGAACCAGTCCCCCTCGACCACCCGACAGCGATACGGATCGATCTGAGCGGGGCTCAGCGAGTCACGGATGAGCACCTCCTGGCGGGTGTCGCAACCATCCCGATCGAAGTCTTCCCAGTGGGGGAACAGGTCACGGTCGTAGCCGGCACCGCGCTCGTTCTGCACCGTGATGAGCGCGAGCAACTCGATGGCTGCCACGGTGCCGTCCGCGTTCGGCGTCGTTGATGTCGACGACGTCGGTGCGGCGGCCTGCTCCGTCGTGGCCACAGCAGTGGGGTCCGACGGTTGCTGCGTCGTGGATGCGGGAGCGTCGGGAGCGGAGTCGACCGCTCCATCACCGGAATCGTCGCCCGTGGGGGAGTCGACCGTCGACGTCGGCTGTGCAACCTCGGTATCGGCGACTCCAGTCTCCTCGCGCACGCGCCCGCTCGCGCACGAGACGACGAGCAGGGCTGCAGCGACGAACGCTGCGGTGCGCACGGGAAGTCGGTTCGGGCGCATGGGGATCAGGGAATGGGAACCCCGACGCAGTCGTTCCCGCACGAACCGGGCTCGGCGGGCCCTGCTCCCACCGGGGCCGGGCGGTGCAGCACACCCTTGCTCGCGCGCACGTGAACGCTGCTCCCGCTGACCGATGCAACCCCGTCCACGATGAGGCTGTAGCCACCCACCTCCGCCGGGGGCCACACGAGGCTCACTGCCCCGGGCCGCGCGGCGGCATTGTCGGCGGTGCGACGCCCCACCTCGGCGATCAACTCGGTGCCGCTCAGCTGCGGTGTCACTGCCACGGCGTGCGGGCGGCCGTCGTCGCCCACCGTGAGCAGATACGCGAATGCACGACCCGACATCGCGTCGGCGAGCCCCTCGACGGGAACCGGGATGCTCACGACTGCGACCCCCACGCGTTCCAGTGCGTCATCTCCTCGGCAGGGAGGCGTGCGCCGGGCTTGAAGTCGTCGCCGGTGTAGTAGGCGACCGGAAGCATCGCAGTCTGTGTCCAGTCGGCGGGGATCCCGAGCAGCTCGGCAACTTCAGACTCGAAGAAGAGGTGGATCGTGGTCCACACCGAGCCGAGGCCGCGTGCCCGGGCCGCCAGCATGAAACTCCACGCAGCGGGGAGGATCGATCCGTAGGTAGAAGCCTGTGCGAGCACCATGGGGACCTGCTCGACACGGCCCTTCACGCACGGGATCACCATGACCGGCACCTGCTCGAGGCGCTCGCTCAGGTACATCGCCGACTCCATCACTCTGGGCATCACGGCAGCACGCGGGTCGTCCTCGGGCATCGGCGGCGGGTACCCCATCGCTGCCATCTGCTCACCACCCTTGCGGTAGCAATCGGCAATGAACTTCTTCTTGGCCGGATCCGTCACCACGACGAACGACCAGTTCTGGGCATTGGTTCCCGTTGGTGCCTGCAAGGCGATCTCGATGCACTCCTCGATGAGTTCCCGCGGCACGGGCCTCGTGAGGTCGAGCCGCTTTCGGACGGAACGGGTGGTGGTGAGGAGTTTGTCGGCAGCTGCGCGATCGATGGTCACGACGGTGACTGTACGCCTGGCTCGGCAGAAGCGACCAGCTTCCGGGTATGGGTGGCGGAACCCGATCTGTCGGAGCGACATCGACTACAACAACGTCTCATGGAAGGAAGCGCCGCATCGGACTGGGCCGAGCAACTCGCAACATGGGGCATTCCCGCCGCGATCCTCGATCAGGCACCGCAGTCGCCCTGGATCCACCCGGTGCAGAGTTTCCGACCCGAGGGTGATCTTGCCGTCGACACCCCCTCACGTCATCGCGCCCTCGAAGCACTGTTGCACCCGGGCGGCAATGTCTCGAGCTCGGTGCTCGACGTGGGGTGCGGCGGCGGCCGCGCAGCGTTCGGCCTCACACCACCCGCCGCCGAGGTGGTGGGAGTCGACCATCAAGCAGTCATGCTCACGGTGTTCACCGAGGAGGCCGAACGTCGAGGGGTGGGTTGCTCGACCGTGCTCGGCGACTGGCCTGCGGTGGCGGCGTCCACGCCTCGGTGCACCGTCGCGGTCTGCCACCACGTCGCCTACAACGTCGCCGATCTCGTTCCCTTTCTCGTCGCCCTCAGCGCCCACGCCGAACGGCGCGTGGTACTCGAGTTACCGCTGGCGCACCCACTCTCGGTCCTTTCGGGCATGTGGAAGCATTTCTGGGGCCTCGACCGGCCAACTCGACCAACGGCGCACGACGCACACGCAGTCGCGCGCGAGGCCGGGTTCGATGCGCGCATCGAGATGTTCGAGACCGCAGCACCGGCCAAGCCCGTGAGCGACCAAGATGTGATGTTCACGAGGATCCGCCTGTGCCTGCCGGCCGAGCGCGACCCCGAGGTACGCGCGTATCTGGAGGCACATCCAGCACCACCGCGACAACTCGCGGCGATCTGGTGGGACCTCTGATCGAGCGCTGAGGGCCCTCAGAGGCCGCCGGCAACCGTGATGGTCTGCCCGCTCACCCAGCTGCCCGCATCGCTCGCAAGGTAGAGCGCAGCAGCAGCGATGTCATCGGGGGTTCCGAGCCGCTTCAGCGGAATGCGCGACTGAGCCATCTTCTCGAGGTCAGCGACGTTCATCTCGAGCGCGGTCATCATCACTTCGGTGGGCACATAACCCGGAGCGATGCCGTTCACCCGGATACGCGGAGCGAGCTCGAGGGCCATCGTCATCGTGAGCGAGTTCACGCCTGCCTTTGCCGCTCCGTAGTGACCGCTTCCCGGCACACCGCGAGTTGCCGCCGGTGACGTCACGTGGATGATGCTGCCGCCGTCGGTCATCCGGTCGGCGGCGATCACCGAGGCCCGCCACACCGCAGTGAGGTTGAGGCGGATGCAGTGATCCCAATCGTCGAAGGACAGTTCGCGCAATGGTGTACGGATTGGCGAGCCGCCGGCGTTGTTGACCCACACGTGCAGACCACCGAAGTTCGACACCGCGGCATCGGCAAGGCGCACGAGCGCTGCCTCATCGGTGACATCGGTGGGCACGCCGATGGCCCGACCCCCGGCTGCTGTGATCTCGCTCACCACGCGATTCACGCGATCCACGTGACGGGCTGCCACCACCACCGAGGCACCCGCCTCGGCGTAGGTCTTGGCAATTCCCTCGCCGATTCCCTGGCCACCACCGGTGACGACTGCAACCTTGCCGGACAGATCGAACGAGTGCATGTGAATCCCCCTCATGTGCACGCCCCACCCCCGGGACGGCCGGCCTCACCGTAGTGCGTACGACGGGCCTCCACCGCCCCGGTGCCCTCGCTAGCGTCGGAGCATGCGTATCGCAGTCGTGGGAGCCGGTATCGGTGGTTGCTCGCTTGCCCTGTGCCTCCACGACGCCGGTTTCGACGACGTCGACCTCTACGAGGCAGCTGATGGCTTCCGCGAATTGGGTGTGGGGATCAACGTGCTGCCACATGCAGCACGAGAACTGACCGAACTGGGACTCGCTGCCCGACTGGACGCCATCGCAGTTCGCACTGCCCAGCTGAGTTACCACAACCGCTTCGGCCAGGAACTGTGGAGCGAACCCAGAGGCATCGACGCCGGCTACCGCTGGCCGCAGTGGTCGGTTCATCGCGGGCATCTGCTCGACGTGCTCGCCACCGCAACACTCGAGCGGCTCGGCGAGAAGCGACTTCACTTCGGTGCCCGCATGTCTGCAGCCGACATCGACCGGATCGACGCTGATGTCGTGGTGGGCGCCGACGGTGTTCACTCTGCCGTGAGATCGCTCGTGGTGCCGGACGAGGGACCACCGCTGTGGAACGGTGTGACGATGTGGCGTGGTGTCACGGTGGCTCCGCCATTCCTCGGCGGCCGCCGAATGGTGATGGCTGGGCGCCTGAGCCGACGCGTCATCCTCTATCCATTGCGCAACCTCCCCGATGGCCGACAACTCATCAACTGGGTGGTGGCCGTGCGGACCGACGACGGACGACCGATGCCGAGGCAGGACTGGTCAGCGGAGACCGACCCCGCCGAAGCGGCGGCGGAGACAACCGGAATCGATCTCGACTTCCTCGACATCCGGGAACTCATCGGCACGAGCGAGGCGGTGCTCAAGTACCCCATGGCCGACCGTGAGCCGATTCCGGGCTGGCGACACGGACACGTGACCCTGCTTGGCGATGCTGCGCACCCGATGCAGCCGAATGGCTCCAATGGCGCAGCCCAGGCGATCCTCGACGCCCGGGTGCTCACCCGGGCACTCGTGGCCCACGAGCACTCCAGTGATCCGCTTACGGCCCTCGACGCCTACGAAACCGAACGGATCCCGGCCACCACGGCCGTGGTACTCGCGAACCGGGCCGCCGGACCCGAACGTATCCTCGATCTCGTGGCCGACCGTTGTCCCGACCGCTTCGAACGGCTCGACGACGTAGTGCCCCAGACCGAACTGGCCGAGATCGTCGAGGCCTACCGACGGACGGCGGGTTTCGACCCCGAGATCCTCAACCAGCGCCCCTCGCTGGCCACTCGTCGATCCCGGGACTGAAATCCCGACCAGACAGGTCGGCTTTGGGGCACAGCGGCGCTAGAACAGTTCCGTCAGGTCTCAGCCACACAAGGAGCTCGTCATGGCCCTCCGCCTCGGGGACACCGCACCCGACTTCACCGCCAGCACCACTCAGGGAACCATCCACTTTCATGAGTGGCTGGGCGACTCGTGGGGAATCCTCTTCAGTCACCCCAAGGACTTCACGCCGGTGTGCACCACCGAGCTCGGCTACGTCGCCCGCCTGAAGCCGGAGTTCGACCGACGCAACGTGAAGGTCATCGGCCTCTCGGTGGACCCCGTCGACTCGCACGAGCGCTGGGAGCAGGACATCGCCGAGACCCAGGGCACCGCCGTGAACTTCCCGATGATCGGAGACGCCGACCGCACGGTGTCGGGCCTCTACGACATGATCCACCCGAACGCCAACGACACACTCACGGTGCGCTCGGTCTTCATCCTCGGTCCCGACAAAAAGATCAAGCTCATCATCACCTACCCCGCCTCGACAGGGCGCAACTTCGACGAGATCCTGCGGGTGATCGACTCGCTGCAGCTCACCGCGCAGTACAAGGTTGCGACACCGGTCAACTGGCGCAACGGCGACGACGTGATCATCGGCGCAGCCGTCTCCGATGACGAGGCCAAGCAGTTGTTCCCACAGGGCTGGACCACTGTGAAGCCCTACCTACGGGTGCTCAAGCAGCCGAATCGCTAGACGGTTGCCGACGACCCGCCTGCGGGCCGCACCCACTGCTCCTCCACCCACGCCCGCACCGGCGGTGCGAGGTACGAGAGGTACTCGCCGGGATACTCCCGGATGAGTGTTGCCGAGATCGGCACCGCGGCTCGATCCGGGTCCACCACGACGGGCTCGGCACCGAGGCGGCGGGCGAGCTCATCGACATAGAAGTCGGACGAGAACACGGCATGCGGACCGCCCTCGGCGGGGGACAGCGGCCACTTCGAGCGGAACAACTCGATCCATCGGGCCCAGAGTTCCTCGTTTCCGAAATCGGTGTCGAGGTCGTGGCGAACCTCCACCACGGTGGCCTCGGGAGTCATTTCCTGGAGCCAGTTGGCACGCAGGTCACCGGGAACCACCTCCCCGTCGCGGGTGTTGACGAACACCACGAGACGGTCGCAGCGCTGTGCGGCCCACCCGATCACGAAACGGTGCCCGAGGTGCGGGGGGCAGAAACGGCCGACAATGAGCCCGGTCGGATAGCGGTCTTCGGTCATGGCGTCGACCATGATTGCCGATACACGGAGGGAGTTGAGCGATGGATGTCTTCGACGCAATGAACACGGCTCGGGCGATGCGGTTCTACAAGACCGATCCGGTTCCCCAGGAGCTGCTCGACAAGGTGCTGTGGGCTGCCACCCGGGCAAGCAGCCCGAACAACACCCAGGCATGGCATTTCGTCGTGGTGCGCGACGCCGAGCAGCGCCGCCGACTCGGCGAGGTCGTGGCACCCCTTGCGGCGCGGGTGAAGGACTTCCCCGACCCGGGCAATGAAGTGGACCGCCGGACACTCAAGGGTGCAGCGAATCTCAGCGCATCACTCGGCACGGTCCCGGTGATCATCGTGGTGTGCGGCCGGAACGTGTACCCGGCGCACCAACCGCAGGAAACGATGATGTACTCGGCCATGTACGCGGCCAGCCAGAACCTCGTGGTGGCGGCCCGCGCGGTCGGTCTCGGTGCGGCGTTCACCACGCTGCATCACCTCGGCGAGCGACAGATGCGCGACATCCTCGGAATCCCCGACGAGGTGTACATCGGCACCGTGATCCCGCTGGGCTTCCCCGACGGGCCCACCGGTCCCGTCAGCCGTCGCCCGGTCCAAGACGTGGTGCACTACGACCATTGGTGATCCGGCACTGGTGATCCGGCATTGGTGATCCGGCACCGGCGAGCAGGCGACGGTGATCAGGAGTTCGGGATCAGGAGTTCGTGATCAGGCAGCCGGCTGACTGCCCGGCGTGGGCAGCACTGTGGTGCTCATCTGCTCGGGTTCGAGACCGAGCGAAATCAGCATCTTGGAGAAGCCGTGGAACAGGGCGAGTCCGATGCCGAGTTCGGCGATCTCGGGCTCGGAGAACTCCGAGCGGATCACCGCCTGCTCGTCGGTGCTCGGTGCCCCGCCGGCAGCGAGGAACGCGTCGGCCAGTACGAGCGCTGCCTTGTGCCGCCCAGAGAGACCGGAGTCCTGCCAACCATCATCGACGAACGACGCCAGTTCCTCGGTGAGACCCTCTTGCCTCGCGACCGCGAAGCGAACGTTCCTTCAAAGCCCGCAGTCGGTAATGCGAGCGTTGCGCAGGCGAGTGACTTCCTTGGTGGGCTGGTCGACGATTCCGTGGCTCCAGAACTGGGCGTAGAGCGCCGGGAACGGCGTGCGGGCGAGTGCTGCGCCGAGCGAGTCGGTGGGCTTGCCATCGGGGCCGCGCAGGCGGGGTGATGTTGACATCAACGTCCTCCTTGGGTGAAGACCTTGCGGAATTTCGTGAAGCCGTCGATGACGGCGAGGTTGAGCAGAACACCGACGGCACCGTCGTCACCGGCGAGGCGCTGCAGACGTACCACCTGCTCGTCGGTGACGGAGTGAGCATCCATGATGAAGGACTCGCACACATCGAGTGCCGCCCGCTCGAACTCCGACACGCCGGGGTGGGTGGGCCACTTCGTCGCCTGTTCCACGAGCGCCGGATCGGCAGCGGCGAGGAACTCGGGATCACCGATCATCTGGGCGGCACGCACGGCAAGCAGTTGCTGCGTGCGCTCACCGACGCTGGCCGCTGCATTCGACTGCAGATCGACGATGAGCGCAGCAAGATCGGGGCGCAGAGCGATGAGCTCCTCGGTGGTGGTGCCGCTCACGGTCTCGAGCCAACTGGTCCCCATGGGCGCCAGCGTAGTCGGCTCACTGCGGCGGCCGAAGCGCCGATTGGGCAGCCCGGCACGGCTCGCGGGCATCACAGCCCTCGAGGTGATCGTTGGTGAGCCCCATCGCCTGCATGAAGGCGTACACCGTGGTGGGGCCCACGAAGGTCCACCCCCGCCGCTTGAGGTCGCGGGACAGCGCCGTGGACGCCGGGCTCGTCGAGGGGAGCGGAACCTCCGCCGATGCCGGACGCGGTTCGGGGGGTGTCTCGAACGACCACACGTAGGCGGCAAGCGAGCTCCGTTCCGCAATGAGGTCGATCGCACGTCGGGCGTTGTTGATGGTCGACTCGATCTTTCCCCGGTGCCGCACGATGCCCGCGTCGGCGACGAGCCGCTCGACATCGTGGGGCCCGAAGCGGGCCACCGCCTCGATGTCGAAGTGGGCGAACGCCGCCCGGAAGTTCTCGCGTTTGCGCAGGATGGTGATCCAGGACAACCCCGACTGGAACCCTTCGAGGCACAGCTTCTCGAAGAGTCGACGGTCGTCCACCACCGGCATGCCCCATTCGTGGTCGTGGTACTCGACGTACAGCGGGTCGGGTCCACTGCCCCACCAGCAACGAACCCGACCGTCGGGCGTCGTCACCAACCTCTCCTGTGGCGAGGTCATCGAGGTCGTTCCCGACTCACGAGCTGTTGGCGGCCAACGAGAAGAGGCGCCGCCAGCCGTGGAGCGCAACGTCCACGTCGGGGACCTCGGCGGGTTCGACGCCCTCGCAGAACACCGCACGCGCCAGATCGACGATGGCTCGGGCCACCACGTCGCCGGTGCGGAGCAACATGGCGTGGGCACGGTCGAGTGAATTCACCACGGCGCGGGGCGAACCGGCCAGCGTGTGCGCCAGCGCCGAACCGAGACCTGCATAGACATGATCGAGGTAGGTGGCACCGGGGTGCTGTGTGACTGCGGCGGCGCCATCGAGTGCCTCGTCAACCTCGCCCCGCGCCGCAGCAACGATGACGCGCACGGCGTGGAAGAAGGGCGAGGGGCCGAGACCCCGACGCTCGAGTGCACGGTCGAGTGCTTCTTTCGCTTCGTCCGCATGACCGAGTTGCACGAGACCCAGCGCACGCACGGCCCATGCTTCCCCCGAAAGCCCGTACCGCTCCTGGGCGAGCTCGATGGCAAGATCGCCCGCGCGCACAGCACGCGCGCCCTCACCGAGCAGCGCCGCGCTCATGGCTTCGGTGAAGAGCACCAAGCCCTGGAGCCCATACGTCTCGCCCAGCAGGTGCATGTCCTCGATGAGACGCGTGTTGAGGGCCGCGCGGCCGAGTGACGCCGCCGCACGCGCCAACGGTGCAAGCGCCTGCAGCTCGCCGAAGCCGTCGCCCATCCGCTGGAACCGGGCCCGTGCCGATTCGGCGAGACGGAACGCCTCATCGGTGCTGCCCTGCCAGAGACGGAGGTTCGCCTGCAGCGCCTGCATCATCCCGGCCGCCCAATCGTCGCCTCGGTCGACGGCCTCCTCGAGCACGTGTACTGAGAGTTCCTCTGCCTCGGCCACACGACCCTCGAAGTAGCGCACGTATGCCAGCAGGCCGTTCACCCAGCCGAGTCCACCGCGGTCGCCGAGGGCAGTCATGGCCGCGGCCGCAGAACCGAGACGCTCCTCGGCCTGACGCAGGTCGCCCGAGATGAAGGAAAGCCAGGCACGGTGCCACTCCACCCACGCCGAGCCAATGGGGTCATCGGCCTGCTTGGTGAGCGCGTCGGCTTCCTCGAGCAGCTGCTCGGCGAGGCGCAGGTCGCCACCGAGCAGTTCCGCAAAGGCTCGGTCCCGCAGCGCTCGGGCGAGACGCAAAGGACTGTCCACCCGCCGGAGCAGACGCACCGCTTCTGAGAGTTCGCCGCGCGCACCGGGGAGGTTGCCGCTGAGACGTACCACCGTGCCGAGGATGCGCCGGGCCTCCGCCTCGGACTCGACGTCGTCGCGCATCGCAGCAACGTGCAGCACGCGATCGAGATCAGCGCGCGCCCGGGAGAGGTGGCGGAGCTCTGTCTCGGCAACGGCCCGGATGAGGCAGAGCCGGATCATTGCGGGAAGGTGCGCTTCGTCAACCTCCTCCCCGAGCAGGTCGAGCGCCCGGGTCGTGAGCCGGGCTGCAGACTTCATGTAGTTCTGCTGCGAGGCGCGCTCAGCAGCCCGGATCGACCACGACACCGCACAGTCGACGATGTCGTCGCGCACTCCGCTGACCGGACCAAGATCGGCCACGAGCTCCGCTGCCGTGGCGTAGTGGTGCGCAATCTCGTCGCGGGACACGGCGCTGTCCTGTGAAGCGTCGCCGAGGGTGATCGATCCGGTGGTGAGACCGGCGCTCTCGTAGAGCGCGGCCATCGTGTCGGCCACGCCGTTGTGCCGAAATGCCCGAACCGCCTTGGTGAGGGTGTTGTACGC
>JAULYZ010000040.1:0-8304 GCA_032117595.1 Acidimicrobiia bacterium | reverse complement strand
CCATAGACCCCAAAAACGCCAGCACGGCACTTTGTCGACTGGCCCCAGCGCGCGAGGCGCCGTCACTCGGCTACCGCGAAATTGTTGCTGCCTTGCAGCGTGCCGGCTGGGTTGTCGTGACGGGAGGGTCCCGGCTGGCACGGCGGCCTCGCTGCGGTAGCGTGACGTCCACGGAGCAGATTCCGCACCGGCGGGAATAAATCCCGACCAAATTGGTCGACAATTGGTTCTGGCCTCGTTACACTCGCCGTCCGTTGCGTCCCGACACCGGGGACCACGTGACCGAGGGAGCAGACGATGAGTGCAGAGTGGGGTTTTGAGACCAAGCAGGTTCATGTCGGGGGCGATCCCGATCCGGCAACCGGCGCCCGCGCCGTGCCGATCTACCAGACCACGTCGTATGAGTTCCGCGACTCGGCGCATGCGGCGAACCTGTTCGCACTCGCCGATGTGGGCTTCATCTACACCCGCCTGATGAACCCCACCCAGGCCGCCGTGGAGGCTCGCGTGAACGCGCTCGAGGGCGGCTGCACCACCGCCATCGGGCTGCCCGGAACCCTCGCTGTGGCCTCGGGTCAGGCCGCCGAGACCCTCGCACTCACCACGCTCTGCGAGGTCGGCAGCCATGTGGTGGCCTCGCCGTCGCTCTACGGCGGCACCTACAACCTCTTGCACTACACGCTCCCGAAGATGGGCATTGAGGTGACCTTCGTCGACGATCCGCACGACCTCGAGCAGTGGCGCGCAGCGATCCGTCCCAACACTCGTGCGTTCTACGGCGAGTCGCTCGCCAACCCGAAGAACGACGTGTTCGATGTGGAGGGTGTGTCGAAGGTGGCACACGACAACGGCATTCCGCTCATCATCGACAACACGGTTCCCACGCCGTGGCTGTTCCGTCCCCTCGAGTGGGGCGCCGACATCGTCGTGCACTCGCTCACCAAGTTCATCGGCGGTCACGGCACGGCGATCGCCGGTGCAATCGTGGACGGAGGCACCTTCGACTACGGCGCGAGCGGCCGCTTCCCGAACTTCACCGAGCCCGATCCGTCGTACCACGGGCTGGCGTACTGGCCGGCGCTCGGTCACGGTGCCTTCGTGCTCAAGGCGCGTGTGCAGGGCCTGCGCGACACGGGTGCGTCGATTGCGCCGTTCAACTCGTTCCTCATCCTGCAGGGCCTCGAGACCCTCAGCCTCCGCATGGAGCGCCACAACTCGAATGCGGCCAAGGTGGCGGCGTTCCTCGAGAAGCACCCGCAGGTGGAGTCCGTGCAGTACGCCGGTTCCACCAAGTCGCCGTGGCATGCACGGGCGAACAAGTACTTCGGTGGCAAGGGCTACGGCTCGGTGCTCGCCTTCGTCATCAAGGGCGGCAAGGAGGCGGGCCAGAAGTTCGCCGACAGCCTGGTGTTGCACAGCCATGTAGCCAACATCGGCGACGTGCGCAGCCTGGTGATCCACCCTGCGTCCACCACCCACAGCCAGCTCACCGAGGCCGAGCAGCTCTCGTCGGGTGTGCTGCCGGGTCTGGTGCGACTCTCGGTGGGCATCGAATCGATCGAGGACATCATCGCCGACCTCGAGGTGGGGTTCGCCGCCGTCAAGTGACGCCGTGAAGTGACGCGGTCAAATGACGCGGTGAAGTGACGCACTGGTCCGGATACCCGGGTCGTGTGTTTCGGGAGCACGTTCCCGGGACATTCGGCCCGGGTGTCGGCGTCTTTTGGCCCCGGAGCGATCGCTCGGTGTTTCCTACGGTGCGGCCATGGCACCAGCAGACACGCTCGAACAGACCGCCACCGGACGACAGACCCTCGAGCGGGTCGTGGAGTTCATGGTCGAGGAGATCTACCCGCGCGAGGAGCAGTACTACGCCGAGGAGGAAGCCGTTGGCCGCAATGGCTATCCGCCGGTGATGGTGGAGCTGAAGCGACGGGCCCGTGATGCGGGCCTCTGGAACCTGTTCCTCCCGCACCTGTCGCCCGATGCGCCCGGCACCAAGTTGTCGAACCTCGATTACGCGCCCATCTCGGAGGAACTCGGCAAGGTGGAGTTCGCCTCCGAGGTGCTCAATTGCTCGGCCCCCGACACGGGCAACATGGAGATCCTCAACCTCTACGGCAGCGAGCGGGTGAAGCGCGACTACTTGGCGCCGCTCCTCGAGGGCGAGATCCGCTCGGCCTTCTCGATGACGGAACCCGACGTGGCATCGTCGGACGCCACCAACATCAGCCTGCGCATCGAACGTGACGGCAACGAGTACGTGCTGAACGGGAGGAAATGGTTCTCGTCGGGTGCGGTCTCGCCGCGTTGCACGTTGCTCGTGGCGATGGGCAAGACGAACCCCGATGCCTCGCCCCACAAGCAGCAGTCGATGATCGTGGTTCCGCGTGATGCCAAGGGTGTGAGCATCGGGCGCCAGCCGCACGTGTTCGGCTACGACCACGGCGGCGGACACCCCGAGGTGATCTACGACAATGTGCGCGTGCCCGCAGAGTTCCTCCTCGGTGAGGAGGGGAGTGGCTTTGCCATCTCCCAGGCGCGACTCGGGCCCGGCCGTATCCACCACTGCATGCGATCGATCGGCGTTGCCGAACGTGCGCTCGAGGCGATGGTGAGGCGTTCGCTCGAGCGAACCACCTTCGGGTCGCTCGTGGCGCACAAGGGTCTGGTGCAGGACTGGATCGCTGAGTCCCGCATCGAGATCGACATGGCCCGCAACTACGTGCTGCGCGCGGCACATCTGATGGACACGGTGGGGAACAAGGCGGCCGCCAACGAGATCGCCGGCATCAAGGTGGCCGTACCGAGGATGTGCCTCAACGTCATCGACCGTGCGATCCAGGTGCACGGGGCGGCCGGGGTCACCCAGTTCACCCCGTTGGCCAAGATGTGGGCCAACATGCGCACGCTGCGCATTGCCGACGGCCCCGACGAGGTACACAAGATGACCATCGCCCGTCGCGAGATCCTGAAGCACGCACCGGAGTTCCGCATGCTTTCGAACCGGTCGGTGCTGACCGAGCCGCAGGTGTTCATGCGGCCATGAGCAGCGGGGCGGCTCGCCCTGCAAACATGCTCTGCAAACATGGTCTGCGAACTCTGCGAACATGTTCGTGTGACAGCTCCGCGGGCCGGCATCTTCGACTTCGGTGGCGTGATGGCGGTGTCGCCGATCGGGCGCATGCACTGGCTTGCCGAACAGTTCGGGGCCCCGGCCGATGTGGTGCTCGGCACGATCTTCGGGGGCCTCGGCGACGGCGTCGACAACCCGTGGCACGATGCCGAGCGCGGACTGGTTGCCCTCGACGCCGAGTTCGGGCGGCGGATGGTGGCGCGATTCGCGCACCCCAACTATTCGCAGCACGGTGTTCGGTTCGACATGGGGGTCTTCCACGAGTGGGTGGCCGGGGCCGTGAACGAACCCGAACCCGAGATGGTGGCGGTGGTGCGAGACCTCCGTGCGTCGGGTGTGCCCACAGTGCTGCTCACCAACTCGGTGCGCGAATTCCGTCCGGTGATCGAGCGCACCATCCCGGTGGGCGAGTTGTTCGACCACGTCGTGGACTCCTGCGAGGTGGGCATGCGCAAGCCCGAGCCGGGGATCTACCGGTTGGCCGCGGCGCGTGCGGGGGTGCCGACCACCGAGTGCCTGTTCCTCGACGACCACCTCGGCAATGTGCAGGGCGCGCTGGAGATGGGCATGCCCGCCCTTCATGTGACGAACCCGGTTCACGCAGCGCTGCTGGTGCGCGAGCGGTTCGGGTTGTGAACTGCGTGTGCCCGTCTCAGCGCACCAGCCGGAAGAAGTTTCGGACTTCCTCCACGAACTGGGCGGGCTGCTCGAAGGCGGCGAAGTGTCCGCCCTTGTCGAGTTCGTTCCAGTAGCGGATGTCGGTGTACGCGCGCTCGGCCCAGCGGCGCGAGGGCCGGAAGATCTCCTTCGGGAAGATCGACATGCCCGAGGGGATCTCCACGGGGTCGCCCGCAGCGGCAGAGCCGAAGCTCTCCCAGTAGAGCCGGGCCGAGGACGCACCCGATGCGGTGAGCCAGTAGAGCATCACGTTGTCGAGCAGTTCGTCACGGGTGAGCACGTTCTCGGGATGGCCGTCGCAATCGGTCCATTGGTAGAACTTTTCGATGATCCACGCGAGTTGACCCACCGGCGAATCGACGAGCGAGTAGCCGATGGTCTGGGGGCGCGTCGACTGTTCCTTGGAGTAGCCCGAGTCGTGGTCGTTGTAGAACTGCATGCTCGCCAGCGCGCCCATCTCGCGCTCGGTGAGGTCGGTCATCTGATCGGGCCCCGGGAACGCAACGGGCATGTTCACATGAATGCCCAGACAACCGGCTCCAACCCTGCCGATCCAGGTGGTGACCATGGCGCCCCAGTCGCCGCCCTGCGCGCCGTACTGCGAGTAGCCGAGATCGATCATCAACTGTTCCCACGCCCGCGCGATGTAGTCGACACCCCATCCCGTTGCGCTCGGCTTGCCGCTGAAGCCGTAGCCCGGCAGCGAGGGGCACACGAGGTGGAACGCGTCGGCTGGGTCGCCACCGTGCGAACGCGGGTCGGTGAGCGGACCGATGACCTTGTGGAACTCGAGCACCGAGCCGGGCCAACCGTGGGTGAGCACGAGTGGGAAAGCGTCGGGCTCGGGTGACCGCACGTGCAGGAAGTGGATGTCGAGCGGGCCGCCGGGGCCGTCGAGCAGCGTGGTGTACTGCGGGAACGAGTTGAGCAAACGCTCGGCGCGCCGCCAGTCGTACGACGTGCGCCAGTACTCGAGCAGGTCGACGACGTAGTCGAGCGGGGTTCCCTGCGACCAGTCGAGGACATCGGCCGGATGGTCGGCCGGATGATCGGCCGGATGGTCGGCCGGATGATCGGCCGGATGGTCGGTCGGATGATCGGCTCGTTGATCGTCAGCAGCGTGCGCGGCGGCACCGGGCAGACCGACGGTCTCGCGCTCGGGCAGGCGGGTACGGTCGAGGCGGGCGCGGAGATCGGCGAGGTCGGAGTCGGGGATGGAGATCGTGAACGGGGTGGGCTCGGCCATGCCGGGCACCGTAGCGTGGCGGTCGCATGGCGGGTCCAGTGACAGGCAGGTCAGCGACATGACAGGGCCGGTGCGGTGACTGCTGGCCACGACGTGTTCGATCCGCGCTGCGTGCACACCTTCCGGTACGACGGATGGGAACTGTTGGGCAGTGAGCGCACCGCCAGGGACGGGGGCGCTCGCAGCGTGGAGGTGTTGCTGCGGTTCGTGCTGGAGGGCGAGAGCACCCGTGTCGAGTTCGTCGAACGTTTCGTGTTCCCGTGTGCCCCGGGCAACGGGTCGAGCGATGGCGTGCTTGATGGAGCGCTTGATGGAGCGCTTGATGGCGTACCCGAGCAAGCACCCGCTGGCCACGACGACCCGCGACTCTCCGCTGCGCTCGAAGTGCTCATGGTGTGTGCCGGGACGAGTTATTACAAGGCTGCAGCGCCGGCACGGGTGGAGGGGGTGCCGGAGTGGCTCGCAGGCTTCACCCACGAGCTCTACCTGCACGGCCTTGCGGAGTTCGCACTGGTGAACGATCTCGACGTGGTCTGCCCAGAGGTTTCGACGGTGCAGGGTGCTGCGGGTGTCTCGTCGAGTCATCCGAGCAGCAACGGCAGCAGCAACGGCAGCAGCAACGGCAGCACCAACGACAGCGACAACGGCAACAACAGCGTCAACCGCAACAACAGCGTCAAGCGCAACACCCCAGTGCTCGTGGCGGTGGGTGGTGGCAAGGATTCGATCGTTGCGATCGAGATGCTGCGAACAGCGCTTGCCGGCGGCGGGCGCCCGGACAGCGATCAACAGCTCGTCCTCGGTTCGGTCCGGACGCATCGAGCCATCGAGGCCACGGCGCAGGTGGCTCACCTTCGCCATCTCGTGGTCGACCGTGAGCTCGATCCGCTGCTGTTCGCACTCAACGAGCGCGGCGCGCTCAACGGACACGTGCCGGTGACGGCCATCAACTCGGCTGCGCTTGCCGTGTGTGCGGTACTCAATGGGTACGGCACCGTGGTGATGGCGAACGAATGGTCGGCATCGGTGCCAATGGCGGAGCACCGCGGTATGGCGGTGAACCATCAGTGGTCCAAGAGTCTCGAGTGCGAGCGGTTGCTCGCTGCGCTGCTGCCCGTGGAGTACTTCTCGCTCCTGCGGCCGCTGCACGAGGTCGAGATCTGTCGTCGCTTTGCTGCGCTGCCGCGGTATTTCGATGTGGTGACGAGTTGCAACCGCGCCTACACGGCCGTGGGTCGTGCTGCGGGTACGCGGTGGTGCGGCGACTGCCCGAAGTGCCGCTTCGTGTACCTCGGACTCGCCCCGTTCCTTTCTCTCGCCGAGATGGACCGGATCTTCGAGGGTGCTCGACTCCTCGACGACCCGCACGGCGTCGACGCCTACCGATCCATCCTCGGCCTGTCGGGCGTTCCGCCGCTCGAGTGTGTGGGCACCGTGCAGGAGTCGCGCTGGGCGATGCAACGTCTCGCTGCGGGCACCGAATGTGCGCCGGTGTGGCGAGATGCGGCGGTGGTACGCGCCCTCGCGCCGGAGCTCTCCGGAACCCGCGTCACGTCTGACCCGCTGGTGGATCGTGGGGAGCATGCGATCCCGAGCACCTGGGTGGAGTTGCTCGGAGAAACGGGTCTGGTCCCCGACAGTCACAGGGGGGATCGCGATGCGGCTCGCTGATCTCGACGGCAAGCGTGTGCTGGTGTGGGGCCTCGGGCGCGAGGGGCGTGCTGCGCTCGGGTTGCTCGCCGACACCACCTGGTGCCGCCCCGCCTCGGTGGAGACCTTCGACGATGGGGCCCGGGAACTGGGCGGGCAGGGGTCGGCGCAGCGCGTGCCGGTCCCGGACTCTCTGCTCGACGGTGTGGACGTGATCATCAAGTCGCCGGGTGTGAGCCGCTACCGGCCCGAGTTGCGCGCCTTTCTTGCACAGGGCGGTGCGGTGACGGGACTCACGGCGCTGGTGATCGCCGAGCGCGGTGGTCGGCGCGTGGTGGGTGTCACCGGGACCAAGGGCAAGTCCACCACGGCGAGCCTCATCGCCCATCTCATCGCAGCGGCGGGCGAATCGGTGGAGCTTGCGGGCAACATCGGGCGTCCGGCGGCAGAGACGCTGTCGACACCACAGTCGTGGGTGGTGCTCGAGTGCTCGAGCTATCAGTGCGCCGACATCGAGGCGCTCCCGGGCTGCTCCCCCGAGATCGGCGTGTTCACCTCGATCTACGAGGAGCATCTCGACTGGCACGGCAACTACGAGCGGTATGTCTCGGACAAGGTGCGACTGTTTGCTACCTGCGACACCACGCTCGTGAACGCGATGCAGCCAGAACTGGTGCGGGTGACCGATGGTTCGCATGGTGCGGTTGCGGGTCGCCGACTCATCCGTGACGACCACACGGGCGGTGACGGTGTACTCGTGGACCTCGACCGGGTGAACCTGCAGGGTCTGCACAATCGGCGCAACGCGAACCTCGCAGTGCACGCTGCGTCGCATGTGATGGGTCTGGTGCACCGGCGGTTCGAGGAGGCGCTCGCCAGTTTCCAGCCGCTCGAGCACCGGCTGCACACCTTGGGGCGCTACGGCAATCTCACCGTGGTGGATGATGTGCTGGCCACTGCCCCCGAGGCCGTGCTGGCGGCACTTGAGGTGTTCGCCGACCGACCGGTGACGGTGTTGCTCGGGGGCTACGACCGTGAGATCGACTACCGGGATTTCGCAGCGACGCTGGTGGCGTTGTCCGGCAGTGTTCCCGGTGATGTTCTCGGTGATGTTCCCGGCGATGTCCCCGGTGATGTTCCGGGTGGTCGTGCCAGCACGCGCCGGCGTGTGCGTGTCATCGCGATGGGCCCGGCTGGCCGGCGTATCGCCGATGAGATGGAGCGTGTCGGTGGTGCGCGACCCGAAACGGTGGCTTCGTTGGCTGAGGCCCTTGACCTCGTGGATCCTGCGGGCTTCGGCGATGGCGAGCCCGGCGTGCTGCTGCTGTCGCCGGGTGCCACGAGTTACGGCGAGTTCGCCGACTACCGCGAGCGCAGTGCGCGGTTCCGCTCGTTGTTGCTGCAGCGCGGTATGACGCTGGCTGAGTAACCGGGCAACTGGGCAACCGGGTAACTGGGCAACCGGGTAACTGGGCAACCGGGCAACTGGGCAACCGGGCAACTCGCTGCTCTCGGGCTACTCGTCGTTCTTCTGCTGCTTGCTCTTGCTCTCGTCGTTGTTCTTGCTCTCGTCGTTGTTCTTGCTCTCGTCGTT
>JAULYZ010000039.1:6858-23681 GCA_032117595.1 Acidimicrobiia bacterium | reverse complement strand
TCAGAGGGGGGTAACAATGAGGTCGTATGAACGTAATCGTCTGTGTGAAGCAGATCCCGGACCCGGCGCTGCCGGGTGCGTTGGATCCGGCCACCAACACGCTCAAGCGTGACGGCAAGCTCATCCTTGATGAGTCGGACAGCTACGGCGTGGAGATGGCGCTGCAGCTCGTCGATGCCGCCGGCGGCGGTGAGGTGAGCCTCGTCTCGATGGCCCCCAACAGTGAGACCGCCGGCATGCGCACAGCGCTCGCTATGGGTGCGGCCAAGGGTGTGCTCGTGTCCGACCCGGCGCTGCTGGGCTCCGATGCGCTCACCACGGCCAAGGTGCTCGCAGCGGCCGTCAAGCGTCTTGGTGGTGCCGATCTCGTCATCGCTGCCACCGAGTCGAGCGACGGTTACACCGGCACGGTGCCCGAGCAGATGGCCGAGTTGCTCGGTCTCCCATCGGTGACCTTTGCCAAGAAGGTCGCCGTCGAGGCAGGCGCAGTGAAGGTTCAGCGCCAGACCGAGGCCGGCTACGACGAGGTCAGCTGCTCGCTCCCGGCGCTCATCAGCGTGACCGCTGGAGTGGTGGAGCCCCGCTACCCGTCGTTCAAGGGAATCATGGCGGCCAAGAGCAAGCCCATCGACGAGGTGAAGGCCGCAGATCTTGGCGTGACCCCGGTCGGTTGGGCCGGTGCGGGCCAGCAGATCACCAGCGTTGCGCAGGCCGAGGCCCGCGCCGCCGGCGAGGTCATCGAGGACGACGGAGAGGGCTTCACGAAGATCGTGTCGTTCCTCGAGAACCTGAAAGTCATCTGAGGAGGACGGTCATGGCAGTCAACAACATCTGGGTGTTCGCGCAAGCCGTCAATGGTGCGCCCACGACCGGCACGCTCGAGCTGCTCACCAAGGCACGTTCGCTCGGTGGCACGGTGTCGGCCTTCATGTCGGGCGATGGTGCCGCTGTAGCTGCGGCGCTCGGTGCGCACGGGGCCTCGAAGGTGTACGCAACGGGCGATCTCGCCGGCAAGCTTCCCGGCGTTGCCGTGTCGGCAGCGATGAAGGCAGTGATCGACGGTGGCAATGCGCCCGACCTGATCCTGTTCCCGCAGAACTATGAGGGTCGCGACGTCATGGCGCGTCTCTCGGTGAAGCTCGACCGCACGGTCATCACCAACAACGTCGAGGTTTCCGTCAGCGGCGACTCGGTGTCGGTCGTGACTCCGGTGTTCGGCGGCAACACGCTGGTCACCACCACGTTCTCGGGTCCCGGTCCGCACCTCGCTGCATTCCGGCCCAAGTCGTTCGCTGCCGAGGCATCGGGCGGCGGTGCCGCTGAGGTCGTGGCGGCACCAGTCCCCGATCTCGGGAGCACCGGTGGTGCAACGATGACCGCATCGCACGTCGAGGAGTCCACCGGGCCCAAGCTCGACGAGGCCGACATCGTGGTCTCTGGTGGGCGTGGTCTCGGCGAGGCAACCAAGTACGAGATGATCGAGACGCTCGCCAAGCAGCTCAAGGGCGCCCCCGGTGCCTCGCGCGCGATTGTCGATGCGGGATGGGTGCCGTACTCGTTCCAGGTCGGTCAGACGGGCAAGGTCGTGAAGCCCAACGTCTACATCGCTGCAGGTATCTCGGGTGCCACGCAGCACATGGTGGGCATGAAGGGTTCCAAGCACATCATCGCCATCAACAAGGACAAAGAGGCGCCCATCTTCGGGATCGCCGACCTTGGCATCGTGGGTGACGTGCACAAGGTGCTGCCCAAGCTCATCGAGGCGCTGCAGGGTCGATAGACCCCGAGAGCCGTCGGTAGACCCGAGAGCCGTCGATAGACCCCGAGAGCCGTCGGTAGACGCCACGGGGGCCACGTCGGCGAACTGGACTCGTCGGTCAGGCGAGGTCCTGCGCGCGGATTGCCCAGCCCAGCCCCTCTTCGGGGTCGCACACAGCGAGTTGTAGCTGCCAGCCCAACCCGGGCTCGAAGGCATCCCACCAGTACCACTGGAGTGCCTGAGCGAGTTCACCGAGTTCATCGGGCTCGAGCGGCCACGCATCGGTCATGCCTGCGAGCGCTGCGATGGTCCACCACGCGCCGAACCGGCCCGTGGCACCGCCACGTCGGCGTCCGTGTGCCCCTCCGCTTGCACCCGCCCATCCGAGCCACGAGACAGCCTCCGCCGTGGTGAGGGTGCTGACGCGTGCGCGGCGCGGGCCGAGCGCTGCGATGGCTCCGAGGTGGTCGCCCTCCACCGTGACGACCTCCACGCGTCCGTTGGATGCTGCGGTCCACGGCTCGAGCAGCGTGCGCACTGCTTCGTCGGTATCGGGGTCACCGATGATTTCCGGAGGAGCGGGGAGATCGAACTCGCCCGGTGTCCCCGGGAGTACTGGTGGGTCGAATCGCGCATCGTTCGGCTTGTAGACGGCGAGCGCGTAAGCGGGTTCCCACTGCTCGAGCCCGAGTGGAAGATCGAGGACTGGGTCGACGGCGTCGGCGTCGATGATCTCGCCGCGCAGAACCCGTTCGTGGGCGACGAAGGCACGTGCCGGGCCGGGAACAAGGTGTGGTGCGAGGTCGGCCCAGGTGTGGTGCTGTGCAACGACCTCGGTGAGCGGGCCGAGCGCGAAGGCCCCTGCTCCGTCGACGATCACGCGTGCGGCCCACGGTGCGGGGGCGAGCAGTGCAGTCCGGTACTCAGCGAGGGTCGCTGCTGGCCACAACTGCCGGCCGGTCTGCACCGCGGCAGTCGCTGCACCGCGGATGCGCAGCAGGAGGTCCCACTCGGCGGCATCGCACGCAGCGTCGATCATGCGGATCAGGCCGTCGAGGTCGGCCCGGCTCACCAGCAGATCGAGGTCGTCGCTCACACGAGTGGCCAGGGATAGCGACGGCCGGAGTGATCGATGGGCAAAACCCCATCGGCGAGCAACTCGGTGGCGCGTTCGCTGATTGCCTCGATCTCGTCATCGTCGAGGAGCGCAGCGACCGAGAGTGGAACACGGTCCCGCAGCGGTTCGACGGCACGCACAAGGTGCTCGGGGATCGGCTCGCCGCCGAACTCCCAGATCACCGTTCGGAGTTTGAAGTCGACCGAGAAGCAGAGACCGTTGTCGATTCCCCAGATCCGGTGGTTCGAGTCGAGGAGGCAGTGGCCACTCTTGCGGTCGGTGTTGTTCGCCACGTAGTCGAAGACCGCCATCGCCCTGAACTGATCGTGGAGGTCGGGTCGGGCCTCGTGCATGGAGAAATAATGCTCGCGGAAGTCGGCCCCGACGAACCATTGCACGGAGCCCTCGCCGAACGGACCGTCGCGCAACACCGTGGTGGGCACGAGATGGAGGCCCATGGCCTCGGACAGTTCGTAGGCCGCAACCTCTCGCCGGTACAGGCCCGACGGAAAGTCCCAGAGCGGGCGCTCGCCGCGGCCGGGCTTGTAGATCGCCCGGGCCTCGACGTCGTCATGTCGAACGGTGACGAGGTAGGTGGCGTTGGAGCTCCACGGCATCCGGCCGAGCACCTCGATCTCACCGGACGTCAGCACCGCGACTTGATCGGTGTCGTCCGGCGCCGGTTGGGTGAGTTCGGTGTTGCCGTCGTCGGCCATCAGTTCATCTTCGGACAGGCGTGACCATCGGGGTTCATCGGCAGCCCGCACCAGCCGCACGGCGGTCGTCCGGCAGCGACGACTCCCTCGCCGTGCTCTGCGAAGGCGAGTGCCTGACCGCGTGTGATGTGGAAGCGGAGCTTGCCTGCGTCGGAGACGTCGTCGGGATCCGGCTCGCCGGTGTCCTCGTCGGGGACGACGAACTCCTCGAGCACCACCACGAACCGGTCGGTCTCCTGATCGAAAGCGAGGCCGATGGGCCCGACGGTGAAACTCGTCGGCTCCACGGGCAGTGCGAGCTCGAGCGACTGTGCAAGCGGGCGGTCGCTCGGAGCCGGGAGGTCGTCGAGGAGACGTTGCAGGTACTGAGACAGCGCCTGAACCTGCTGCTTCTCGCACTTGACCGTGACACGTCGGCCGTCGGCCCGCACCTGGATGTAGAACGTCCGCTGGCCCGGTAGGCCAATTGCGCCCACCGCGATGCTGTCGACGTCGTCGAACTCGTAGAGCTCACCCATCGTGTCTGGCCCCGAGCATCACGACGGTCGCAACTCGCTCAGCGAGCCGCCCGTGGAGTTCACCGTGAGCACCACGGGTCCGCCGACGTGGTAGGCGATCGCAGTCACCGAGCACGGCGAGATGACAATGCGCTGGAAGAGGTCGAGGTGGGTGCCCATGGCATGCGCAACAGCGGCCTTGATCGGATCGGCGTGCGACACGGCGACAACCACCCCGCCCGGGTGCAGTGCGCGCAGGCGGTCGAGCGCACCCACCATTCGCGATTGCATCTCGAGAAAACTCTCGCCGCCCGGGAAACGGAACGTGGATGGTGCCTTCTGGACGGTGGACCACTCAGGGAGCTTCATGAGCGCCGAGAGTTCGCGGCCGGTCCATTCCCCGAAGTCGGCCTCGAGCAGGCCGCGGTCGGCCTTTACCGTGAGGCCGAGTGCCTTGCCGATTGGCGCAGCGGTCTCCCGGGTGCGTTCGAGAGGCGACGCGTACACGGCATCGACCCGTGAGAGTTCGGCCAGACGCTCGGCCACACGCCGCGCCTGTTCGGTTCCCTGATCGGCAAGGTGCAGGCCCGGAGCGCGACCCGGAAGGATCTTTCCGGTGGTGGGTGTCTGGCCGTGGCGCACGAGCAGAAGGAGTGTGACGGGCGGGCCTGCGGCGCCGGACTTCCCAGCGCCGGACTTCCCGGCACCCGATTTCCCGGCACCGGGCTTCCCGGACCCCGACTTACCGGTGTTGAGCTTCTTGGGGCCCGTCGTGTCGGGCACGGATCGTGTGCGGCGCATACCGACTCTCAACCTACTGTCGGAGTGTGGATTCGCTCGCCCGACTTGCCCGTGACATCAGCCGGTGTCGGGCTTGTCCGCGGTTGGTCGACTGGCGCGAGACCGTGGCCCGGGAGCGTCGCGCTGCCTACCGAGACGAGGAGTACTGGGGTCGGGGTGTGCCCGGCTTCGGCGACGCGGGGGCGCGGATCCTCGTCCTCGGCCTTGCGCCCGCTGCGCACGGGGCAAATCGCACCGGCCGCATCTTCACCGGCGATCGATCGGGCGACTGGCTCTTCGGAGCACTTCACCGTGCGGGCCTCGCCAATCAGCCGACGTCGAGATCGGTCGATGATGGCCTCGAGTTGAGCGGCACCTGGGTGACGTCGGCCGTCCGTTGCGCGCCACCGGCGAACAAGCCCACACCCGAGGAGCGCACCACCTGTCGCCCGTTCCTCGAGCGTGAGATTGCGTTGCTCTCCGACTTGCGCGTCGTGGTGTGCCTCGGTGCCTTCGCCTATGAGTGCGCGACCGCAGAGTTCGGTGTTCGGCCGCGGCCGCGGTTCGGGCACGGTGTGGAGGTACCCACCGCATCGGGAGTCACGCTCGTGTGCTCGTTCCACCCGAGTCAGCAGAACACCTTCACGGGTCGGCTCACCGAACCGATGCTCGATGCTGTCTTCAGCCGGGCCCGTGCCCTCGCCAGGGCGAGACGCGCCTGAGCCTCAGGCTGTTCGCAACCACGAACACGCTCGAGCCAGCCATGGCAAAGCCGGCGATGACCGGGCTGAGCACGCCGGCGATGGCGAGCGGGATCGCGGCGATGTTGTAGGCGAACGCCCAGAAGAGGTTGCTCTTGATCACTGCCAGTGTCCGACGGGAGAGGTGCACAGCAGTGGCAGCGGCGCGCAGGTCGCCGGCGACCAGGGTGAGATCGGATGCCTCGATGGCGGCATCGGTTCCCGTGCCCATGGAGATCCCGAGGTCAGCCTGTGCGAGCGCAGCAGCGTCGTTCACACCGTCACCCACCATCGCCACTACGTGACCCTCGCGCTGCAACTGCGCAACCGCCTCCACCTTCTCGTGCGGGAGCACGCCTGCAATCACGCGGTCGATGCCGACCTCGGCGGCCACAGCACGTGCAGTGAGCTCGTTGTCGCCGGTGAGCAACACCGGCTCGAGCCCGAGGGAGCGGAGCGCTGCAACGGCATCGCGGCTCGTGGGCTTCACTGCGTCGGCGACGGCGATGATCCCGCGTACGGCGCCATCCCACGCAACCGCCACCACTGTGCGCCCCGAACGCTCGGCATCGTGTGCAGCAGTGTCGATGCCTGCGGGTACCTGCATGCCGAGCTCGCGTGTCCAGGCCAAGCGACCGACGGTGACCGGTCGCGAGGCTCCCGAGTCCTCCTGCGTCACGGCGCGTACACCGAGACCCGGAATGTTCTCGAACGAGTGAATCGTCTGCAGCGCCGTCGTCTGTGCGCGTGCTGCGTCGACGATGGCCCGGGCAACCGGATGCTCCGAACCGCTCTCCACTGCTCCTGCCACGGTGAGCAGTTCCGACGGTGTGGTGCCGGGCGCAGGAATCACGTCGTGAACGGTCATGCTTCCCGTAGTCACCGTGCCGGTCTTGTCGAGTGCCACGGTGTCGACCGTCCGCGTGTTCTCGAGCACTTCGGGACCCCGGATGAGAACGCCGAGCTGAGCACCCCTGCCGGTGCCGACGAGGAGCGCCGTGGGCGTGGCGAGGCCGAGCGCGCACGGGCAGGCGATGATGAGCACGGAGACGGCTGCAGTGAACGCGTCGGTGGGCGTTCCGTCGATCACCCACCAGAGCGCAAGCGTGCCGATCGAGAGCGCAATCACGACCGGAACGAAGACACTGCTCACGCGGTCGGCGAGGCGCTGAACGGGCGCCTTGCCCGACTGGGCTGCCTCGACGAGGCGCGTCATCTGTGAGAGCGCAGTGTCGGCACCCACCCGCGTCGCGCGGATCACCAGCATCCCGCTGCGGTTCACCGTTGCCCCGATGACGCGCGAGCCGGGTCCGACGTCAACTGGAAGACTCTCGCCGGTGACGAGCGATTGGTCCACAGCGGAATCACCCGACTCGACGACACCGTCGGTGGCGATCTTCTCGCCGGGCCGTACCACGAAGCGTTGACCCACAGCGAGTTGTTCGATCGGGGCCCGTACCTCGGTGCCGTCGGGGAGCAGCAGCGCAACGTCCTTTGCGCCGAGCGATACCAGCGCGCGCAACGCCGACCCGGCCCGCGACTTTGCACGGGCCTCGAAGTAGCGACCAGCGAGGATGAAGACCACGACGGCAGACGCCACCTCGAGATAGATGTGTTCCCGTCCGTTCGTGCGGTCGGTGCTCAGCGAGAGACTCATGTGCATGTGCCGGTGCCCGGCGTCGCCGAACGTCATTGCCCAGATGGACCAGACAAAGGCTGCGATCACGCCGACGCTGATCAGGGTGTCCATCGTCGTGGCGCGATGCCGGAGGTTGGCTGCTGCGGCGCGGTGGAAGGGCCAGGCACCCCAAGTGGCAACCGGCGCAGTGAGCCCGAGAGCGACCCACTGCCAGTAGTCGAACTGCAGCGCCGACACCATCGAGAGCGCAAGGACCGGGAGTCCGAGTACTGCCGACACGATGAGACGTCGTCGGAGCGATCCGGCGCGCTCTGCGGCTGGGTCCGCAGTCTCGACGCTGAGTGTGTCGTCGGTTGTCTGGGTCGGAGCGATGGCGCCGTACCCGATTGCCTCGACTGCGGCCACGAGTTCGTCGGGGCCCACCACCGACGGATCGAAGCGAACGTGTGCGCGCTCGGTCGCGTAGTTCACCGAGGCCTCTACGCCCTCGAGGCGGTTCAGGCGCTTCTCGATGCGCGCTGCGCACGCCGCGCAGGTCATCCCGCTGACGGCGAGGTCGACCTCGGCGGCGTCGTCGAGGTCAGGCGAGGCCGACTGCCTCAAAGCCCGCCTCGTCGACTGCTGCGATCACTGCCGCAGTGCTGACGTTGTCGCCACGGACCACCACGTCCTTGGTCTCGAGGTTCACCTGGACCTCGACCACGCCGGGAATGGCGGTGACTTCCTTGCGAACTGCGCTCTCGCAATGGCCGCAGGTCATACCGGGAACCTGAAATCGGAGTTCATTCATCGTGTGGTGAATCCTTTCTTCGGGGGAGGCCGTATCAGGCCTTGAGGAGCCGTTCGATGGCGAGCGTTGCCTCGTCGACGAGGTGGTTGACCCGCTCGGGCTCACCGGCCGCGCCGGCCACACAGTGATGGAGATGTTCGCTGAGCAGCAGGGTGGCGACGCCCTGCAGGGCCTTGGTCACGGCAGCCACCTGGGTGAGCACATCGATGCAGTAGGTGTCCGCCTCGACCATTCGCTCGATGCCGCGCACCTGACCCTCGATGCGGCGGAGTCGGGTGAGCACCTTGGCTTTGTCGTCGTGATACCCGGGGAGTCCGTGAGCCATGTGATGACTATACCCCCCGGGGGTATGCAGCGGGGGTCGGCGGGACCGGGTCCTCAGCCGCCAGTGGTCGACCAGTGCCACGCCTCCCGACCGCTCACGTCGTTGTAGAGCCCCACCTTCGGCGCGTGCTTGGCCATCCAGGCGAAACACGGGTCCGAGTACCGGCTCAGCAGTCGCCCATTGCATCGGATGTCGATGGCGAGCCCTCGCTCGTGGAGCGAGAACCCGGGTCGGGCGGTCGGTGGGCTGCACTCCCAGGACGGCTTCTCCCAGATGTCGTAGTCCGACGTCCCGCAGTGCAGTCTGCGCAGCCAGATCTGGTCCTGCGCCGAGCGGTACCCGCCGCCGCTCAGTCGGATCCCGTCCTCGGCCGCCCACGCAACGAGGGTGGCGAACTTCTCCCCGATGCTCTTGTCGACGAGTACCCCGTTCACGCGCACCAACCCGTTGCGCGCGCTCGGGATCACAGGAACCTTGATCTTGCCGCGCTTGTCGACCTTTGCGTTCTTGATCCCCGCTGCCGCGGCCAAGGCCTTGGCCCGTCGTGCGAGGGCAATCTCGCGCTGGGCGATCTGGCGCCCCAAGGTGGCATCCAATTCGGCGAGTGCCTCGGACTCCGCGAGGGCGTCCTCGATCCGCTGTTCGATCCGCTCCCCGAGGGCCTGCTGTTGCCTGCGCGCCTCGTCGAGTTCGGTGATTCGTTCCTCGACCTTCTGGCGGCGCTTGGTAGCTGTCGTGCTCGCCCGCTCTGCCTTGCGGCGAAGCACAGTGAGCTCGCGCCGCGCCGAGTCCAGTTCGTCGAGGGCCGAGGTCACATCGCCGACGGCCAGGTCGTAGAGCACGTCCTCGACCCCAACAGTCACCGCCTCGGTCGCAAAGAGGGTGGAGAACAGGTTCGAGTTGTCGCTCGTGGTGAAGGCCCGCAGCGCTGCTTGCTTTGCCGACTGCGAGAGCACATCGATCCGGCCCTGCACGGCGTCGACCTCTGCCTGTGCCGCGTCGAGGTTTTTGGCGGCCTGTTCCTCGGCGGCCCGCGCCACGCGGAGATCGGCCTGACGCCCCGTGGTGTTGGCGGCGAGATCGTCGAGTGCCCGCTCGACATCCTCGGCGTCGGCCCGGAGGGCATCCAGGCGGGCGGCCGCAGCGGCACGCTGACGACGGACCGAGTCGCGTGAGGCCTTCGGATCGCTCGACGTCCCGGCAACCGCTGCGCCCCGGGCCGATGCGCCGTTCGTGGTACCCGCCACGCCGGCGGCGGCGAGGAGTCCGATGGACAGAGCGAGGGCAGGGAGGCGCGTCATGAAGAGGTGCCGCCCGCAGCAGGCATTCTACCCCGAGGGATCGCTCGGGTACGGTGCAGCCGTGGTTCTCGGGATCGATGTGGCAAGGGTGACGGCGTGGCTCGACGCGACGGTGCAGGGCGTCGGTGGGCCGTATGAGTTCGAACTGATCGCCGGGGGTCGCTCGAACGTGACGTACCGCGTGAGGGATGCGGCAGGCCAGCACTTCGTGCTTCGCCGCCCACCGCTCGGGCATGTCCTGGCGACCGCTCACGACATGGCGCGCGAGCATCGACTCATCACCGCGATCGGCCAGACGCCGGTACCGGTTCCCCGCACGATGGGTCTGTGCACCGACCCGGAGGTGAACGGCGCGCCGTTCTACGTGATGTCGTTCGTCGACGGTGTGGTCCTCGACGACCCCAAGAAGGCCGAGGTGATGACCCCGGCCCTGCGCCGCGCCGCCAGCGAGCACCTCGTCGACGTCCTCGCCGACCTGCACGCCGTCGATGTCGATGCTGTCGGGCTGGGCGACCTCGCCCGCAAGGACGGCTACATCGAGCGCCAGCTGAAGCGATGGACCACTCAGTGGGAGAACAGCAAGACCCGTGAGCTTCCCGAGATCGACGAGCTTGCGTCGATCCTGAAGCGTCGGATCCCCGTGCAGCAGGGAGTCTCGATCGCACACGGCGACTACCGCTTCGGCAACTGTCTCACCGATGTCGAGCACGGGCGGATCGTCGCCGTACTCGACTGGGAGCTCTGCACGCTCGGCGACCCGCTCGCCGACCTTGCGTACATCGGCATCTATTGGCGTGACCCCGATCAGGGCCCCACCGGTGCCGCCGACCCGTCCGGAATCGAGGGGTTCCCCTACTACGACGAACTCGTCGAGCGGTATGCGAGTCGCACACAGCGCGACGTGAGCGACATCGATTACTACCGAGCGTTCTCGGCCTATCGGCTCGCCGTCATCGGCGAGGGGGTGTACGCGCGCTACCTGCACGGGGCGATGGCCGACTCGCTTCCCGATCTGGACGTGATGAAGAATTCGGTGGACACTCGGGTTGCGTACGGGCTGCAGATGGCGAGGAGGGTGCGACCATGACCAGCGTCCTGGACGGATGGGAACGCGGATCATTCAGCGGGGGCGGCCTCACACGTGACACGTACCGCCGCGGTTCGGGTCCCGGTGTGATCGTCATCCACGAGGTGCCGGGCATCACGCCACGTGTCACCGAGTTCGCCAACGAGGTGGTCGATGCCGGGTTCACCGTGCTGATGCCGTCGCTCCTCGGTCAACCGGGCAAGGCCTTCAGCAACGGCTACGCCATGCAGTCTTTGCTGAAGATCTGCATCTCGCGGGAGTTCACGCACTGGGCGACCGGACGCACCTCGCCCGTGATCAACTTCCTGCGCGAACTCGCGCGGTCGCTCCACGCCGAATGCGGGGGGCCCGGTGTTGGTGCAGTGGGGATGTGCTTCAGCGGAGGGTTCGCACTCGGGATGATGGTCGACGGCCACGTTGCGGCGCCCGTGCTCAGCCAGCCGTCCCTTCCGTTCGCCGTGGGCCGACGCCGCGCTGCGGACATCAATCTCGCCCCAGCCGATCTCGCGGCTGTCAAGCGTCTCGCCGGGGAGGGCTGCAGTGTTCTGGGCCTGCGGTTCGACGGTGATGCGTGGGTCGGCTCACGCTTCGACACGCTGCGGAGGGAACTGGGCGACGACTTCGTCGCAGCCGAGTACCCCAGCACTGCCAAGCGTGATCACAGCGTGCTCACCGAACAACGCGTCGACGATGGAGTGCAGCGCGTACTCGACTTCTTCCGTCAGCGGCTGGCCAGCTGACGCGCTGTCTTGTAGTCGGCCTTCCCGTTGGGGGCCCGCGGCACCTGGCTCACGAACACGACGCGCTTGGGTGCCTTGAAGCCGGCGAGTTGCGACTTCACGCTCGAAATAACGGTGGCCTCGTCGACGCTGGCCCCGGGGGCGAGTGAGGCAACGGCGGTGACGGCCTGGCCGAACTTCTCGTCGTCGACGCCCACCACGAGGCAGTCGCTGATGCCGGGGACGCGCTTGACGGCCTCCTCGACCTCCTCGGGGAAGATCTTCTCTCCTCCAGAGTTGATCACCTGCGATCCGCGGCCGAGCAGGATGAGCGATCCATCAGCTGCGACCTGTGCCATATCGCCGGGGAACGAGTAGCGCACCCCATTGATGGTGCGGAAGGTCCGGGCCGACTTTTCGGGATCCTTGTAGTAGCCCACCGGCACGTTGCCGCCGGCAGCGACCATGCCGATCTCATCGGATCCTGGCTCCACTTCGCGCCCGTCCTCGGTGAACACCTTCGTGGTGGGCATCTGGTTGAACTTCGCCGTGTTGGCAGGCATGCCCTTCATCGAGATCGCCATGCCCATCGAACCCTCGGAGGAGCCCATGGCGTCGACGATGACCAACTGCGGGATCCTGTCGAGCAACTGCTCCTTGAGCTCCGAGGTGAACATCACGCCCGATGAGACGAGCATCTTCAACGACGAGGTGTCGAAGGGCGATCCCGATGCACTGGCCTCGTCGAGTGCGCGCACCATGGGCCGGGCAAAGGCATCGCCCACGATGACGAGCGATGTCGCCCGTTCGCGCTGCACGGTCTCGAACAACTCCGCAGCGTCGAAACTTCGTTGCTGAAGCGTGACCACCGTGCCACCTGCGAGTTGGGGCACGAATGCCCCGAGCCACACGCCGGTGCCGTGCATGAGCGGGCAGCCGGGGATCGAGACAAGGGTTGCCCCGCCCTCCTGCGCCGAGCGGACCATCCCGGCGACCTGGGACGCGTCGCTCGGGGGCGCAAGACCGAGCAGGGGGAAGCCGCCTGCGACGAATCCGCCGGTGAGGCCGCCGATGTCGTACATCACGCCCTTGGGCATCCCGGTGGTGCCACCGGTGTAGAGCATGTAGGTGTCGGTCTCCTCGCGACGCATCCGGGGGAGTGGTTCGTTCGAGGCGACGATGGCCTCGAGGCCGACGGCGCGTGGCACCTGGCCGATGGGGCCACCATCGTCGACCTCGATGAGCAACTTGAGGCCGGGAAGGCGATCGACTACCCGAGCCACACGATCGGCGAGCGAGGTGTGGAAGACGAGCGCCTCCGCATCGGAGTTGTCGAGCAGGTACCAGAGTTCCTCATCGAGGTAGCGGTAGTTCACATTGACCGGCACGCCGCGCATCTTGAAGCCGGCGTACTGCACCTCGAGGTACTCGTTGGAGTTGTACAGGTACATCCCGATCTTCGAGTTCGGCCCGAGTCCTGCTGCCGTGTACGCACGCGCAATGCGTGCAGCGCGGTCGTCGTACTCGCGCCACGATCGACGGACAGTGCCGTGGATCACGGCGGTTGCATCGGGAATCGCATCGGCGATCGACTCCCACACCGTTGCGAAGTGCATCTCCATCTCGTCCCCACCCGTTGGTTGGCTCCCGCAGGAGCATCCAGCTCTTCGGCCCGACCGTATGGCTCCTGATGCGGGCTCAGTCGAGCCCAAGTATGTCGCCGACAGCGAGTTCTTCGGCGGCGATGTAGGTGCGCATCACGAGCTCGTCGAAGAGTCTCACGCCTCGCTCGTTGGCCGGATCGATGGTCAACAACCCGCCGCCGAAGGTCACGCAGTAGAAGAGCACGCCCTCGATGTAGCCCTGCCACAGTCGTTGCACGGTCGCGTACTCGCCGGTGACCCCCTGCTTGGTGAGGCCGGCCTGGTAACGCTCGACCAGTTCTCGCTCCATCGAGCGCCGGGTCTCCGGGGCGAGGTTGGTGACGATGAAATACACGAGGTCCGAACCGCCCGGGCTGCGCATCGCCATCTGCCAGTCGACGAGCGCAAACGAACCGGTGGCGCTGCCGTCGGCGTCGAAGAACATGTTGTCGAGGCGGAAGTCGCCATGGACGAGCGTGTTCGGCTCACTGAGGTAGCGCTCGAGGAGTTGGGGCACCCGTTCCGAGAACTGCTCGGCCCAGCGCAGTGTCCTCGGCGCAACGCGGTGGGCGTACCGCTCGTTGAACTGGGCCCAGCCCATGTCGAACATCGGCTTGATGGCACCCGTCATGGGACTGTCGAGGCCCGGCATCCAGGGGAGTTGGGGAAGTGTTGGTGAGTCCCACCACGTGCCGTGGATGACGGCGAGTTCGTCGATGACGCGGCGGGCCTGATCGGGAGTTGCGCCGGTGACCTGATCGGCCGGATGCATCGGCGCAAGGTCTTCCATCACGAGGGCGTAGGCGCCCGCCTCCGTATCAGCGAGGTTCGCAAACACGCGCGGGATGCGGACCTTCATCTGGGGTCCGATCTCGGTGTAGAACCGAGATTCGCGTTCCCAGACTCCCATCATCAGGCCGATCTGCTTGCCGCCCGGGTCCTGCGTGGGCAACTTCACGATGACGGATGCGGGCGCACCTGGCGGGGCATCGCCGCCGTACGCGATGGCGACGCGTCCGAGCTGGCCGAGGAAGCCCTCGCCCTGCCCGATCACGGTGAGATCGATGGACGACACCGGCAACCCGGTGACGTCAGCCAACCATGACGCTGAGACCTCGGCGAGCGAGGCAGGAATGTCCCCCACGAGCGGGCACAGTAGCCGTCAGGTTCCTACTCGTACCGGTCGTCGTCGCCGGCGGCGAGCAGCGCCCAGACGGTCTCGGTGACGGGGACCTCGATGCCCAGTCGGCGTGCTGCCCGGACCATCGAGCCGTAGATCGCATCGTGCTCCGTGGGTCGCCCCGCCATCCGGTCGTAGTAGGTCGAGGTGCCGGGGTTGCCCGGCTGGGTGGCGATCATCGTCATGTACTGCGCCGTGGTGGTGGGGTCGAGGTCGGCGCCGAGTGCCCGCGCCACGGTCCATGCCTCTGCGAGAAGCCGGGTGCCGAGTGTTGCCATGTCGTCCCGGGCGAAGGCAGCGAGGCGTTTGCGCGCAAGCGCAGTCACCCCATTGGTGGTGGTGTTGAAACCGAGCTTTCGCCACAGTTCGGTCACGTACGTCGGGGTGGGGCGGATCTCCGCTCCCGAACCGGCGAAGAGTCGCGCAAAGGAGTGCATCGACGGGGTGTCGGGAACCCAGAGCCAACCGCTGCTGTAGTGGCGCACATGACCGGGAGCGACGAGTTCGGCGGTGCAGTAGACCACCGACTGCACCACCTCGGCACCGTTCACGAACGGCGCAAGTCGCTCGGCGGCCTCGAGCCCGTTCTGCGCAGCAACCACCACGGTGTCGGGCCCACAGAGGCGTTGCAGCCAGCCCGCTGCGTCGGCCGTGTGCTGCGACTTGAGGGCGACCAACACGGCAGGAACAGGCCCATCGAGGGTCGAAGGATCCGTGACCACGTGCGCCGGCCCCCGGGCGGGGTGGCGCTCTGATTCGATCACGTACTCATCGAACGGACGTCGGGCACAGGCCACGACAGAAGTACCCCGGGCGGCTGCGTGTGCGGCGAAGTACGCACCCACTGAGCCCGGGCCCACAACAGCAAGTTCGACGGCCATGAGCACGAATCATGCACGACGCACACCGCCCACGACGTGTTGGGGCTGTAGCCGACGGCACGGAGCGGCTGGAGACCCCATCGGGTGCAGCGGGTAGGGTCGAGCCATGGCACACAGTCCCCAGAACCTCCCGTCGACGCTCGGCGAACTCAGGGCCTCCGGCTGGAGGTCGAAGCCCGTCAAGGAGGAGATCCGCGAGAACGCGGTCCGCAAGATCACGGCGGGTGAGCCGTTGTTCGAGGGTGTCCTCGGCTACGAGAACACCGTGATGCCCCAGCTCGAGAACGCGATCCTCGCCGGTCACGACGTGATCTTCCTCGGTGAGCGCGGTCAGGCCAAGACCCGCATGATCCGGTCACTCACGGGCCTGCTCGACGAATGGATGCCAATCATCGCTGGCTCCGAGATCAACGATGATCCGTATCACCCGATCTCTCGCTACGCACTCGACCTCGTTGCGGCGAACGGCGACAACACCGCCATCGCCTGGGTTCATCGCGATCAGCGATTCGGCGAGAAGCTCGCCACGCCCGACACTGCGATTGCCGACCTCATCGGCGAGGTCGACCCGATCAAGGTGGCTGAGGGTCGCTACCTCTCCGACGAGCTCACGCTGCACTACGGACTTGTCCCGCGCACCAACCGCGGCATCTTCGCCATCAACGAGCTCCCCGACCTCTCCGAGCGGATCCAGGTGGGTCTCCTCAACGTGCTCGAGGAGCGCGATGTCCAGATCCGCGGCTACAAGGTGCGTCTCCCGCTCGACGTCATGCTCGTGGCGTCCGCCAACCCCGACGACTACACGAACCGTGGCCGCATCATCACCCCGCTCAAGGACCGCTTCGGCAGTCAGATCCGTACGCACTATCCGCTCGAGGTGAGCACCGAGGTCGCAATCATCCGACAGGAGTCGCGTTCGCCCAGCGTCGGCAACGTCACCGTTCGGGTGCCCGACTACCTCGAGGACGTCATCGCTCAGTTCTCCCAGGCAGCCCGTGCGAGCTCGAACATCAACCAGCGCAGCGGTGTGAGCGTTCGTCTCAGCGTGTCCAACTACGAGGTGCTCTGCGCAAACGCACTGCGACGTGCCCTGCACTCCGGCGAGCGCGACGTCGTGCCCCGCGTGTGCGACCTCGAGGCCCTGCCTGCGTCCACCCTCGGCAAGGTGGAGATCGAGGCGCTCGAGGAGGGCCGGGAAGGTGCCATCGTGGAGCAGTTGCTCCGTGGAGCGGTCCTCACCGTGTTCAAAGAGCGCGTTCCCTTCGACCAGTACCGGGACGTCATCGCTGCCTTCGAGGAGGGTGTCGTCGCCCACGTGGGCGAGGACCTGCCGTCCTCGGAAGAGGCGGCGCTCCTCGAGCAGGTGCCTTCGCTCCGGGTGGCCGTGGCCACGCTCGCCGGCGGCGACGAGTCCCCGGCCGGTCTGGCAAGCGCGGTCGAGTTCGTGCTCGAGGGCCTGCACCTCTCCAAGCGGCTGAACAAGGACGCCTCCGGCGGGCGGGCCACCTACCGAAGCCGGAGCTGAGCACCGCCAACCCCACCCAGAAACGGGTTGCGCGTTTGTGACTAATATCTCTGCATCTGTCCGGTTCGGGTCGATTGGGGGTCACCGGGCAGTGCTGAAGGGGAGTCGAAATGGCTACGGGTAC
>JAULYZ010000039.1:0-6848 GCA_032117595.1 Acidimicrobiia bacterium | reverse complement strand
AGTTCTTCAATGACCAGAAGGGCTATGGCTTCATCAGTCGGGACGATGGCGAGGATTTGTTCGTGCACTTCTCGAACATCGTCGGCAACGGTCGCCGGACCCTGCTGCAGGGTCAGAAAGTGTCCTTCGAGATCGGCGAAGGTCGCCGCGGTCCCGAGGCACGCAGCGTTCAGGTCATCTGAACGTCCCCGGCGTCGGGGACGTCGGGGAGTGCATCACTGCTGATCGGTCACCTCGGGGGAGGCGTGTCGAGTCAGCGTGCGCCACACCGTGCAGTCGTGCGCGGGGTTTCTGTCGCGGTCCACGAGTGCTGCGTGTCGGCGGTCGGTTGCATCGATCGCGGGGTCGACGAACACCGACGTGATGGGGACACCGTCCGTCAGCGCCTGCTGCAGCGAATCCACCGTGGTCTCCACGATGAGGCGTCGCTCGTCAGCGTGCGACCACTGCACGTCCAGTCCAGCGAGGCAGAGCGGCCGGTCGGGGCCTTCCTCTGCGGCGCGGCGGACCATCGTTCCGAGACGTTCGTACCAGCGCCGCAGCGCCTCGTCGCTCAGCGATTGCTCCGGCAGGTCGAGGCTGATGACCAGCCCGAGCCAATCGAGTGATGCGCCGAGATCGGGTACTGCACGAGTAGCGCCGCCGGGGAGACGCACGACGCCGTCGCGGAACGACCGCAGCCACATCGTCCACCGGAGGTGATCCTCGAGCCGCGCTGCCTGTGCGGCTCGGACCGTCTGGTCGGCAGGGCGAGGGAGATGCACGGCGAGCGCCGTAGCAACCGGTGGCCCTCCACGGAGGATCCTCCACGCATCGCGCCACGCAGTGGCGACATTCACGAGAGCGGTCTCGAAGCGACGGGGATCGCCCTGCCACCTGCACGCAAGGCCGACCGGATCGACGAGCGGGAACCACCCGGCCACGCCGTCGCCGAAAAGCTCGGCTGCTGTCTCCACCCAGCGCGGCCAGGCTCGGCTCGCTGCACGTTCATCGGCGAAGGACCCCTCGTCGTCGAACCACTTCGGCACGGTGGTCTCGAAGAGGGTGGCCCAGACCGAGATGCCGCACCGGCTGGCGTGCGTGAGAAAGCTCTCGTACCACTCCCGCCAGTCGTCGTCGATGCGTCCCGGAATCGGTTGGAGTCGGGCCCAGTCGAGGGGGAGTCGCACCGCCGAGACGCCGAGATCGGCGAGCAACTGCAGGTCTTCTGGGTAGCGGGTGACGATGTCGTTGCCAGCGACCGGCCGACCGGACCAATCGGACGAACTCGCTGGGCCGAGGGCGTCGAGCGTTGTGAGCACACCGCCGAGGGTGACGGGGACGGGTCGATCGGTCACACGAAGCGCGGTCGCGTCCAGAGCTCGCCGGTGTCGGCACCGTCGGACTCGAGCGAACCGGTGAGTTGCACCACGTCGACCTCTCCGGGGAACCCGCGCAGCTCGAGTGGCTCGTGGGGTGCGGTGATCACACCCGGTGGCAGCCGTTCGATCTGCATCGTGGGAACGAGGATCTCGAACGGGCCGGCGGCATCGCACAGTCGTGCAGCCATGTTGACGGCCGACCCGATGTAGTCGTCGCCCTCGAAGAGCAGTGCGAGGCCGGTTGCCATACCGATGCGTGCGGTGAGTGGTGCGCAGACCTCGCCGGCCTTGCTGGCGAGTTCGATGGCGAACTTCACCGCTGCTTCCTGGTTGACCGACACCACCATGCAGCCGTCACCGAGCCACTTGGCCACCCGGACGCCGCTCTCGGAGGCAACTTCTCGGGTGATGCTCCGGAACGCACTGAGGATCCGGCCCGCAGCATCGTCGCCGTAGGCCGCGGTGTAGTTCGTGAACCCCGAAAGGTCCACGAAAACGAAGGTGCGCGGGACTCGCATGGCAGTTGTCGATCCTACCGGACAGCAGGTGGCCGGGGCCGTGTACCCTCGTCGCATGGGCGTGCGCTTCACCTACAGCCGATGGGACGGCACCCAGAAGGGTTTCGAACTCGATGCCGACGCCCTCATGGACGAGATCACCGACGATCTGCTCTACCACGGCGATGTGAACGCGGCGCTCCGGCGGTTGCTGCAGAACGGCATGCAGGACGCGAACGGCGAACGACTCCAGGGCCTGCGCGAGATGCTCGAGCAGTTGCGTCAGCGCCGTCAGGAACTCAAGGAGAGCGGCAACCTCGGCGGGGTCTACGACGAGATCGCTCAGGAGCTCAACGACATCCTCGATGAGGAGCGACACGGCATCGACCGCGCCCAGATGGAGGCCGAGTCGGCAGGCGACCAACGCCGCGCCGACCTCGCCCGTCAGGCCTCGGCCGAGCGTCACCTCCAGCTCGACATGCTCCCTGATGACCTCGCAGGTCGGGTACAGGGACTCCAGAACTACGACTTCACCTCGGCCGAGGCACAGCAGCGGTTCGAGCAGCTGATGGACAAGCTGCGGGAGCAACTCATGCAGCAGTACGTCGATCAGGTCTCCGAGGGAATGCAGAACATGAGCGGCGAGCAGATGCAGCGTATGAAGGACATGATGTCCGCGCTCAACCAGATGCTCGAGCGGCACCAGCGGGGCGAGGATCCGCACTTCGAGGAGTTCATGCAGGAGTACGGGGACTTCTTCCCGGAGAACCCACAGTCCGTCGAGGAACTGCTCGAGTCGATTGCCCGGCGGATGGCCGCAGCGCAGGCCATGTTGAACTCGATGACACCCGAGCAGCGTGCTCAGCTCCAGCAGCTCTCGAACACCCTGATGGAGGACATGGATCTGCGCTGGCAGGCCGACCAACTTGCGCAGAACCTGCAGCAGATGTTCCCGACCCTTCCGTGGGACCGTGGCTACGACATGCAGGGTGAACAGCCGATGGGGTTCCAGCAGGGCATGCAGACCATGCAGGACCTCGGCGACCTCGACCAGCTCGAGCAGATGCTGAAGAGCGCGTCCACACCCGGACAGCTCGCCGAGGTCGACCTCGACCGCGTGCGTGAGCTCATGGGGGAGGACACCGCCAAGGCCCTTGAGCAACTGCAGCAGATGGCCAAGATGCTCGAGGAAGCAGGTCTCATCAAGAACAAGGAGGGACGCCTCGAGCTCACGCCCAAGGGCCTTCGAGCCATCGGGTCGAACGCCCTCCGTGACCTGTTCTCCAAGCTCGCCAAGGACAAGATGGGCACCCACCAGATCGATCGTCTCGGTGTGGGCCACGAGCGCACGTACGAGTCAAAGCAGTACGAGTACGGCGACCCCTTCCACCTCGATCTGCATCGCACCATCCGCAATGCAATCCGCCGTGGAGGCCAGGGAACCCCGGTGCGCCTGCAGCCCGACGATTTCGAGATCGAGCAGACGGAGAACATCACCCGGTCCGCCACGGTGCTCATGCTCGATCTCTCCATGTCGATGCCGATGCGCGACAACTTCCTTCCGGCGAAGAAGGTCACGATGGCGCTGCACTCGCTGATCACATCGCAGTTCCCGCGCGACTTCCTCGGAATCATCGGCTTCAGCAAGGTTGCTCACGAGATCAAGCCCGAACAGCTCCCCGAGGTCAGCTGGGACTTCGACTACGGCACGAATATGCAGCACGGCTTCCTGCTCGCCCGCAAGATGCTTGCGCGTCAGACCGGCACGAAGCAGATCATCATGATCACCGACGGCGAGCCCACTGCTCACATCGAGCGGAATGGCGGCGTCTACTTCAACTACCCGCCGGTCCCCGAGACCATCGAGGCGACGTTGCGCGAGGTAATGCACTGCACCCGCGAGAACATCCGCATCAACACGTTCATGCTTGACCCGAATGCTTATCTCCAGCAGTTCATCGAGCGCATCTCCGGCATGAACGGCGGTCGCGCCTTCTTCACCAACCCCGAGACACTCGGCGACTACGTGCTCGTCGATTTCGTCGAGCACAAGCGGCAATTGAGCCGCGGCAGCGGTCGCAATGCACGAATGGGCCGCGGCGACCGTCGCGCCGGCTAGTCCGCTGTGACGAGTGCCCGGTAGCGGGCCTCGTCCTCGTCGTTGAACGTCACGAAGTACACAGTGTCAACCGGGCCCCTGAACGCGCGGACCGTTGCAACGGCAACCTCTGCCGCCGGTTGCTGTGGCATGCCGTAGGCGCCGGTGGAGATCGACGGGAACGCCACCGTCTTGGCCCCGATCTCTGCAGCTACCTCGAGGCACCGCCGGTAGCAGCGCGCCAACAGGTCGTACTCGCCGCTCAGTCCATTGCCCCAGACCGGCCCCACGGTGTGGATGACGAAGCGCGCGGGCAGATCGAATCCCGGTGTCCACTTGGCATCCCCGGTGGCACAGCCGCCGAGCGCGCGGCACGCCTCGAGGAGTTGTGGGCCCGCCGCTCGATGGATTGCCCCATCAACACCACCGCCGCCGAGCAAGGCGTTGTTGGCCGCATTCACGATGGCATCGACGTCGATGGTGGTGATGTCACCTCGCCACACGGTCAACGACGCCATGTCGAGAAAGTACCGATTTCTTCGCTCCGGCCTTGCAAAACGGGACGCGACTGGGTGAGAATTGCAAAGTTGTAATTACAAACGTGGGTGTTGCATCACGGATTCGGGTCAGCACGGCCCGAGCAAGCCCAGAAACGGGAGGGCAAACGATGTACGACGACCGCACACGAAACGATGAGCAGGATTGGCAGGATCAGGCGAACTGCCTCGGTGTCGACCCCGATCTCTTCTTCCCCGAGCGGGGTGCGTCCACACGCGAGGCCAAGGAAGTGTGCCGGGGCTGCGTCGTGCGCCTCGATTGCCTCGAGTACGCACTGGCCAACGGCGAGAAGTTCGGGATCTGGGGTGGGTTGTCAGAGCGCGAGCGGCGCCGTCTGCGGCGTCAGCGGGCACTCTCGAGCCGTCACTCGGCCTCGGCCTGACCACGGCGGGTCCCCCAGCTCTGCCGACGAACGTCGGGTGACTGCGCCTGGCGCCACTCGACGGTTTGTTCGACCCCGACATCCAGTTCGGCCCATCGCCTGCGCGGGATCGCTGCGAGCACGGCCTCGGTGAGCAGTCCCACGAGTTCCGCCTCGGCCACCGGGGCGTGCGCGCGAACGAGGTCGTAGGCCGCCGCCGGGCCGAGCCGGTGTGGATCGATCAGGTTCATGCTCACTTGGACCCTCTCGCCCACCGCGAGCCCGAGTGCGCGCAGGCCGGGTCCGCGAATGGCGGCGGCGATCGCCCGGGCGGTTCCCAGGTCCGGGGTCTGTAACACGACGTTGTAGGCCACCAGTTCGTCCCGGGCGCCGACGCACAGTGAGCCAGCTCGGGGGTGCGGTTGGGGCGGGCCGACATCGGGCGCCAGATCGGTCCATGCCCGGCGACGGATCTCGGGCAGCGTGCGGTCCGGCCCGTAGAGGAAGCACGGAACACCGAGTTCCGCCGCGGCCCACCGGGCGAATTCGTCGCGGGCCACCAGTGCCTCGGCCATGGACGAATCGCCGAGGGGCACAAAGGGCACGACATCGACCACTCCGAGTCGGGGGTGGACGCCGTGGTGACGGTTCAGGTCGAGCAGTTCGACGGCGGTGCGGGCGAGGCGCCGGGGTGCATCAAGACCCACGAGGGTGAACACGCTGCGGTGATGGAACGGGTCGGCGTGGAGGTCGAGGAGATCGTCCCCGGCTGCGTCCGCCAGCAGGTCGAGGGTCTCCTCGTCGCGACCCTCGCTGATGTTGACCACGCACTCCAGCATCCGTACCCCTCGCACCTGCCGCCGAGCGGCCGCAGATGAAGTTTGTCTGCTGACCTTCCCAGTGGCCAACGGGGGTGGCAGACTACGACCGTGAATGCCTTTATCAATTCGCCCCAGGAATGGGCGATCGTCCTGATCGTCGTGCTGGTGCTGTTCGGTGGCAGTCGTCTGCCGAAACTCGCACGCAGCCTCGGTCAGGCCCAGCGCGAGTTCAAAGATGGACTCGCCGACGGTCAGAAGAAGAAGGACGATTCCAAGCCAGCGGCTGCGGATTCGTCGTCCTCCGACAACTGATCACCTGATCGAACGTTCCGCAATGACGCAGTGAGCGGTCCCGGTGCCCAGCACCGGGACGCTGCTTCGTGCGGTCGGAAGGCTTAGTTGGCGACGCCGACGTCGATGCGCCGACGCTTGAGGATCCGGCGCCGTTCGCGCTCGGAGGCCCCGCCCCAGACACCGTGATCGATCCGGTTCTCGAGGGCGTACTCCAGACATGTGTCTTTCACCGGGCAGTTCTTGCAGATCTTCCGTGCGCGCTCCACACCGACGCCGTCGCTCGGGAAGAAGACGGCAGGCGCGTAACTGCGGCAGTTGCCGTCGGCCATCCATGCGGTGACTTCGCTCGCCGGGGGGGTCTCGGCCAAACGCTGGTCCATGTGGGGGTGTGCTCCTTTGCTCGGGGCTCCGCCCAGAGCCTGTGTTTGCCGTCTCACGGACGGTGTTACTGGTTCTGACGCCCGGCTCGGGCGTTTGGTTCCAGCACCCCTGAGTCAAGCACGCCCCAAATGACAATGCAATCATTCCGTAATGTTTCGGGATCATCCCTGCTCACGGCTGCTGGAACCATTGCAGACGACGTCATCTGTCGGGTCGGCCGTACACTCCGGGGATTGCACTGGCACCTGCCAGGGCACCTCGACCGGAGCGATCCGTGCCGAGCAGCCAGAGTCCGCTGGTGACTGGAGAGTCCCGATGAGCGATATCACCAATGAACCGCCCCGAGCCCACGTGCGCATCGTCTATCTGGGCCCGGTCTCGCCTCACTGGGAGGTGTACGGCGACTACGGCCCGAGCAATGTCATCGACGAGCTGCGCTCGCGCGTCCTCGCCCGACTCGTGCTCCTGCCCCGGGAT
>JAULYZ010000038.1:0-5236 GCA_032117595.1 Acidimicrobiia bacterium | reverse complement strand
CCATCGAGCACTTTGCACGCGAACTCGACGTTGCCCACCGCTTCGTGTTCGTCCCCGACTACGACATGGGCGTTGCGCGCACCATGTACCAGGGCTGCGACGTATGGCTCAACACCCCGCGCCGACCACTCGAGGCGTGCGGCACCTCGGGGATGAAGGCTGCGCTCAACGGTGCGCTCAACTGCTCGATCGCCGACGGCTGGTGGGACGAGTGCGCCGACGGGCGCAACGGCTGGACCATCGCCTCGGCTGACGATGACCCCGATCCCGCCCGACGGGACCTGCGCGAGTGCCAGAACCTCTTCGCCATCCTCGAGGGCGACATGGTGCCCGCCTTCTACGACGGCACCCCACCGTCACGCTGGATCGCCATGATGAAGCATGCGTGGAGCACACTCGGGCCGTTCGTGACCGCATCACGGATGGTGAAGGACTACACCACCCGGCTGTACGAGCCTGCCGCAGCGCACGCGTCCCGCACCGACCTCGCCACGGCATCCGCACTCGCCGACTGGCGCATGCGTACAGCGGCAGCGTGGCCGGGGGTGCGCGTGGCTGCGCTCGACGTGGAGCACGGCAAGGCCACCGCAACTGTGCACTTCCACGGGGTCGACCTCGAACACCTCGTGTGCGAACTGGTCCATGGCCGCATCGATTCCTCGGGCGACCTCGTCGATCCGGTCGTCGAACCACTGCCGCTGCTCGACACCGCTCCGGGTTCGGCGACCTTTGCGGGCACCTTCACACCGACTGGTGCGGGTTCGTACGGGGCAACCGTCCGGGTGCGCGCCCACCACCGAAGCCTCATCCACCCGATCGACTCGGGTCTAGTCACGTGGATGGATGGCGCCGGATCCCCTAGCGGCCGGTGAACTCGGCCTTACCCGGGCCGTTCTCGAGGAAACTCTTCACGCCGATCTTGCTGTCCTCGGTACGGAACGACTCGACGAAGAGGCGTTGCTCCACACGCAGCCCATCGGCGAGCGACTTCGAGAGCCCCTCGTCGATCGCCTGCTTGCACAGCGCCTGCACCGCCAGCGGTCCGCGCGCCACCTCGGCAGCAAGCACGAAGGCCCGTTCGTGGAGCACCTCGTTGGGTACCACCTCATCGGCGAGTCCGATCCGCAGTGCTTCGTCGGCTTTCACCTGACGGCCCGTGAGGCACAGTTCCTTCGCGCGTGAGGCTCCCACCACGCGAGCGAGGCGCTGGGTGCCGCCGCCACCCGGGATGATGCCGAGCAGGATCTCGGGCTGGCCGAACACGGCACGCTCACCTGCGATGCGGTAGTCGCAGGCGAGCGCAAGTTCGCAGCCGCCACCGAGTGCGTAGCCACTCACTGCCGCCACCACAAAACGCGGGATCGCTGCGACTGCATCGAGCGCCCGGTGGAACCGCGCGGTGATGGGACCGGCCTCGTCGGGCCCGCCGAACTCGGAGATGTCGGCACCTGCCGCGAAGATCCGGTCGCCACCCGTGACCACCACCGCACCAGCGGGGTTCTTGGTGAGATCGAGTGCAGCACGGTGCAACTGCTCGAGAAGCTCACCCTTCAGCGCGTTTACCTTGGGGTGGTCGAGGGTCACGACAGCGACGCCGTCGTCGCGTCGCTCGAGATGTACGAGTTCGGTCATGGGCGCGAGGTTACGCGCCCACGCCCTTGAGCATCTCGTCCGCTGCCGACCACGGATCGACCGAACGGTTGGCCACGCCCGACTCGAGGTGGTCCCAGCGGTCGCCGGTGCAGATCTCCCGTGCCCGCATCTCGAGGCGCCGCACGATGATCTCGCGGAGTTCCTCCCGGAGACGTCGCTCGCGACGACGCACCAGTTCACCCGACCCCGAGATGTACTCGCGGTGCTGGACGACAGCGTCCCAGAAGCGGTCGACACCCTCTCCCTGCGAGGCAACCGTGGGGATGATCGGCGGGCGCCAGTCGCCCAGTTCGGAGAGATCGAGCATCTGCTCGAGGTCGCGCCGCGTGTCGTCGACACCCTTTCGGTCGGCCTTGTTGATCACGAAGATGTCGGCGATCTCCATGAGGCCGGCCTTGTTGGCCTGGACGGCGTCTCCCCAACCCGGGTTCACGACGACCACCGTGGTGTCGGCCTTTCCCGCAATCTCCACCTCGACCTGGCCCACGCCGACGGTCTCGATGAGGACGAGCTCGTGCCCGAGCGCATCGAGCAGGCGGACGGCTTCGGGGGTTGCGAGCGAGAGACCGCCCAAATGGCCGCGAGTGGCCATCGAGCGGATGAACACCCCGGGATCGGTGGCGTGATCCTGCATGCGCACTCGGTCGCCGAGGATCGCACCGCCGCTGAACGGGGAGGACGGGTCGATGGCGAGTACCGCAACCTCGCTCCCGAGCGAGCGGATGTGGCCGATGGTTGCACTCGTGAGCGTCGACTTGCCTGCGCCCGGCGCACCCGTGAGACCCACGGTATAGGCGCGGCCGCCGAGGGGGTACGACAGGCGCCCGACCTCGCGCGCGTTGTCGCCGCCGCGTTCGATGAGCGAGAGCAGACGTGCCATCGCAGCACGATCACCACCCTGTGCAGCTGCGAAGAGATCGGGAACCGAGCGATCCTTGCGCGCCATGAATCAGACCGCGATCACTTCGGTGACGCCGTCGACACGGTCACGCATGATGCGTTCGATGCCGGCCTTGAGGGTCTGGGTGGACGCCGGACACGTTCCGCAGGCACCCACGAGGGTGACCGACACCACGCCGGTGGTCTCGTCGACATCACGCAACACGATGTCGCCGCCATCGGCCTGCAGTGCCGGGCGGATCGCCTCGATCGTCTCTTCCACTTGCTGGCGCATCGGCCGCTGAGGGTAGCGGCCAGTAACCTCAACTCCGTGATCGCTCACAACGGGCAGTTTGCTTGGGACGAGGCCATCTTCATCTTCGCCCCCCTGGTGTTGATCGCTGCGCTGCTCTGGCTGGCGAAGCGCCGGGTTCGGGCCAAGCGGGCGCAGAGTCAGGCTCAGGACGAGCGCTCGATGTCGGCACCCAGCGACGAGAGCCTGCCCACCAAGTCGTCGTAGCCGCGATCGACGTGGTGCACATCACTGATCACGGTCTCACCCGCAGCCATCAGTCCTGCCACCACGAGCGCTGCGCCGGCGCGGATGTCGGGAGCCCGCACGGGAGCACCCTCGAGTGACGACACACCGCGGACCACAGCGTGATGCCCGTCGGTACGGATGTCGGCGCCGAGGCGCTGGAGTTCCTCGACGTACCGGAACCGGCCCGGATAGAGGTTCTCGGTAACGATGCCGACACCGTCGGCCACCGAGAGCAGCGTGACGATGAGCGGCTTGTAGTCGGTGGCGAACCCGGGGTACGGGAGCGTCTGCACATCGAGCGAACGCAGTCGACGCTCGTCGGCATAGACGAGCACGCCGTCGGTCTGCGGCGTGAACTGCACTCCCATCTCCCGCACTCGCCGGATGAACATCTCCATGTGTTCGGCCTGTGCGCCACGTACCAGCACCTCACCCTGACACGCAGCAACGGCCGCCATGTACGTAGCGGCCTGAACCCGGTCGACGACGACGCTGTGGGACGTAGGTCGCAGATCGCTCTGGGGAACACCGTGGATGTAGAGCGTCGGCGAACCGATGCCCTCGATGCACGCCCCCATCGAGTTGAGGAAGAAGCACAGGTCGGCGATCTCCGGCTCGCGCGCAGCGTTGTCGAGCACCGTGGGCCCCTTGGCGAGCGCGGCAGCCATCACGATGTTCTCGGTGGCCCCGACGCTCGGGAAGTCGAGGGTGATGTCCGCACCGTGCAGCACATCGGCATGCGCCTCGATGTACCCGCGACGGAGTTGGAACGTTGCACCGAGCGCTTCGAGACCCTTGAGGTGCATGTCGATCGGTCGCTTGCCGAAGTCGTCACCGCCGGGCATCGACACGCGCGCCACACCGCAGCGGGCAAGCAGTGGGCCGAGCACCACGATCGAGGCACGGATGCGCTCGACGAGGTCGTAGGGCGCCTCGGGCACGATTGCGCCCGAGTTCTCGAGCACGAGCACATCGGGTCGCTCGGTATCGATGTGGCTCGTCACGCCCAGCGCTGCCAACAGCTCGCCCATCGTGGCCACGTCGTCGATCGCCGGGACGTTGGAGAGTTCGTACCGACCGTCCGCAAGAAGCGTTGCCGCCATGAGCTTGAGCACCGAGTTCTTGGCGCCCGGGACCGTCACCTCACCGGTGAGCGGGCCGCTGCGCCGGGCAATGATCCGCTCGGAACCGGACGAACCCCCGGTGCCCGAATGTGACGGATTGGTTACCACGGCATGTCAGTATGCTCCACCCGTGGGGCGGGAGCACGGACGGGGGCCCAAGAGAATCGTCCAGCACCTGCCCGCCGAGGCCCGTGAGCAGGCTCTGGTGCCCCGCGACGATCTCGTCCTCGAGCACGCCACCGGACCCGGGGAGTTCGCCCAGGCGCACGGACCCTTCGTGCGGTACCGGCGCTCGGTGACCGCCGACGGCACCCAGACCATCGAGTACCGGTTGCGGCTGCCCTGGTTCAACTGGGTCTATGGGCCACTCGTGCGGTGGTCGTTGCGGCACCGGCCGGGCCCCGACCACCCCCCGGGGAAGCAGCCGTGGTGGGCACCCGGCGACCGACTCGACGAGCGACAGGTGCTCGTGCTCGGTCTGCTCGCTGCTGCCTCGATGTGCTGCACGTTCACCAACACCCTGTTCACCCAGACCGCACACAAGGTGAGCGACGCGTTCAACATCGGCGGCACCGGCCAGGGCATCGCCGGTGCTGTGGTGCGGGCGGGGATCATCTTTGCGTTGCCGTTCGCCTTCCGTGCCGATCGCTTCGGACGACGACGCGTCATCCGCTGGGTTTCGGTCGCGGCACCAGTGATCTGCGCGCTCGGCGCGCTCGCCCCGAACTTTCCGATCCTCGTCGCCACCCAGACCATCGGCCGACCACTCGGACTCGCCCTCGACCTGCTCATTGCGGTGGTGGCCGCCGAGGAGGTACCCAAGAACAGTCGCGCCTATGCGGCGAGCATCATGGCGATGGCCGGTGGCATCGGCGGCGGTGTGTGCGTGTGGCTGCTGCCGCTCACCGGTGTAGCCGACTGGGGGTGGCGCATCCCGTTCGCTGCCTCGCTCATCTGGCTCGCCGTGGCGGTGTCGCTGCGACGCCACCTCCCCGAGACGATCCGTTTCGAGGCTCGCCACGCAGAGGCCCCGAAACTG
>JAULYZ010000037.1:0-8373 GCA_032117595.1 Acidimicrobiia bacterium | reverse complement strand
CGACGGCACCATCGACAGCACCTTCACCCCACCGTCCCTCACCCGCAGCTCTTATGTGAGGAAGATCGCATTGCAGGACGACGGCAAGATCCTCATCGGCGGCACCTTCGACGGAGCGATCAAGCGGCTCAACAACCCGTCGCAGAGCAGCAGCGATGGCTTCAGCGGCACGATCCTCGGCGGTGGTAGCGACAGCAGCAGCAACGCCGTCTGGATCATCGTGATCGCAGCCGCAGGCCTCGCGGTGGTAGGTGGTGGCGTCGCCGCCGGCATCGGCATCGCCCGCCGCCGCAAACCCGCCAACAGCTAGCACCGAAAGACAGCGCGACATGGCCCGAAACACCACCACATGCCTCCGCACCACCCTCGCCATCACACTCGCTGCGGTCTGCGCCACCACCGTGCTCACCGCCACACCCGGCAACACACAAACAGTCACCGACGGCAGAACCGACAGCACCTTCACCCTAACAACGTCCCTCGACGGCGGTGTGGAGTCGGTGGTGGTGTTGGCCAGTGGCAGGATCGTTGTCGGCGGCGACTTCGGCGTCAAGTGCCTCAACACCGACGGCACTGTCGACACGACCTTCAACGGGCCGGAGTCCCTTTCTGCCATCGTGAAGGCGGTGGTGCAGAAGGGCAGCAAGATCCTCGTCGGTGGCATCTTCGCCGGCGAGAACATCAAACGGCTCGACAGCAATGGCGCCGAGGACGACACCTTCAACCCACCGCCCCTCGACGGCCGTGTGGAGTCGATTGCGGTGCAGTCCGACAGCAAGATCCTCGTCGGCGGCTTCTTCGTGTTCGGCACGACCATCAAACGGCTCAACAGCGACGGCAGAACCGACAGCACCTTCGACCCACCGTCCGGCAGCAGCACCGTGTACTCGATAGTGGTGCAGGCTGACGGCAAGATCCTCGTCGGCGACAGTGGGGGGATCAAACGGCTCAACACCGACGGCAGCACCGACAGCACCTTCAACCCACCGTCCCTCAACGGCGTCGTGCACGCGATCGCGGTCCAGGGAGACAGAAAGATCCTCCTCGGCGGAGAGTTCACCGGAAGGATCAAACGGCTCAACAGCGACGGCAGCACCGACAGCGCCTTCAACCCACGGTCCCTCGACAGCTCTGTGTACTCGATAGTGGTGCAGGCCGACGGCAAGATCCTCATCGGCGGCAGATTCACCGGGAGGATCAAACGGCTCAACAGCGACGGCAGAACCGACAGCACCTTTGACCCGCCGTACCCGGACGAAGAGGTGAACTCGATTGCGGTGCAGGACGACGGCAAGATCCTCATCGGCGGCGACAGCTACGGCGTCACCGGCGTCGTCAAGCGGCTCAACAACCCGTCATTGGCTGCCTCCAGAAAGAGCCGCAGCGGCACGATCCTCGGCGGTGGTGGCGACAGCAGCAGCAACGCCGTCTGGATCATCGTGATCGCAGCCGCAGGCCTCGCGGTGGTAGGTGGTGGCGTCGGCATCGCCCGCCGCCGCAAACCCGCCGCGCAGTAACACCAGGACAGGAACCAGCGACACTCGCCCTATCTGCGGTACTCGCACTACACGTGTACGCGAAGGTGTTCCTCACGTGCGGCTAGGGCGGATTCGGCGGTGACGAGCCACTCGGATCGCTCGATACCGCTCGGGTCGGTGGGTCGACCACCCGCCTCGCGGTGGTGCTGCTGCGCAAGGTCGTACGGGTCGACAGTCCCCGCATCGAAGTACTTGGGCTGCTTGGTGTGACGCCCCTGACCACCTGCGTTGATGGTGCACACGGCGCGTCCCTCGCTCAGCCCGTACTCGGGAAGCACCCCGCGCTCCCAGATCACCTCATCGGCCCGGGTCACGAACCAATACAGCGGGACCGCGACCGTCGCCTCGGCACCACCCTCGGGATGGGTGACCGCCCGGGAGGCTGCGGGGAACCGCTTGGTGACCCACGCATGGCTCGCCACCCGCGACACGCCCGAGATGGTCGCTCGGCGGCGATAGGTGTGGTCATCGGAGACCACGAGTGCGGAACGGCGGTTCGTCCAGAGTTTCGCGGCGTGGCCATGAATCGCATTCCCCGGGTGATACGGGATGAGCACGTACTTGCGCCCGCGCCGAGTGCCGACGAGTGCCGCGCCACCGATCTGACCATTGCGAGGCGATGCACCCGGCAGTGCGCTCGAGTCCACAGTGACCTGCAACGACTCGAACTGCGCCGCCAGCAGTTGCTCGAGGGACGGTGTCGACTCGGGTGTGGGCTCAGCAGCCGCCTCAACGGCCTCGGAGACCAGTTCCTTCACGAACAGGTTCTGCGAACACTGGGTGAACACCTCTTCAGTTCCGCCGACCAGGTAGCCGAGTATTGCGTTCTCTGCCTGCGCATAAGCCCGGTGACCCTCGAGGTCGGCGTCCGTGAGCCCGTACTCCCGCATGAGCTGGTCGGGCCGGACGACCTCGACCCCAAAGAGCGTGATGTGGAGGCCCATCGCATCGGGGTCCCGGGGGTGGAGAGCGAGCAGAGCGAGCTTGCCGGTGGTGCGCGCTGCGTCCACGAGCGCGGCGACGCTTCCGGCGTGGTCGCGGAGCAGCGTCCGCCCGATCCCCCGCTCACCGGCCTGCTCCTCGCCGCGCACGGCTCGGCCGAGCCGCTCCGGCAGCGCCGCCCCCTCGAACAGGAACTGCTCAGTTGCGAGATCGCCACCGGCGTCGCCGCTTCGAGGGAGATGCACGGCAACGGCTACTGCGCCGTCGTTGAGGACCAGGATCGGCCGGATGCCTGTCTCTCCGTGGCGCGGCAACATGGCTGCATGACACTCGCGGTGCCTCCCCCACAGGACGCCACGTGCAGTGGAACCACTCGCCGCAAGCACCTGCGTCGCCGTAGCGGCGAACGCCCCCATGACCGCACTGCACCGGGACCGGTACTGCGACCGGTAGAAGAAATCGGCTTGGCCGACGTGCACCGGTTTGCGCGGTCCCCGGGCCTCGCCGTCGGGTCGTACCGCATCGCCCGGTTCGTCGGCACGCCGGCGGGCCAGAGTCCCGCTCACCAGGTATTGCTGCACGTGCTCGCCCGCAGGTCCGGGTTGACCGGGGCGGCGCAGGTGCTTCTCGGCGATCCGGCCACAGAGCGCCGGGGGCAGGGCGGCAAACAGTCCCAGCATCCGAAGCCGTCGAGACGTCAACCGGTACGCCCAATGTTCAGGGGAGCGGTCCGTAGTCATCTTGAACAGTGTCTCACTCGGCCCATTGGACAGGAAGTACAACCTGCGGCGCCGCCCAGAATCATGTTCGTGTGGCATCCTCTCGGAGTGACCATTGGACCACAAGTACAAGATCCCAAAGAGCGCGAACCCGTTCTTCGCCCCGGCCGGCTCGGCGACGCAGCAGAGCGTCTGAGCACCAAGCGACTCATCCTCGAGGCTGCGGTGCGTCGGCTCAACGAGGCCGGCGCCGAAGCGTTCCGGATCGAGGACGTCTGTCTCGAGGTGCACGTCGCGAAGAGTTCGATCTACCACTTCTTCGGAAGCCGGTCCGGGCTGATTGCCGCAGCCGAGGTCCATCGCTACAAAGCGTCGGTGCTCGCCGAGAACCTCGATCCGGTCGCAGCGGCAGAAGCCTGCACCACACCCCACGAGTTCCAGGCCCTGGTGCTGGCGGAGATCGAGCGGTCCGTGCTCGACCCGGACAACGAACCCGCCCGGCGACTTCGACTCGGCACCGTGGCGCGTTCGCTGGAGACAGGTGACGGGATTGGCGACATCGCGCAGGTCCAGGAAGCATTCATCACTGCGATAGCTGCAATCTTCGAACGTGCTCAGGCGAGGGGTCTCGTTGACCCAGCACTCGACTGCCGGGCGTACGCGGCCTTCATGCACACCCTCACCCTCGGCCGCACGTTGACCTCACTCGGCTTCCCGGACGACCACCGATGGCTCGAGGTGGTCAACGTGGCCGCTGTTGCACCGCTCATCCCGGAACAACGCCGCTGACGGTTCCCGACCGGTAACACCAGCGAGGTTGGTAGCGATGCGGTGAACCGCGTGGCCTTCGCGACCCGCGCTTTCGTACTTCTGGTCCAATCGTCCCCCTGCTTTGATTCCTGCGTTGCACGATGTACGGGGAGAATGGAACGTGGGGACGAATCGTCAGCAGTCTCGCAAGAGACGAAACGTTGTGATTGCGGCAGCCGCTGCGGTCGCGATAACTGGGGGAACCGTGGCGGTGATCAGTGCTTCCCGTTCGACCGACAGCCGCGAAGGTGCCAGCTACAACGTCATCAAGAACAAGGTGACCTACGGCTCGAAGATCATCATCAGGAACGACGGCCCGTACAGGCTGAAGGTCACCGATAAGCAGAACGGCACCGGAGTGGTGTACCTCCCGAGTTGCACCATGGAAACCTACTGGCCCAAGGATGCGGGTGAGCCGTGGTCCGGCCCGGGTGTCAACGAGCACTTGTTCCCGCTCTACGAGCAACAGAGGGCGCCTCTCTTCGACTCATTTGCCCCTGATCCGTCAGCGTGCCAACACGAATGGACCTGGAAAGAGAGGGGTCAATTCACCGACCTCGACCTCCAGATTGAGGCGTGCGTGCCGCTCAGAGGCCATCTGAGCGTTTCTGGCACTGCGAGCGACACCGACAAGACTGCGGCAGGGAACAGCTCCGGCTGTCACCTCCAGAACAAGCATTACGAGTACGAGGGTTCCACGCAGTCCCACGCATGGGGCCTGCAGGTTGATCGGGTGAAGGCACGTTCGAGCGACCTGGGCGTACACGCCATCTGGAAAGGCACCCAGAACATCACCGACAACTACGCCGGGAAGACCGAGGACTGGGAGTTCTCCGCCGGCTACGGACAGGGCATGCAGTTCACTGTCGTTGCCAGTCCGCACAAGCGTCTGGATCCCGACGAGGTGTACGTCTACACGCTCAACAACTTCAGACCGCCCAAATGCTTCGACACTGCGTACGCGCAGCAACATCTCGACTGTTCCGAATAGCGCTCCCGATCCGGCTCCTCCCCCAGGCCGGCCAACTAACGGCTGCAGGCTGATCAGGACGCTCGGTACGGACGTCCCCTTATCCAACATCGACGAGGACAACCGCGGCGACAGGAGTACAACAACTTCCACAGGGCCTTTCGCAAACCAAGACACGGTGGTGTTCGATGGACGAGAGAAGCAGTTCCGATGTGGGGTTCACCGGTTCGGTGCCAACGGTGTACGACACCTATCTCGTGCCGATGATTTTCGAGTTCTATGCACGGGACATGGCCACCCGGGTGCTGAATACCGGAGCGACTCGGGTGCTTGAGGTAGCAGCCGGAACTGGTGCAGTGACACGCGACATGGCGAGCATCCTCCCTTCAGAGGTGTCGATCACGGCAACCGACCTGAACCAAGCGATGCTCGATCGCGCGATGGAGGTCGGCACTGTGAGACCCGTACAGTGGCAGGCGGCCGACGTCATGGCGTTGCCGTTCGACGATGCCAGTTTCGACGCGGTCGTGTGTCAGTTCGGGGCCATGTTCTTCCCTGATCGGGCTGCTGCCTACGCCGAGGTCGCTCGGGTACTGCAACCGAACGGTACGTTCCTGTTCAACGTGTGGAACCGGATCGAGGAGAACGAGTTCGCCAACGAGATCTCGCTCGCGCTGGGTTCACACTTCCCTGACGACCCACCAACATTCATCACCCGCGTCCCGTACGGGTACTTCAACCTGAACGAACTGCACGGTGACCTCTTGCGCGGCGGCCTCGGCAATGTGCTCTCGTTCGAGCGCGTGGACGCCCGCAGCCGAGCCGCCTCACCAGAGGTAGTCGCGCTCGCGTATTGCCAGGGAACTCCCATCCGCAACGAGATACTCGCCCGCGACCCATCGGGCCTCGACAAGGTGACCACGGCAGCAGCAACCGCGATCCGTGAGGAGTTCGGCGATGGCGAGATCGATGGACAGATCAGCGCCTTGGTGCTGAGCGCCAACCGCTGCTGAGCGACGACATCACATTGTGGTGACAGCATTGGGTGACCGAATACAGCGCGGCAACTCCTGAACGCTCACCAGCGGGGGAGAAAGGAGCCGACGCCGGGCCTCGCGGTTAGTCGTCGGTGTGACGCTGCACTGCCCGCCACGCGAGCGGCGTGAGCACACCGGCGAGCACCATCTTCAGCAGGTCGCCCACGAGGAACGGCGCAAGGCCGTAGGTGAAGGCGTCCTTGCCGTCGCCGCTGTAGAAGGGCACGTTCAGCGAGTGGGCGAGCCACGCCACACCACAGGCATAGATGGTGATGCTCCCGATGGCCATGGCGGCGAGTGACGGCAGCAGGGCTCGGTCGTTACCGCGCTGGGCGAGCAGACCCACCAATGCTGCGGCCACGACGAAGCCGATGAAGTAACCGAACGTCGAGCCGGTGGCTGCGGTCCACCCGCCACTGCCACCTGCGTAGAACGGCAGGCCGATGGCCCCGAGCAGCCAGTACAGCGACTGACTTGCGGCAGCGCGCCATGCCCCGAGGGTGGCGCCGACGAGCAGTACCGCAAAGGTCTGACCGGTGATGGGAACCGGCGTGAAGCCCAACGGAATCTTGATCTGCGCAGCAACGGCGGTGAGCAGCGATGCACCAACGACGAGTGCGGGAGTGCGCCAACGCACTTGGGGAAGGGTGTCGGCCAGGGTGAGGGGGGTTGCGGTAGTCACGAGCGCCGAGCGTAGGGAGAGGTGCTTCGGCGAACCAAGACGACCACTGACTGACAACGCCATCGGCAGGACCTTTGGCCCTGCCGATCCGAGCTGCACTCGGCTCATTATCTTGATCATTCCGAGGTCAAAGGAGCTGAACGGATGATTCTCCTTCCGCTTTTGGTGGTGTTCATCGCCGTTGCTGCGGTGTATGTCACACGTAGGCGCCATACCCATGCGATGGCCACCGGCAGTTCGGACGTGAGCAGCCACCATGCAGCGACGATCTCCCCCATCGGTCGCTGGTCACTCGTCACACTTGCGGTCGGCTTGGTGTTCTGGGTCATCACCCGCACCACGCTTCCCATCTACTACGTCGCCACCATCGGTGGGTTGGCCTTCGTGCTCGCCGTGGTGGCGGTGGTGCATTTCCACGATCGATCGCCGCTGCTGCTCTTCCCCCTGCTGCTCGTGCCGCTGGCCTCCGCCGCAACCATCGCGTTCGTCGTGCTCCAGTAGGAGGGGTTCGGTCACCGGGCTGTCTGGCAGCAATGGCCCGGACAACGCTCTCGACGCACCCGAATTTCTGATCGCATGTACGCGTACCGGCCAGCGAGTGCGTAGGAGGGGGCATGAGACGTCGGATTGATTCCGAGTTCGAGGCCTTCTACGCCACAGCCAAGGACGACTGCTTCCGGGCGCTGCTGGCCACCGTCGCCTCCGCCGACGAGGCCGACGACCTGCTCGCCGAGGCCTTCACCCGAGCGCTCTCCGCCTGGGACTACGTACGCCTGCACCCGCGCCCCGAGGCGTGGGTGGTGCGCACGGCACTGAACCTCCACCGGGACCGTTGGCGTCGTTCGAGTCGGCAACGCCGGCGCATGGCGAGGGTCGACGAGGTGCCGTTCAGTGCACCGCTCGACAGCTCCCTGCTCGCTGCGGTGCGAGCACTGCCGGACCGACAACGAGAGGTGGTGGCGCTTCGCGTGCTCCTCGACCTCTCGGCGGAGCAGACCGCCGAGGTCCTCGGCATCGAGGTCGGCACGGTGGGCACGCACCTGCGACGTGCATTGGCCACGCTGCGCAACGAGATCGATTCGAGCACCAGCGGCAACGGTGCGATGAGCCAAGCCACCCGGCCCCTGACCGAGCCCCTGACCGAGGACGAAACACCCGCGGAGGTGTCCACGGCTGCGAGTCGTGCTGATGAGTCCGTCAGAGAAGCCGCACAAGGAGCACCCCAATGAACCTCGAACTCGACGATCAGGCCATGGCGCATCGCCTGCGAGAAGAACTCGATGGCGCCACCTACCACCGCTCGACGACCTCGTTCGCCGCGCGCTCGCGCACGCCGATCATTGCCGGTGTGGCCGGTATTGCTTCAGCAGTGGTTGCTGCAACCGTGATCGGCGGAGTCGGTTCTTCCTCCCCCGCCCTTGCCTGGAGCCCGACGCCCACTGCGGCCACCACAGCGGACGAGGCCGCGGCAACGTCTGCCTGCGGTGCCGATCTCAACACTGGGTCACAGCGTGCAGGCAACGAGCCTGTGTTCACGCTCCCGCCACTGGTTGCACTCGACCTGCGCGGCACGGGTGGTCTCGCCACCTTCGCCGACGCGAACATGACCTTCACCTGTCTGCTCGTGCGCGACGGCGAGGGTTTCGAGCGCGGCCCCGTCGTCGGCGAGGAGACT
>JAULYZ010000036.1:0-45616 GCA_032117595.1 Acidimicrobiia bacterium | reverse complement strand
GGACCTTTACTATAACTTGGTGTTGTGTCTTGGTTTATATTGTGTAGGATAGGTGGGAGACTTTGAAGCCGGTACGCCAGTATCGGTGGAGTCAACGTTGAAATACCACCCTGTGTAAGCCGGGACTCTAACCTCGGTCCATTATCTGGATTAGGAACAGCGCCAGGCGGGTAGTTTGACTGGGGCGGTCGCCTCCTAAAATGTAACGGAGGCGCCCAAAGGTTCCCTCAGGCTGGTTGGCAATCAGCCGCTGAGTGCAATGACAAAAGGGAGCTTGACTGCGAGACCAACAAGTCGAGCAGGTGCGAAAGCAGGGCATAGTGACCCGGCCATAGCTTGTGGAAGCGTGGTCGCTCAACGGATAAAAGGTACCCTGGGGATAACAGGCTAATCTTGCCCAAGAGTCCATATCGACGGCAAGGTTTGGCACCTCGATGTCGGCTCATCGCATCCTGGGGCTGAAGCAGGTCCCAAGGGTTGGGCTGTTCGCCCATTAAAGCGGTACGCGAGCTGGGTTCAGAACGTCGTGAGACAGTTCGGTCCCTATCCTCTGCATCCGAAGGAGCGTTGAGAGAAGCTGTCCCTAGTACGAGAGGACCGGGACGGACGCAGCTCTGGTGTGCCAGTTGTCGCGCCAGCGGCACGGCTGGTTAGCCACCTGCGGACGGGATAACCGCTGAAAGCATCTAAGCGGGAAGCCTTTCTCAAGATGAGCGCTCCCACAGGGTTAACCTGGTAAGGCCCGTGGCAAGACCACCACGTTGATAGGCCGGAAGTGTACGTACAGTGATGTACTCAGCTGACCGGTACTAATCGGCCGAGGGCTTGGTTATTGAACATGCTCGTGCTTGCTCTGGAGTCCTCGGGGGCGCCGCATAGGCGGCTGCGCCCGGCTTTGACAACCAGTTTCCGGTGGCCATTGCGGCGGAGAAACACCCGTTCCCATTCCGAACACGGCAGTTAAGCCCGCCAGCGCCGATGGTACTTGGGGGTAGACCCCCTGGGAGAGTAGGGCGCCGCCGGATTTCGCATTCGAACCCCCCGAGCAATCGGGGGGTTCGTTCGTTTTCGGCCGGCTGTGCTGCCCGCTGCTGTTCGGCGTGGCGGTCGCTGCTCCTTGGTCGATTCGAGAGTGCTTCGCTGGTCGATTCCGGAGGGATCACTGCGTCTGATGCGGACCGTTCTCGATCGTCTGGCGATACCGTAGAGACCTATGCCTCCGCAGCGTCCAGCTCGTTCATCGCGTCCCGGACGCCCCCAAGGAGGCCCTTCGGGCGCCCGCAGCGCCGGGTCGCGTGGGGGCGATTCCCGAGGTACGGGTGCCCGGGGCGGGTCGCGCAGCGGTGGTGCCGGTGGTGACGGTCCTCGTGGGACTGGCGGCCGAGGAGTTCGTGGAGGCTCGGGCCAGTCGAGGTCGAGTGGGCGCCCCGCAGCGGGTGGCGGCCCCCGAGGGTCCGGCCGCGATCGGTCGTCGGCACCGGGTCGAAGCGACTCGGGTGCGTCGAGGGGCACCGGATCGCGTGGGGGCACCGGATCGCGTGGGGCCGGCGGATCGGGCGGACGTGGTGCGGGCGATCGTCGGGGCGCCAGCGCAGAGGGCGCACCCCAGAGTCGTGGCGGACGTTGGGCCGATCGATCGGGGCGCGGCGAGTCTGCGGGCAGCCGGGACGGTGGGCGGCGCGAGTACAGCGGACGGGACTCGAGATCGACGGCTGAACGGGGTCGATCGGGCCCGGGTGAGCGCCCCTTCCGGTCGCGCGATGACCGTTCGGGTCCGTCCGAAGCGCCTCGTCGCTCGGGCGGCACACGCTTCGGCGACGGTCGGGCCGCAGAGGGCCGGGCGGGAGAACGCCGTACAGGAGAGGGCCGGACAGGAGAGGGCCGTGCAGGGTCTTCCTCGGGTGGACGGTGGAGCGAGGGCACAGGCCGCAGCGCAGGACCGCGAGACCGCACCGGCGGACGATCCACCGAGGGCCGAGGGGGCCAGCGGAACTACGGCGACCGAGCGAGCGCTCCCGGGCGACGCTGGGACCCCGACCGCACGGGCGCTCGCGGCGGCCGTCGTGACGGTGACGCTGCTGACGGCGCCCGGCGCTCAGGCGGCCCTGGTACCAACGATCGTCGCAGTGATCGTGCCGTTGACCGTACTCGTCAAGATGGCACGCGGCGCGACGGGTTCGCTCGCGGCACTGGCTCCGGTGATGGTTCGCGCAGCGGTGGATCACGCAGCACCGGCCCTCGAGACGCCGGTAGTCGGGGAACTGCTAGCCGGGGATCGGGTGTGCGGGGATCGGGTGTGCGGGGATCGGGTGTGCGGGGATCGAGTGATCGTGGTGCGGGCGAGCGCGGGTTCGGTGGCCGGGGAACTGGCTACCGCCGGGATGACGATCGGGGATCTCGGGGCGGTGAGCGTGGACCTGCCACCGGTCGAAGGTTCCGCGACGACTCGCCGACCGAGGAACCTCAAGAGCGACCGTTCCGTCCGGTGCCGCGTCGTGAGGACGGCACACTCGGCCGACCGATTGGTCGCGCCAAGCGTCGTCCGGTCGAACGTCGCCAGCTTCCCGACGCGCACGACGAGGGCGCTGTCGACAGTCCCCCCGACGGCATCAGCGAGTCCACCTCGGGATCGCCGGGTGGAGGTCGCACGGAGGGCGAGGATCGCGCCGTCGGCGCGCCCGTGGCCGACAAGCCGTGGATCGACGAGGTCTGGGTCGACGAGGGTCCGGTGCGTCGGGCAGCACTTGGCGCCACGCGCCGAGGCAGTTCCGCACCGCGGGGTGCGTCGATCGATCGCGAGCCGAAGCGCCCCAAGGCCGAGGCTCCGCCCGTCCCCAAGCCGGGAATGACGGCGGCGAGGGCAAAGACGCTTCATGAGAAGGTCGAGAACGCCCAGGGCGCTCTGGATCGCGAACGCTTCGGTGATGCGCGACGGATGGCAACCTCGGTGCTCCGCGAGGCACCGGACATGGCGAGCGCGCACGAGGTGCTCGGACTTGCGCAGTACCGACTCGGGAACTGGCGTCAGGCCGCTGTTGCGCTCGAGACCTACCGGTCGCTCGGAGGTGGCGTGGAGCATCACGCCGTTCTCGCTGATTGTTACCGCGCGATGCGCAAATACGCGCCGATCGAGGCGCTGTGGACCGAGCTGCGTGAGGCGTCGCCCTCCGCTGCACTGGTGGCGGAAGGGCGCATCGTCGTGGCCGGAGCATTGGCCGATCAGGGCGACGTCGACGGTGCGATCGAACTGCTCCGTGTGAGCGAGCGCACGCCCTCGCGCATTCGCGATCACCATCTGCGACTCTGGTACGTGCTTGCCGATCTGTACGACCGGAACGGCGAGGTCGCCAAGGCGCGTTCGCTGTTCACGCGCATTCTCTCCAACGATCCAGAATTCGCTGACGCACAGGAGCGCCTCGCTCATCTCGGTGCCTGACCAGCACGTTTCATCGAGGTTCGGCGAGGCCGCCTCGTTCGTCGCCGAGGGACGCTGCAGGTTCTGCCCACATCACCCTGTCGCACCCGTTCGGTAGCGTCGTTCTCGGGCTTCCCCGTGCGTGGTGCCGGTTCGCCGGCACCGGAGGTGATCCGAATGAATCTCGTGATCCTGCGAGGGACGCTGTCGAGCGACCCGGTCGAACGACTCCTCGACTCGGGGAGTCGTCTTGTTCAGTTGCAAGTCTCCACACCCACCGATGCCGGGGTGGCCAGCGTGCCGGTTGCCTGGTTCGACCCGCCAGTCGGGGGCGGCCTCACGACTGGGGACGAGATCGTCGTCGTGGGCTCGGTGATACGCCGCTTCTTCCGCTCTGCGAGCGGCACACAATCCCGCACAGAGGTACAGGCCCGTACGGTCGTGCGTGCCCGGAACCGGCGCAGTGTCGAGCGGGCGCTCGCCGTACTCGACACGCTGGATCGGTAACCGGGACAGGGACCACGCCTGCACCGGTGTGCGCTGCGCCGGTGGTGGTCCCCGGGCCACTACGCTCTGCGCCGGTCAGCGGGCGGGTTCGCACCACCTTCAGTGGGACCTGCCCCGTAGCGCAAGGAGCGTGGACGTGGACATCAAGTCGTTGCTCGGGGCGGAGGCAGACGCGTTGCTCGGCCACTCGTGTGCCGGAGTGCCGCGGGACACCCTCACGCTGCCGGGGCCCGACTTCGTCGACCGGGTGATGGTTGCCACGGACCGCAACCCCACCGTGCTGCGCAACCTTGGAGCGCTCTACGGTTCGGGCCGCCTTGCCGGCACCGGCTACATCTCGATCCTTCCGGTGGATCAGGGCATCGAGCACTCGGCAGCGGCATCGTTTGCGCCGAACCCGATCTACTTCGATCCGGAGAACATCGTTCGGCTCGCCATCGAGGGCGGCTGTAACGCCGTCGCCACCACCTACGGGGTGCTCGGGGCGGTCAGCCGGAAGTACGCCCACAAGATTCCCTTCATCGTGAAGATCAATCACAACGAGTTGATGACCTATCCGAACAAGTTTGATCAGGTCATGTTCGGCTCGGTCCGTCAGGCGTGGGACCTCGGCGCAGCAGGGGTCGGGGCCACGATCTATTTCGGGTCGCCCGAGGCCACCCGACAGATCCAGGAAGTCGCCGCCGCCTTCAAGGAGGCGCACGATCTGGGCATGTTCACGGTGCTGTGGTGCTACCTGCGGAACAACGGTTTCAAGGTGGACGGGGTCGATCACCATGTCTCGGCGGACCTCACCGGTCAGGCGAACCACATTGGCGTCACGATCGAGGCCGACATCATCAAGCAGAAGCTTCCCGAGGTGAACGGCGGCTACAACGCCCTGTCGGGATACGGCAAGACCTCCAAGCTCGTGTACGAGTCCCTCACCACGGACCACCCGATCGACCTTGCTCGTTGGCAGGTCGTCAACTGCTACATGGGACGCATCGGGCTCATCAACAGTGGCGGCGAGTCCAAGGGCGCTGGCGACCTTGCAGCGGCAGTGAAGACCGCAGTGATCAACAAGCGAGCGGGTGGTCAGGGGCTCATCTCGGGTCGCAAGGCGTTCCAGCGTCCGATGAAGGAGGGCGTCGAGCTGCTCAATGCCATCCAGGACGTGTACCTCGACGCGTCGATCACGATCGCCTGAACGTGTGTTGGGGCGCCCGCTCGTGGGCGCCCGGCGGTGGGCTGCATCGTCGCCTTCGACGAGGCCTTCGTGGCGCTCGCGGGGGTGGCGTGTCAGCGAACGGGCCGGATCACCAGACCGGTCTTGAGTTTTGGCGTGAAGAAGGTGCTCTTCGGCGGCATCAGGAGTCGTTCGTGGGCGGTGCGGCGGATCTCGCTGACCGGCACCGGACGGATGAGGATGGCTGCTGTGGCTGTGCCAGCACTCACCATCGAAAGAACATTGGTGACGCCGTGCTGATACGCAACGGTGTGTGGCGTATCGGCAAGTGCGTGCTCGAGTCGGGCTGAATCGAGGTCCCGAACGCCAGCGAATGCGGCGGGACGCGGAACGAGATACGTGCCCTCGCCTGACCCATCGACGAGGCACAGGGCTCCACGCTCGACCATCGCCAGCGTGGTGGTGGGGCTGACAGCACCAGCCGGCTCGAGGTCGAACGAGGTGGAAAGGGCCTGGCGCAGTGCATCGAGAGTGATGCCGGTGTACAGCCGATGGATCGCCGCCACCGAGAGTTGGTCGGCAACGAGTTCGTTCACGTAGGTGAGCGTGAGGTCCCAGGGTCCGGCTCCCGACGCAACGCGTCGCTCGTCGCGGTAGGTGCGGCTGATGGCGTAGCGGTGATGGCCGTCGGCGATGACCACATCGGCGCCCGAAACGGTGTTGCCAATGGTGCGCACACGGCTGGGGTCGTCGATGCGTTCGACGGTGTGCGTGACACCGTCGGGGTCGGTGAACGAGCCCATCACGTCACCGGGACTGCGGAGCACCTCGGTGAGTCCGCTGGCGAGCGAAAGACCCCAGACCGGCGAAAGGTTCATGCCGGTGGCCCGGGTGAGATCGAGTCGGTCGGTCTTCGCTTTCGGCGTGGTGCGCTCGTGCGGCAGGACGCCACCGGCTCCTTCGTCCACCACCTCGAGACCGCCGAGCACGCCGGAGATCTCACGGTTTCGTCCGGCCTCGTCGCGAAAGCTCATCCGGTACACGGTGTACGACGGACGAGGGTCGTAGACGAGCGTGCCCTCGTCGATCCACGTCTGCAACCTCGTTGCGGCGTCGAGGTAACGACTCTCGCCGTCGCGGTCTCGGGGCACGTCGATGTGGACGATGTTTCGCAGGTGCTGCGCCTCGAGTGCGTCGAGATCGGTCTCGGACAGCACGTCGTAGGGGGGTGCAGTCACGGTGGCGAGGGGCAGACTCGGGGAGTAGCGCAGGGCGGGGAATGGCTCGAATCGGGGCACCCATTCAGTGTGGCCGCTCCCGTGGCAGGATCGAAACCGTATGAGGGTGCCCGTGGTCTGCGATCTCGATGGTGTGGTGTGGCTCGGCGACGACCCGATCCCTGGTTCGGCTGCGGCGGTCGCCTCGCTCCGTGAGGCCGGACACCGGGTGTTGTTTGCGACGAATTTCAGTTTCGCCCCGGTGGAGGAGACCGAACGAAAGCTCGAACGGGTCGGAATCCCGGCACGCGGGGATGTCGTGACCTCGGCACAGGCAGCGGCGCACGTGGTGCGACCGGGGGAGCGGGTGCTGGTGTGCGGCGGTCCGGGCGTGGTGCAGGCAGTGGAGCAACGGGGTGCCGAGGTCGTGACGCGAGGGCGCATCGATGCGGTGATCGTCGGGTTCCACCGGACCTTCGACTTCGAGGCGATGACCCGGGCATCGTCGGCAGTGCGTTCGGGGGCCCGGCTCATCGGCACCAACGACGATGCCACGTATCCCACGCCGCAGGGCGAGATCCCGGGGGGCGGTGCAATCCTCGCCTCGGTGCAGGTGGCCAGTGGTACACCGGCACTCATCGCGGGCAAGCCGCATCAACCGATGGCGGACCTCGTCCGCTCGCTCGTGTGGGGTGACGGTTCCGGAGCCGATGAGGCGCTCGTTGCGCGGATGGTGATGGTGGGTGACCGCCCGTCTACCGATGGCCTGTTCGCCCGGCGTCTTGGTTGCAGGTACGCCCAGGTCTGGTCCGGGGTGACCCGCGCCCACGAATCCGTCGAACCGCGCCCCGACCTTGCTGCCGACGATCTCGCCGGTATTGCGTCGCTTCTGCTGGCCGAGCGCTGAGAGCCGCCCCGGTTTGCCCGGTACCGTGACCCCATGGCCGCCGATCTGCTGAAGCGTCTCAAACCACTCATTGATGCGGGTATCGATCTCGCACAGATGTCGCCCAGCCGTGCTGAGGCGCTCGTGCGAGAACTCGTCCGCCGTGGAGAGGTCCGTCGCAAGGAGGCCGATGCGTTGCTGGCGCTGCTCGTCGTACGCGGGAAGGGCGCCACGGGCCAAGCAGCCGAACTCGCGCGGGCCGAGGTGGGCAAACAGGTGGACCGCATGATCGAACGGGTGGCGCGCCTCGAGCACACGGTGGAGGCACTCACTGCGTTCCTGCCCCGTCCGGGCCGCAACGCTGGTCCGACATCGTCGCCTGCTGGTGCCCCGTCGCCGGCCTCGCCAGCGGGAAGCGCAGTTGGTGCAGCCTCGGTTGCACCCGAGGCGCAGTCGGGGAAGAAGGCGGCTGCAAAGAAGACGGCAGCGAAGAAGACGACAGCGAAGAAGACGACAGCGAAGAAGACAGCTGCGAAGAAGGCGCCCGCGAAGAAGACAGCTGCGAAGAAGACAGCAGCGAAGAAGTCGTCGGCCAAGAACACCACCGCAGGCTGAGCTCGTCGAGAGCACAGGGTCGGGCTGAGACGGCGATGCTGGGGACGGCATGGTGACCAGGCGGCGCCTCGACGCCGAACTCGTCCGGCGGGGACTCGTGGCGAGTCGCCGCGACGCCGCCGACGCCATCGAGGCACATCGGGTCCTCGTGAATGGCTCTGTTGCAGAGAAGACGGCTCGGCTCGTCGCGCCGGGCGATGCGTTGGTGGTGACCGGGGAGCCGCCCCGCTTCGTGAGTCGCGGCGGCGAGAAACTCGATCACGCCCTGGAGGCCTTCGGAATCGAGGTGACCGGCCTGCGCGTGCTCGACGCCGGCGCCTCCACCGGCGGTTTCACCGACTGCCTGCTGCAACGGGGAGCAGCCCACGTCGTGGCGCTCGACGTGGGCCACGGACAACTTCACCCGCGGATTCGTGACGAGCGGCGCGTGACGGTGATGGAGCGCTGCAATGTGCGAACCGTGCAGCTGGAGGAGATCGGCGGCGCTGTAGATCTCGTTGTCGCCGACCTGTCGTTCATCTCGTTGACCAAGGTGGTGGACAACCTCGTCCGGCTCGTGGTTACCGACGGGGTCCTCGTGCTGCTCGTGAAACCTCAGTTCGAGGCCGGTCGGGCCGATGTGTCCCGCGGCAAGGGCGTGATCACCGATCCCGAGATCCACGATCGGGCGTGTCGGGATGTCCAGTTTTCCCTCGAGGCGGCGGGTACGGTCGTGCGAGGTTGGACCGAGTCGCCCCTGACCGGAGCCGACGGGAATCGGGAGTATCTGGTGCACGCGGTACGGGAGGTGATGACGTGACGAAGGTCGGCATCGTTGCACATCACGAGCGCGGGGAGGCCCATTCTCTTGCCCGTTCGGCGGCGGAGTGGCTCGCCACTCGCGGTCATCGGTCGTGGGTGCCCGAGAGCGATGCGCGGCTCAGCGGGCTCCAGGATCTTTCCGGTGAGCAACCGCTTGGCGCGGCCGACGTCGTGGTGTGTATCGGTGGTGACGGAACAGTGCTGCGCGCGATCGAACTGCTCGACGGCGCCGAAACCCCGATCATTGCGGTGAACCTCGGCTCGCTGGCCTACCTCACCGAGGTCGAGCCACATGCGCTCCCGGAAGCACTCGAGCGGTATGTGGCCGGCGACTGTCGCACTGAGGAGCGGATGCTGCTCGACGTGTCGCTCGTGCGCGCTGGGTCCGGGCTGCCCGAGACCACATGGCGCGCGCTCAACGAGGCGGTGATCGAGAAGGAGGAGAGCGGTCACACCATTCGCTTGCTCGTGAACATCGATGGTGCGCCGTTCACCTCGTATGCAGCGGACGGCATGATCGTTGCGACTCCCACCGGCTCGACTGCCTATTCGCTCTCGGCCCGAGGCCCGGTCATCTCGCCGATGCTTCATGCAATTCTGGTGACACCGGTGTCGCCCCACCAGCTCTTCGACCGCTCGTTGGTCCTGGCGCCCGAGGAGGCGGTCGGTGTGGAGCTGGCTGGCCACCGGGGCGCTGCGCTGACTGTCGATGGTCGCAGGGTTGCCACACTTGGGTCAGGAGACCTGGTGCAGTGCCGACGCTCCATCGCCCGGGCACACTTCGTCTGCTTCGGGAAGCGGCGCTTCCACGAGGTACTTCGGGCGAAGTTTGGGCTTTCCGATCGATGATGCCCCTCAACGACCTTGCGGAGGCCGTCACGTGCTGACTGAACTGCACATCGAGAATCTCGGGGTGATCGAGCGACTCGAGATCGTGCTGCGTCCGGGGTTCACCGTCCTCACCGGTGAGACCGGGGCCGGCAAGACCATGTTGGTGGAGGCGATCGAACTGCTCCTTGGGGGACGCGCAGAAGCGACCTTGGTCCGTCCGGGAGCGCCAGAGGCACGTGTGGACGGGCGTTTCGTGTTCGGTGACGACGAGGTGGTGCTCTCGCGGGTGGTTCCCGCCGATGGTCGGAGCCGGGCCTACGTGAACGGACGAGTCGCCACGGTGGCGGGTCTCCTCGAGCATGGCGCTGCGCTCGTTGACCTTCACGGCCAGCACGCCCATCAATCGCTCCTTGCGGCTGCCTCCCAGCGGGCTGCACTCGATCGGTTCGCCGACACCGATCTCGGCGCACTCCGGAACGCTCGCGCGCGGCTTACCGAGATCGACGCAGCGCTTGCGGCGCTCGGAGGTGACGAGCGCGCACGGGCGCGTGAGATCGAACTGCTGCGTTTCCAGCGCGACGAGATCGATGCTGCCGGGATCAGTGACCTCGGCGAGGAAGCAGTGCTCGGTGAGCGCGAGGAACTCCTTGCGAGTGCTGAGTCACACCGGGAGGCGGCACATCGCTGTCTGGCTGCACTCGATGATGACGGCGGCGTGATGGACATTCTCGGTACTGCCATCGGCTCGCTCGGTGCCCGAGCGCCCTTTGCTGCGAGCATCGACCGTCTCCGAGCTGCGGCTGCCGATCTCGGCGACATCGCCAGCGATCTTCGTTCGCTCGTCGACGCCATCGACAACGATCCAGCCGAGCTGATGCGGGTCCGGGCCCGGCGACAGGCCTTGCGCGAGTTGCGCCGTAAGTACGGCGAGTCGCTCGAGGAAGTGCTCCGCTTCCGCGACGAGATTGGTGTGCGTCTCGATGAGTTGGAGGGCTTCGAGGAACGCGCCAGCCAACTCGAGAGGGAGCGGGCGCTCGCAGTGCGCCTCGAGCGCGATGCTGCTGCAGCGGTGGGTGCCACCCGCCGACGCTCTGCGGCGGCACTCGCTCGTGCGGTCGAGGAACGCCTCGTCACTCTCGGGATGACGCGTGCGCGGCTTGAGGTGACCGTTGGCGAGGACGATCCGGGCGATGAGGTCACGTTCTTGCTCGCTGCGAATCCGGGCGAGCCGGCGTTGCCCCTCAGCAAGGTGGCGTCGGGTGGCGAGCTTGCTCGGTCGATGCTGGCGCTTCGCCTCGTGTTGACCCAGGCTCCCGACACCCTCATTTTCGACGAGGTCGACGCAGGGATCGGTGGGAGTGCTGCCGTTGCGGTGGGTGCCGCCTTGGCAGACCTCGGGGCACGGCATCAGGTCCTTGCCGTGACGCACCTTGCCCAAGTCGCAGCGCTTGCCGATCATCACCTCATGGTGCGCAAGGAGGAAGTCGAAGGGCGGACCGTTGCGGTGGCCGCCGAGGTGCGCGGGAACGACCGGGTCGAGGAGATTGCGCGCATGCTGGCCGGCGATGCTGAGTCGGCAGCAGCCAGGCGGCACGCCAAGGAGCTTCTCGAGGCCCGGCGGGCGTCGAGGTGACCGATGACGTCGAGGCCGTTGTGCCGAGCGTCGCGAGTCGCGATGCTCGGCTGATCTCGCTCGGGACACTCGGATCGCGTATCACCGGTCTCGCAAGGGTGGTGGTGGCGTCAGCCGTACTCGGTACCGGCGCACTCGGCGGGCTGTACGAGACCGCAAACCGGATCCCGAATCTCCTGTTCAACCTCTTTGCCGGCGGTGCGCTGCACGCAGTGCTGGTCCCGGCCTTCGTCAGGGCTCGACAGCATGGTGGCGACGCCGATGTGCGGCGGTTGGCCGATGCGGTGTCGGCCGCGCTCACGATGTTCCTCGGAGTGGTGGTTCTTACGGCGATGGCGGCAAGTCCGTTGGTCATCCGGGCACTCACTGCTGCTGAGCCGGACGCAGCGCTGCGGCAGGACAAGGTGAGTCTCGGTACGAGTTTCATGCTGATCTTCGTGCCGCAGGTGTTGTGTTACGGCGTGGCGGTGGTTTCGTCGGCGGCCCTGGCCGCGCGGGATCGATTCGTCGCTGCGGCGGCGGCCCCGGCGGTGAACAACGTTCTGGCGATCGGGGTCTATGTGATCTTCTGGGTGATGCGAGACGGGAAGCCACCGACACTCGACCTGAGCGCGCTCGAGCTCGCAGTGCTGGCTGGCGGCACGACACTCGCCGTCGTCGGGTTTGCCGCAGTCCCGGTCTGGCTGGCGGTGCGCGCCGGAATGATGGGATGGCCGCGTCGGGGTAGGGGAGAGGCCCGTGCGGCTGGGCTGTATCGCTCGGGGTCATGGGCAGTGGTGCAGGTCGCGGGGACGATTGCGGTCACGATCACCGCCGTGGTTCTGGGCAACGCCACGGAGAATGGCGTCGGGGTGTTCCTCTGGGCGCAGAACTTCCTGTGGCTCCCGGTGGGACTGGTTGCGGCCCCGCTCGCCACGGCGCTCGCTCCGCGTCTGGTGCGCGCGCGGGACGCCGGCGACGCCGGGTCGGGCGCCGGGCGACGCGAGTCCGAGGGTGCCATCACCCTCGCCGTCGCAGCGTTGTCGCTCTGCGGTGCGCTGATGATGGGTCTCGGATGGCCCACTGCGCGTCTGGTGGCGTTCGGAGAAGCCGTGCGCGACGGCTACGCCCCGCTCGCGCACACGATGATCGCGTTCGGCGCCGGTCTCGTCGGAACCGGAACGGTCTTCTTGCTCACTCGCATGTTGTTCAGCGTCGACGACACCCGCGGTGCTGCGGTCTGCACCATGGTCTTGGCCGCTGCGGGGGTCGTTGCCATGGGGGTTGCGTCGGATGTCTCGCAACCGTCAGACCGCGGCGCTGCGCTTGCGTATGGATTTGGGATCGCACATGTCGTGGGCGCCGCCATGATGCTCGTGCGGTATGCCCGCCGGACGGGCTGGGTCCGGGTGCGATCGCTGGCTCGGCCGTCATTCGGGGCCGTGGTTGCGGGGGCCGGAGCGGCCGTCGGTGCGTGGGCGGTCGGGAGTCAGTTCCCCTCCACTCGCGGCGGGTCCGCCGTCAGCGTGATCCTCGGTGCAGCGACTGGGCTTGCCGCATTCTCCCTGCTCATGAGGGTCGTGGGAGGCAAATCGCTTCGCCGCCTCGTGCAGTGGGAGGTGTGACGCGATTGAAACCTTTGATCCGCAGGCGGGAGACGGCACACGGGTATGGTGAGGTTCCGTCATGCGTTGCACACCTGCGCCCGGGAAGACGGAACCGATCACCTCGGTGACCCTCCCGGACCAGACCGCTCGGACGTGTACTTCACAGCGGACAACGATCGAGTGGGGCGGTTGCTGAACATGCCGAAGCACATTTTTGTCACCGGCGGCGTCGCCAGTTCGCTCGGGAAGGGTCTGACGGCATCGTCGCTCGGACGTCTTCTCAAGTTGCGTGGTCTGCGGGTCACCATGCAGAAACTGGACCCGTACATCAACGTCGATCCCGGGACGATGAACCCCTACGAGCACGGCGAGGTGTTCGTCACCGACGACGGCGGCGAGACCGACCTTGACCTTGGGCACTACGAGCGGTTCATCGACGAGAACCTCACGCGACTCTCGAATGCAACCACCGGATCGATCTATCAGGCGGTGCTCGCCGCGGAGCGCAGGGGCGACTACCTCGGCAAGACGGTCCAGGTGATCCCGCACATCACCGATGAGATCATCCGGCGGATCAAACGGATCGCCGAGGAGGACGTCGACGTTGTCATCACCGAGGTCGGCGGCACCGTGGGCGACATCGAGATCCTTCCCTTCCTCGAGTCGATCCGACAGTTCCGCAAGGTTGCCGGGCGTGACAACGTCTGCTACGTGCACGTCACGCTCGTGCCGTTCATCGGTCCTTCCGGGGAGCAGAAGACCAAGCCGACACAGCACTCGGTCACCGAACTTCGGAGTCGAGGCATTCAACCCGACGTCATCGTGTGCCGCTCGAGCGCCCCGATCGACGATGTCGTGAAGCGCAAGATCTCGAACCTCTGCGACGTGGACGAGGATGCGGTCATCAACGCGGCAGATGTCCGCAACATCTACGAGCTGCCACTCGTGCTGCACGACGAGGGGTTGGACACCGTGGTCTGCGACGTGCTCCGGATCGAGGCGCCACTTGATCTCACACCCTGGCAGCAGTTGGTCGACAAGATCGACGCCGCCACCAAGCCGGTCAAGATCGGGTTGATCGGAAAGTACGTTGCGCTGCCCGATGCGTACCTCTCCGTCGTCGAGAGCATCCGCCACGCCGGCTTCCATCACGGGGCGAGGGTGGAGATCGAGTGGATCCAGGCCGAGGAGGTCGAGGGTCTGCTTGCTGCGGGTCGTCTTGCGGATCTGGACGGAATCGTCATTCCGGGCGGGTACGGCGAGCGAGGCTTCGAGGGAAAGATCGCCGCAGCGGCGTTCGCCCGCGAGAACCTCGTGCCGTGTCTGGGATTGTGTCTCGGTCTTCAGGCCATGACGGTCGAGTTTGCGCGCAACGTGATGGGCCTCACCGGAGCCAACTCCACCGAGATGGATCCGCGTACCCCGCATCCGGTCATCGACTTGATGCATGACCAGCGCGATGTGAGCAACAAGGGCGGCACCCAGCGACTCGGTGCCTGCTTCGCGATTCTCGAGCCCGGGTCAAAGGTTCACGCTGCCTACGGCGAGCCCGCCATCTCCGAGCGACACCGGCACCGCTACGAGTTGAACGCCAACCTGAAGCCCAAGTTCGAGGCGGCAGGTCTACGGTGCAGCGGTATCTCCCCGGACCGTCGCCTCGTTGATTTCATCGAACTCGACAATCATCCGTTCTGGATCGGCACGCAGGCTCACCCCGAGTTCAAGAGTCGACCGGACCGACCTCACCCGTTGTTCCGGGAGTTGGTTCGCGCTGCTCTTGAGTGCAGAGAGTCTCGCGCGCCGAAACTCTTCGAGGTCGAGGAGTCCGTGGCGCAGCGCCCGGACTCGGCCGCCGCCTCCCGGTGACCCCGGGCGTCTGATGACCGGCTTCGAGCGGCTCGACGAGACCCTCATTCATCAGGGCTACATCTGGCGGGTGTCGACCGCAAGGTTCCGTGCCCCCGACGGCGAGGAGTTCAGCCGGGACGTCGTGCGCTCTCCGGGAGCCGTCGGCGTGGTCCCGATCTGGGTCGACGCAGAGGGGACACCGAGCGTGGTCCTGGTTCGCCAGTTCCGTGCACCGTACGAGGAATTGGTCCTCGAGATCCCTGCGGGTATGCGCGACAAGCCCGGCGAGCCACCGGAGGAGACGGCCCGTCGCGAGCTCATGGAGGAAGTCGGGTTGCAGGCCTCCGACATGGTTCACCTTCTCGACATGTACCCGTCCCCTGCGATGACCGACTCGGTGACCACCGTGTACCTCGCCACCGGGCTCAGTCCCGTGGCACGCGAATTGCACGGTCCCGAGGAGCGGCATATGGAGGTCCTCCACCTTCCCTTGGCGGTGGCGCTCGAGGGCATCGACCGCGGTGAGATCCGTGATGCCAAGACGGTGGCCGGACTGCTGCTTGCGGAGCGACGACTCCGATGAGCCAACTGCCGGGCGAGGTGGAAGAGTTCCTCACCTGGTTGGCGGTGGAGAAGGGCCGCAGCATGAACACGCTTGCGTCGTACCGGCGCGATCTCGTGTGCTACAGCGGCTGGCTCGCTGCTCGGGGACTCGAGATGCAACGTGTCGACACCCATGCGATCGAGCAGTACGTGGTGGCGCGCCGGGCGAGTGGCCGTGCCCCGTCGTCGGTGGCGCGAGAACTGGCCGCAGTCAGGATGCTCCACCGCTTCCTTGTCGAGGAGAGCATCCGGCCGGACGATCCCACCGCCGACCTCGATGGGGTCCGGGTGCCGGCGGGTCTACCGAAGCCACTCACGGAGGATGAGGTCGTCTCTCTCATCGAGTCGGCCGCCGCCGACGACCCAATCAGCCGGCGTGACCGCGCCATCATGGAACTGCTCTACGCCACCGGAATGCGGGTGTCGGAGCTCTGTGGCCTCTCGCTGGGCGATATCGATCGCTCTGACCAGACACTGCGTGTGGTCGGCAAGGGTGACAAAGAGCGAATCGTGCCCTTCGGCTCGGCTGCGGCCTCGGCGCTCGACGGTTGGCTCGCCGCTGCAGGTCGTCCCTTGCTCGTCCCTCGCCAGTGGGCGAGGCGGGACGATGCCGAGGCGGTCTTCATCGGACGACGGGGCGGTCGGCTGGGGCGTCAGCACGTGTGGGCGATCCTGCGTCATCACGGCGAGCGAACGGGCATCGCCGACCGACTCTCGCCACACGTCTTGCGGCACTCGTGCGCCACGCATCTGCTCGACCATGGCGCCGACCTGCGGATCGTCCAGGAACTGTTGGGGCATGCGTCGATCTCGACGACCCAGGTGTACACGAAGGTGTCCCAGGAGCGGATGCTGGGGGTCTACCGATCGGCGCACCCGCGAGCGAGGCGATCATGAAGCCGGGCCACCTGATCCGACGGTTCTGGTGGGCTGCCACGGCGCGACCGCTTCGGGCCGAGACGCGGCAATGGGCGCATTCCTTCCTTCTCGACGGTGAGCGTCGCCTCTTCGACGCGATGTCGTCAGCCGATCAACGTCACCACGTACAGGTTGCACGCCGGTTCCTCGAACGCCATCCCGGTCCTGCCCGCCGGGAGTGGACTGCGGCGGCTCTCCTGCACGACGTTGGCAAGCTCGTGTCGGGACTCGGCCTCGGTGGTCGGGTGGTGGCAACACTGGTGCCGGTGCGGCGCGGGAGTGGTCGTCTTGCCCGCTACCACCATCACGAGGAGATCGGTGCGAGCATGGCGCGGGCCATCGGTTCAGCGCCCGACACCGTGGCGCTGATCGGTCGGTGGCCGGAGTCGCCTGAAGCGGTACTCGCCGCCCTCGAGTCCGCTGATGACCTCTGAGTCCGGCGATGACCTCTGAGTCCGGCGCGTGCGCCGGGCCTGCGGTGACGCTCAGCGTCAGTAGGCGATGAGTCCGATCGCCCGACACGCACGTTCGTACGTGGCCGAGGCGACGGCACGCGCCTTGTCCGCTCCCTTGCGGAGCAGGCGCGTCAGCTCGTCGGGATCGTCGATCAACTCGTGATACCGCTGCTGGATGGGACGCAAGAGCTCGACCACCGCCTCGCCCGCGTCGGTCTTGAGGGGGCCGTATTGCGTGTAACGGGTCGCGACGGACTCGGGCGTATCCCCGGTTACTGCGGCAAGGATCTCGAGCAGGTTGGAGACTCCCGGCTTCTCGGCACGATCGAACCGCACCTCGTTCTCGGAATCGGTCACGGCGCGCTTGAACTTCTTCATCACGGCGGCAGGTTCGTCGAGCAGGTACACGAGTCCCGAGTCGGTGGCAGCGGACTTCGACATCTTCGAACCGGGGTCCTGAAGGTCCATCACGCGCGCGCCGGCACGTGGCACGACCGGCTTCGGGATCACGAAGGTCGTCCCAAAGCGTGAATTGAAGCGTTCGGCGATGTCGCGCGTGATCTCGATGTGCTGGCGCTGATCCTCGCCGACGGGAACCTCGTCGGTGTCGTAGAGCACGATGTCTGCGGCTTGCAGGGCCGGATAGGTGAACAATCCAGCCGAGATGAACTCTGCTTCGCGGCGTGCGGACTTGTCCTTGAACTGGGTCATCCGGGAGAGCTCGCCGAAGCTGACCGTGCACTCCATGATCCAGCCCAGCTGCGGGTGCTCGGGAACATGGCTCTGCACGAACACGGTCGCAATATCGGGGTCGAGCCCGACTGCGAAGAGCATCGCAGCGAGGCGCAGGGTGTTCTCGCCGACCACGCCCGGTTCGGTCGTGATGGTGAGCGAGTGGAGGTCGACGATGCCGTGGAAGGCGTCGCACTCATGCTGGCCAATCACCCAGTTCCGCAGCGCACCGAGGTAGTTCCCCAGGTGGACGTCGCCGGTCGGCTGGATGCAGGACAGGACTCTGGTCACCGTCCAAGGCTACAAACCCGCCCCGTGGGCCCGTGAATCGCCAACGCAGGACGATGGTGGGCTGGCGCCGAGTGGCCACGGGCTAGCCTCGCGTCGATGGGTTACGAGGTCTCCACGCCGGTCTTCGAGGGCCCTTTCGACCTCCTGTTGCACCTGATCCTCGCCGAGCAGGTGGACATCCACGAGGTGGCCCTCGTCCGCATCGTCGACGCCTTCCTCGGCGAGCTCGAACGGATGGAGAGCCTCGACCTCGACATCGCAACGGAGTTTCTCCTGATTGCCGCAACGCTCGTCGAGCTCAAGGCGCGCCGCCTCCTGCCCGGTCGTGAAGACGTCGACCTGGACGAAGAATTGGCCCTCTGGGAGGAACGGGACCTCCTGCTCGCCCGTCTTCTCGAGTGCAAGACGTTCAAGGATGTCGCGAACGTGTTCGGCCGGTACTCGACGCTCGCGGATTCCTCGTGGCCCCGTGTGGCTGGCCCCGAGGAGCCGTTCGCGAGCATGGTGCCCGATCTGTTGGAAGGCGTGACGGTGGCGGCACTCCTTCGTGCCGCTGAACGTGCCACGGCCCCCAAGCCGGTCCCGGTGGTGGACCTCGCACACGTGACGGCGGTGCGGGTCAGTGTCGCCGACGCAGTGGTGGAGTTGGTCGACGAACTCCCTCGAGTCGGCCGGATCACCTTCCGCCGCCTGACGACGGGGCTTGTGGAGCGCCTCGAGGTGATCGTGCGCTTCCTCGCCCTGCTCGAGTTGTACAAGCAGGGATATGTCGATCTCGAACAGGCAGAGCGCTTCGGCGACATCGAGATCACATGGATGGGTGCACAGTCCGCCTCCGGCGGCGTATTGATCGACGACTACGAAGGATGACGCAGTGAGCAGTGACGAGACCGCGGTGGAGGCTGGAGGCCCGACGGGTGAGTCGCCCATCGAGCGCGACCTCATGCGCGCCATCGAGGCAATGCTCATGGCGGCCACCGAGCCGATCGAGCCGGCGTTGCTCGCGCAACTGCTCGAACAGCCTGCGACGGTGGTGAACCGGATGTGCCAGCGCCTCGCAGCCGCTTATGAGGACGCTGGTCATGGGTTCCAGTTGGTGCGAGTGGCGGGGGGCTGGCGCTACCAGACCCACCCGGACATGGTGGCCTACGTCGAGCGGTTCGTCCTGGACGGTCAGCGGGCGAGGCTCTCGGCAGCGGCGCTCGAGACCCTCGCGATCATCGCCTACAAGCAGCCCATCAGTCGTGCGCAGATTGCTGCGATCCGTGGTGTGGACCCCGACGGTGTTCTGCGCACGCTGCAGTCGCGCGGTTACGTCGACCAGATCGCACGCGATCCCGGCCCCGGACAGGCAGTCCTGTGGGGAACCACCTATCGCTTCCTCGAGCGCCTCGGTCTCGACTCGCTCGCCGATCTTCCGCCGCTGGCGGGCTTCGTTCCCGGTGCCGAGGTCGTCGAAGCACTCGAACAGGGCCTCCGCGTGACGCCCGTGACCGAGCCCACGTCCCCCGATGGCGCCCAGCCAGCCGGTTGAGCCTCCCCTCTGGGAACAGGGGCCTGCATCGGGTGAGCGCCTCCAGAAGGTGCTCGCACAGCGGGGCTACGGGAGTCGTCGAGTCTGTGAGGAACTGATCACGGCGGGGCGAGTGCGGATCAACGGGCGCGTTGCGACACTCGGCGACCGGGTCGAGGTGGAGAGCGATGTGGTGGAGGTCGACGGTCGCCCGGCACCACTGCGACCCGACCTCGTCTACTACCTGCTCAACAAGCCTGTCGGTGTGGTGAGCACCGCTCGCGACACCCACGGCCGACCGACCGTGGTGGACCTCGTGCCCCCGGAACCCCGGGTCTTTCCCGTGGGTCGACTCGACACCGACACCGAGGGACTGCTTCTGCTGACCAACGACGGGGAGCTCACGAACCGGCTGACGCATCCGCGTTATGGGGTCGAGAAGGAATACCTCGTGACCGTCGAACCGGCACCCGTCGCCGCCGAGTCCCTGCGTCGACTCCGCCGCGGTGTGGAACTCGATGACGGAATGACAGCTCCGGCACGGGTGAGCCAACCCACTCCGGGTGTGCTGCGCATCACGATTCACGAAGGCAGGAACCGACAGGTCCGTCGGATGTGTTCCGCCGTCGGTCACAGCGTGGTGCGGCTCGTTCGGATTCGAATCGGTCCACTCGCAGACCGCCGTCTTGCCCCGGGGTCATGGAGGACGCTTGCGGCCGACGAGGTTCGCTCGCTCATCGAAGCACTCCCGAGCGATGTCACCTCTCCTGACGTCCCCAAGCGCGGAGCGGTGAACGATCGCATCTCCCGACCTCTCCGGCGTCCGAGAGCCGCTCGGTAGGCTCGACAGCCATGTCCCCAGCCCGTCGCGTCAACATCCTGGGCCTCGGCCTCATCGGGGGATCCCTCGGGTTGGCGCTGCGCGAGCGGGGCTGGCACGTCACGGGTGACGACCGTTCGCCGGCCCGTCGCGCGGAGGCCGAGGACCGCGAGATCATCGATCAGGCCGGGATCGACCCTGAGGCAGACCTCACGATCGTGGCAAGTCCGGTGTCGGCGGTACCCGAGCTTGTGCAGCGCGCGCTCGAGGTCACCTCCGGTGTCGTCACCGACGTGGGCAGCGTCAAGTCGCACATCGTGGCCGGGTGCCCCGACCCGAGATTCGTCGGCGGTCACCCGATGGCGGGCAGCGAGCTCGAGGGCCTCGACGGAGCCGACCCCAACATGTTCAACGGCGCCGTGTGGGTGCTGACCCCGTCGGCCACCACGGCCGACACCACATTCTCGACGGTGGCGGGCCTCGTTGCCGAGCTCGGCGCCGAGGTTCTGGCCCTTCCGGCGTCACGTCATGATGAGATCGTGTCGGTGGTGTCGCACGTCCCACACCTGACTGCGGCCTCGCTGATGCGCCTCGCCTCGGAGCGGTCCGAAGAACACGCAGTGCTGCTCCGCATGGCGGCGGGCGGCTTTCGTGACATGACGAGGATCGCGTCGGGTCACCCGGCGATATGGCTCGACATCTGCGCAGAGAACAGGGCCGCCATCTCGGCCACCCTCGGGGGGCTGATCGATCGTCTGGTCGAGATGCGGTCCATTGTTGACCGGGGCGACCGCGACGCTCTCGAGGGAGTTCTTGGAGCTGCTCGCGATGCGCGCGCGAATCTTCCCATTCGGGGTACCCACCCGACCGATCTTGCCGAGGTCAGGATCCCGATCCTCGACCGTCCCGGTGCTGCCGCCGAGATCTTCACCCTCGCTGCCGAACTGGGTGTCAACGTCTCGAGTTTCGAGGTGGTGCACTCTGTAGAGGGCAACCGAGGTGTTTCGGTCCTACTCGTCGATGCCTCGAGCGCGGAGCGGTACCGCGGCGGACTGCTGGCTCGGGGCTTTCGTCCATCGGTGACCAGGCTGGCGTGATGGACCGCACCATCACCCCGGTGACGGGGCCGCTCGATGCGGTGGTGTCGGTTCCCGGATCCAAGAGCATCGCCAATCGTGCGCTCGTCTGCGCCGCGCTCGCCGGGGGGGAGTGCACGCTACGGAATCTCCCAGACGGAGATGACACGGTCGCGATGCTCGACTGTCTCGATCGGCTCGGTATTCGGGTGCTGCAGGAAACCGGACGTGCAACGGTGGGCGGTCGCGGCGGGGAGTTCGACGCCGGGCCGATTGTGTTGCCGACGCGTCTTGCGGGAACCACTTCGCGCTTTCTCACGGCGCTCGCTGCCCTCGGGCCGGGACCGTATGTGATCGACGGCGAGGCTCCCCTGCGGAGCCGGCCGATGGCGTCACTGCATAACGCTCTCATGGCGCTCGGCGCCAACGTGACGCCCCTCGAACGCCCGGGGCACCTTCCGGTGAGGGTCTGGCGCAGTGATGGCCTGACGGGCTCGGCCGGTGTGGAGGTGCGTGGCGATATCTCGAGTCAGTTCATCTCTGCGCTGATGTTGATCGGGCCGTACCTGCCGGGTGGATTGGTCATCCGTCTGACGACCGAGCTTGTCTCACGTCCGTATGTCGAGATGACCGCGTCGGTGATGGCGGACTTCGGGTTGGCTGGGGTCCGGATCGACGACGAGAACATCACGACCATCGTGGTGCCGGAGGGCCGCTACCGGCCCGTTGATCTCACCGTCGAGCCCGACGCATCCTCGGCGAGCTATCCGTTTGCGGCAGCAGCCATTGCGGGTGGTTCGGTCACCGTCCGTTCTCTCTCGCCGCACTCCCTCCAGAGCGACATCCGGTTCGTCGACGCGCTCCGCGAGATGGGATGCGAAGTGGTGCCGAACCAAGAGGGTCTCACCGTGTCGAGGAGGGGAGCGCTCCGCGGGATCAGCATTGACATGCGCGACTTCTCCGATACTGCGCCCACCCTTGCTGTGGTGGCTGCCGTGGCCGCAACGCCCACCCGAATCACGGGTATCGGATTCATCCGCCGCAAGGAGAGCGACCGCATCGGGGACGTGGTGGCCGAGTTGCGACGCTGCGGGGTCGAGGCGCACGCCGAGGACGATGGCATCCTCGTCGTGCCCGGTTCGCTGAACGGCGCAAGGGTGAAGACACACCATGATCACCGGATCGCAATGGCCTTCTCGCTCCTCGGGCTGGTCGTTTCGGGTCTCTCGGTTGCCGATTCATCGGTGGTGTCGAAGAGCTTCCCCGGCTTCTGGGAGGTGCTCGACACGATTGCGGCGAGTGGGAGAGCGACGGCGTGAGCGTCGACGACCGAGCGATGACAGTGGCGGCGTTCGACGTCGACGGAACGCTCACCCGGCGGGATTGCGTCGTGCCGTTCCTGGTGCGCGCCGTCGGCTTTCGGCGACTGCTGCTGATTGCACTGTCGCGGCCGGCGCTCCTCGCTGCCACAGCGTTGGGTCGGGGTGACCGGGACCGCGTCAAGGAGCACGTCGTGGGGAGGGCGCTCCGAGGGATGGGGGCTTCACGAGTCGCCGAGCTCGGGCAGCGATTCGCTATCGAGCAGGCGGCGAACTGGTTGCGCAGGGATGTGGTGTCCCGCCTCGAGTGGCACCGTGAGCAGGGACACCGAGTGGTGTTGGTCTCTGCGTCCTTGAGGACCTACCTGGAACCCTTCGCAGAGCACGTACTCGGCGGGGTCGACGCCGTACTCTGCACAGATGTGGAGTACGGGCCTGATCGTCGTTGCACGGGCCGACTCGCCGGTGGTAACTGCCGGGGTCCCGAGAAAGCACGTCGCCTGCGGGAGTGGTTGTCGGGTGAGTCTCCGGTGATCTGGGCGTACGGGGACTCCGAGGGCGATCGGGAACTGTTGGAGATGGCCCGCTACCCATCGATGGTGCGAGGGATCGAAGTTCCCCGCGCGCCGGAGCCAGGGGACCGATGATGCTCCGAGGTGTCCTGAGGGAGAGTCGTCCGAAGCAGTGGCTGAAGAACGTGCTCGTGTTCGCTGCGCCCGGAGCCGCTGGCGTGCTCACCGACTGGTCGTACCTGTGGCGAACGCTGGTGATCTTTCTCGCCTTCTGCCTGGCGGCAAGCGGTACGTATTTCTGGAACGACATCCTCGATGTCGAGGCCGACCGTCGCCACCCGAAGAAGTCGCGTCGGCCGATCGCCGCCGGTCTGATTCCGCTGCCGGTGGCCCGCGTGCTGGGTTCGGTGCTCCTGCTGGGAGGAGTTCTGCTCTCGCTTGCCGTGTGGCGATGGAGGGCCCCAGTCGTCCTTGTGGTCTACGTGGCGCTCACCATCGGCTACTCGTTGTACCTGAGACGGGTGGCTGTGTTCGACCTCGTCGCAGTGGCCGGAGGTTTCGTGCTGCGCGCCATCGGCGGGGCCGTTGCGAGCGGCGTGTACATGTCCAAGTGGTTCCTCCTCTGCACCATGTTCGGTTCGCTCTTCGTGGTGGCGGGCAAGCGCTATGCAGAGATGCGCGAGTTGGGGGAATCGGCGCTCGACACGCGGAGCACGCTGGGCATGTACACGCTCCCGTACTTGCGGCTCGTGCTCACCGTTGCCTGCGGCGCAACGATCCTTGCGTACTGCGTCTGGGCGTTCGATGCGGGGCAGCTCGATCCCGGCCCGTTTCCCTTCTACGAATTGAGCGTGGCGCCGATGCTCTTGGCTCTCCTGCGCTACGCGCTGGTGCTCGAGGTGGGCCACGGTGGCGCTCCGGAGGAGGTATTCCTGCAGGATCGCTGGCTGCAGCTGAGCGGTCTGCTTTGGCTGGTGGCGTTCGGCCTGGGCGTGTACCTCGGCGACGGGGTCCGCGCATGAGCGACACGATGCTCTTTGGCTGGGGGAGAACCGCACCGTCCCGTGCGACGTTGGTGGAGGCGGCTGATTCTCGGGCGGTGGCGGATGCAGTGCGCGGTGCCTCGGCCCGAGGGGTACTGGCCCGGGGCCTCGGGCGCTCGTACGGCGATGCAGCCCAGAATGGGGGCGGCACCGTCGTTCGGCTCGCAACGGACGGTGAGGTGCACCTCGACCCCACGACGGGCTTGGTGCGTGCGGGAGCAGGGGTCTCGATCGAAGCCCTGATCTCGTACCTCGTTCCTCTCGGCTTCTTCGTTCCGGTGACGCCGGGTACGCGTCTCGTGACCGTCGGGGGGGCGATTGCGGCCGACATCCACGGGAAGAACCACCATGTCGACGGCTCGTGGGGCAATCACCTCGAGTGGTTCGATTTGATCGATGCAGACGGCAGTGTTCATCGGGTCACGCCCGCCTCGGACCACGATGCGTTCTGGGCGACCGTGGGTGGGATGGGTCTGACCGGTGTCGTTACCGAGTGCGTGTTCCGCGCAATTCCTGTCGGAAGCCCGCAGATGCTGGTGGACACGTGGCGGACCAAGGATCTCGACGAGACGATGTCGCTGATGGCCGAACGCGAGGAGCAGTACCGCTACTCGGTTGCGTGGGTCGACGCCCTCGCCTCGGGCGCACGTCTCGGTCGCGGTGTGGTGACCATGGCCGACCACGCGCCTGCCGAGTCGCTCGAGGGTTCTCCGGGAGTGGGCCTCGGGCGTGGTCCACTGGCGACCGTCCCTCCCATCGTCCCGAGCGGGCTCCTGAACGCCGTGACGATCCGGGCCTTCAACGAACTCTGGTACCGAAAGGCCCCACGTCGCCGTTCCGGCGAGCTTCAGAGCATCGGCGCGTTCTTCCACCCACTCGATCTCGTGGGCGACTGGAACCGCCTCTACGGGCGACGGGGGATGCTCCAGTATCAGGTCGTGATCCCGCTCGGGCAGGAGCGAGTCCTGCGGTCGGTGATGGAGCGATTGGTGAGTGGGCGTGCGGCCTCGTTCCTCACCGTCCTCAAACGCTTCGGTGCCGCGAACGAGGGCATGCTCTCGTTCCCCGAGCCGGGCTGGACGCTCACACTCGACATCCCCGCCGGGATTCCCGGATTGGGTTCTCTCCTCGACGAACTCGACGTCGATGTGGTTGCGGCCGGAGGACGGGTCTACTTGGCCAAGGATTCGCGCGTGGCGCCGGATCTCATCGGGCAGATGTATCCGAGGATCTCGCAGTGGCGCTCGGTGTGCGACCGGCTCGATCCGGAGGGGCGCTTCCAGTCGGACCTCTCCAGGAGGCTTGGCCTTCGCCGACCTCAGTACGTCGACCAACACAGCGCACAACGCACGGATCCGTCGATCCGCGCAGCGGAGGGTTCATGAGAGACGCAGTAGGCAACGTGCAGTCGGTGCTCTTGCTCGGGGCAACGAGCGACATCGGACAGGCGGTGACCCGCCGACTGATCGGGGGACGCCGGGGGGCGCGGGTGGTGCTCGCAGCGCGGCGGACCACTGCGTGTGAGGAGTTTGCCGCAGAGTTGCGCTCCGCCGGTTGCGCCGTCGAGTTGCTCGGCTTTGACGCAGACGAGCCAGCATCGCACCGCGCAGTGATGGATCTTGCGGCGAGTGGCGGCGACCTCGACGTCGTGGTGAGTGCCTGGGGAGTCCTCGGTGCGTCTCAGGAGGTGTTGAGCTCGGATTCGCTCGCCGCGGCGGCGGTCGTTCACACGAACATGGTGGGGCTTGTCTCCGCCGGCCTCGAGGCCGCCCGTGTGCTCAGGGCTCAGGGTCATGGCACGTTGATCCACCTCTCGTCGGTGGCCGGCGAACGCGTTCGTCGGGCGAACTTCGTCTATGGCGCCTCGAAGGCGGGCAGCGACGCATTCATGCAAGGTCTTGCTGACTCCCTCGTTGGTACCGGCGTGCGCGTGTTGGTGGTTCGGCCGGGATTCGTGCGGTCGAAGATGACCGAAGGAATGAAGGCCCAACCCTTCTCCACCACACCCGACAAGGTGGCGGCGGCAGTGATGCGGGCGCTCGGGGGCACAGCGCCGACCGTGTGGGTGCCGGGTCCACTCCGGATCGTCTTTGCGGTCTTCCGGCACCTGCCACGCTGGGCGTGGCGTCGGCTTCCGGTATGAAAGACCACGGTCTCGCGGGCGCCTGCCGGTGAGGAGAGACCTAGGATCAACACTGTGACCGCGGTGGGCGTCATCGGTGCTGGATATGTCGGTCTGACGACTGCGGCGTGCCTTGCGTCGTTGGGGCATGAGGTGCGATGCGCCGAGGCAGACTCCGCTCGTCTTGCGACCCTGCTGCGGGGGGAGATCCCGATCCATGAGGCCGAGCTCGAGACGTTGGTGAAGGCCGGCCTCGCGTCGGGTCGACTCCGTTTCGAACAACACGCTGCATCGGCAGCTGATGGTGCTGAGGTTGTCTTCCTCTGTGTGGCAACACCCCAGCACGCGGACGGTTCGGCCGACATCTCTCAATTGCGCAACGTGATCGAGGAGATCCGTGAGATCCTCCCGTCTGGCTGCGTGGTGGTGATCAAGTCGACGATCCCGATCGGCTCCGGTGACGAACTCTCGACACTTCTCGCTCGCTCTGACGTTTCGCTTGCGGGTAATCCGGAGTTCCTGCGAGAGGGGTCAGCGGTGCGCGACTTCCTCGCTCCGGACCGGATTGTTGTGGGCGCCACGGATGCTGTGGCGGCTCAGCGTGTCGCAGCGCTCTACGCAGCAATAGACGCCCCGGTGCTCATCACCGATATCCAGTCGGCGCAGACCATCAAGTACGCAGCGAACGCCATGCTTGCCGTACGCCTGAGCATGGTCAACGGGCTGGCAGCGCTGTGCGATGCCACGGGCGCCGACATCGACACCGTTCTGCGCGGTCTCGCCCTCGACCATCGGATCGGCACGGCGTACTTGAGTCCGGGTCCCGGCTGGGGCGGAAGCTGCCTGCCGAAGGACACGAGCGCGTTGGTGTCGTCCTCGAACCACGCAGGGGTCTCGCTCCCGGTGGTGGAGGGAGCGATCGCCGCGAACTCACTGCAGATCGAGCACATCGTCGAGAAGGTGTGCCGCGCGGTCGGTGGCTCGCTGCAGGGGCAGACCGTTGCGCTGTGGGGGCTCACCTTCAAGGCAGGTACCGACGACCTCCGTGAGTCACCGGCTCTTGCTGTCGCGAGTCTCCTGCGGCGCGCAGGGGCGGCGGTTCGTGCCTACGACCCGACGGTGGCGGTCACTCGCGCGGACAGAGGTCTGGACGGCCTGGAGATTGCCGATAGCGCAGGGGCAGTGCTGAAGGAGGCCGACTGTCTGGTGGTGCTCACCGAATGGCATGAATTTGCGGCAGCAGATCCCGCATTGGCGGCGTCCACCATGACGAGAGCCGTGGTGGTCGATGCCCGAAATGTTCTCGATCCAGCGCTCTGGAAGGCCGCCGGGTTTGAGTACAGCGGGCTCGGGCGCCGCTGATCCGGAGTGTTACCAGCGCTCCATCGGGAGGATGCGCTGTCGAGGCCCAAAACGCGGCGCATGGCCAACCGTCATGGAGATGATCGCCACGACGCGTGCGCGTTGGCCGGCGTAGGGTTCGAGGAGTTCGAGCATCCGTTCGTCGGTGGCCCGTGGTTCGCCGGCCAACGCCCACGCCACCGTGTTCTTGAGGTGGAAATCACCTACCGCGACCGCGTCGGCGTCGCCGAGTGCGTGACCCAGAGCAGCACCGATCGTCCACTGACCGATACCTGGGAGCCGGGAGAGAAACGAACGGGCCGGCTCGGGTGATGCGTCGTCGAGGGCAAACAGACGGTCGGCCACCCGGGCAACGGTACGGAGCGCTTCGGCTCGATGCTGGTCGACTCCGAGCGGATGGAACCGCCAGTAGGGCTCGCTCGCAAGTACGGATGGTTCGGGCGGGAGCACCAGCGGGGCTGGGCCCGGAGCGGGCTTTCCATAGCGAAGGCACAGCCGTCGCCACGAGCGGTGAGCCTCCTCGGCGGTGACCCGTTGTCCCAGAACTGTCGGGAGCAGCGTGTGGTAGAGGCAATGCCCGTTGGAGAGGCGTAGGTCGACGACACGCTGCGCCTGGAGCACAACGGGGTGAGCAGTCGGCCCGAACTGATGACCGGGGTCCGAGAGTCCGGCGTAGTCCCCTGCGCGGTCCAGGAGCCAGGCACGACCGGTGCCGTAGGCCGCAACCTCGAGTTCGCCGGTTCGCCATCTCAGGTGCAGGGTTCCCGGGCCCTCGGGGGTGAGGGTGGCCCGCCAGAACTCCCCGTCGGTGAGCGATGTCGTGGGGTCCAGTCCCACGCAGTGTGGCCGCAGGGCAACAGGGACGCCCCTGAGGCGGAAGTCGACGTCGATGCTCATCTCGGCCCACGGTAGTCAGGGGATGTCATCGGGTCCGTGCACCGAGGCTCGGGTTCCGGTGGTGCCGGGCGGGTGCGGTGGTTACTGAGTCGAGCGGCAACAATGCAGGCATGGCAGTCCTCGAGATCTCCCGCCCGCACGACGGCATCGCCCAGATCACGCTCAACCGCCCCGACAAGCTCAACGCGCTCACGAGCGAACTCGTTGCAGCACTGCACCGCTCTCTGGACGAACTCGCTGTCGATCCAACCTGTCGTGTGATCGTGTTGACGGGTGAAGGTCGTGGGTTCTGTGCCGGCCTCGACCTCACCGGATACGGAAAGGCGCCGGACACCGACCACCTCGGCCCGACCCCGGCCGGTTTCGCCGTGCAGAAGCACATCGCGTCGCTCATCCCACATCTGCGGTCACTGCCCCAGCCGGTGATCGCAGCGGTGAACGGCCCCGCGGCGGGAGGCGGGTTCGCCTTGGTGCTCGGCTCCGATGTGCGCCTTGCTGCGCGCAGCGCAAAGTTCAATGCAGCCTTCATCCGTATCGGTCTCTCGGCTTGCGATATCGGTACGAGCTGGATCCTTCCGCGTCTCGTCGGCGCCGCTCGGTCGCAGGAACTGATGCTCACCGGGCGGATCTTCGATGCCGAGGAGGCGCTGCGCATCGGGCTCGTCGTGGAGGTCGTGGACGACGACGCCTTGCTCGACCTCGCGTACGCCAAGGCCCAGCAGATCATGCTGAACACGCCCTTCGGTGTCGCGCTCACCAAGGAAGGAATGTGGTCGGCACTCGAGATTCCGGGTATGCAGGCGGCGATCGATCTCGAGAACCGTCAGCAGATCATGGCCTCGAACACGGCCGATCATCGCGAAGCCATGCGGGCCTTTCTCGAGAAGCGGCCGCCCCAGTACGTCTGGGGCTGATGATGGTCAGGCCGCTCAGCGCAGAGTGAGCGGGAAGTGACAGGCGACGAAGTGTCCACCGCCGACATCCCGGAGTTGCGGCTCCTCGGCGGCGCATTGCTCCTGTGCGTACGGGCACCGCGTGCGGAAACGGCAGCCGGAGGGAGGCAGGACGGGCGAAGGTACCTCTCCCTCGATGCGAACGGCTGAGCGGGGCGCATCGGGGTCGGGGACCGGGATGGAGTCGATCAGGACGCGGCTGTACGGGTGCGCCGGGCGGGCGTAGAGATCATCGGATGTCGCCACCTCGCACATCTTCCCGAGGTACATGACCGCGACTCTGTCGCTGATGTTCTTCACGACGGCGAGGTCGTGGGCGATGAACACCAACGTGAGACCGAACCGAGCCTTGAGGTCCTCGAGGAGGTTGAGAACCTGTGCCTGTACCGACACATCGAGAGCCGAGACCGGTTCGTCGCAGATGATGAGCTTGGGATCGAGGACGAGGGCACGCGCGATGGAGATCCGTTGGCACTGGCCGCCCGAGAACTGGAAGGGACGGCTCGACGCAGCACGCTCGGGGTCGATGCCCACTGCCTCGAGGATCTCGTCGACCCTGCGGCCGCGCTCCTCTGGAGTGCCGACACCCCAGATGTTGAGGGGTTCCATGACGATATTGCGGACCTTGCGCCTCGGGTTGAGCGAGGAGATCGGGTCCTGAAAGATCATCTGAATGTTGGTGCGCAGTGCCCGTATGCCCTCGCCGCGCAGCGACCTGAGTTCTTGGCCCTCGAAGACGATGCTCCCAGAGGTCGGCCGGGGCAACTGCATGATGGCCTTGCCGGTGGTGGACTTTCCGCAGCCCGACTCACCGACCAAACCGAGAGTCTCACCGGGGAGAACGTCGAAGCTGATACCGGAGACGGCATTGACCGTGAGGCCGGTGCGGCCGACCGGGAATTCGACGACGAGGTCCTCGACGCGCAGGAGCGCCTCTCCCTCGGCGTGTAGGTGAGCGGTGCCGGTGCCGGCCATCAGGTGGCTGCACTTCCGGTGGTGCTGTGCTGCCGTGCCGCCCAGGTGGGCGAGCCGACGGGATTCCAGCAGGCGAAGGAGTGACCCGGCGTGTCGGACTGGTGGGTTGGCGCTTCCTGCAGGCAGCGCTCCTCGGCGTACGGACACCGTGGCGCAAAGCGGCAGCCTTCGGGTGGGTTGATGAGGTCGGGCGGTCGACCGCCGATAGCGAGCAGGCGCGTGTGCGATGGCTGGTCGAGCTGCGGGATGCTGCGCATCAGTGCCTCGGTGTAGGGATGGCGCATCGACCTGAAGAGTGACCTGGTAGGAGCACTCTCGACGATCTGGCCGGCATACATCACGATGATGGAGTCGGTGTGGCCCGCCACCACGCCGAGATCGTGGGTGACGAGGATCACGGACATGTTGCGGTCGCGTCGTTGTGTGGCGATCAGTTCGAGGATCTGTGCCTGCACCGTGACGTCGAGGGCGGTGGTCGGCTCGTCAGCGAACAGCAGGGTCGGCCCGCAGGCAAGGGCGATGGCGATCATGGCTCGCTGGCGCATCCCGCCGGAAAGTTCGTGGGGGTACTGGTCGAGCCGCTTCTCGGGTTCGGGGATCCCGACGTCGGTGAGCAGACGCAGCGCAACGGCGCGTGCCTCGGCCTTGTCCGACCCGAGGTGCACGCGCAGCGGCTCGGCAATCTGGTTACCGATCGTCATGAGCGGGTTCAGGGAGGTCATCGGATCCTGGAAGATCATCGACATCTGTTTGCCCCAGTAGCGACGCATCTGTTTCGCGTCGAGGCGGCGCAGGTCGGTGCCAGCGAAGAACACCTCGCCCTCGCGGTGGACGCCACGTGGCGGGAGCAGGCCCATGATCGAGCGGGCGAGAACGGTCTTGCCGCTCCCGGATTCCCCGACGATCCCGAGTGCGGCGCCGCGCTCGAGGGTGAACGAGACCCCGTCGACCGCGCGGACGACACCCCGCGCGGTGGCGAAGTGGGTCTTCAGGTTGCGCACGTCGAGGAGCGTGCCCTCATCCGGCCGGGTGTCCATCTCGCTCACAGCGTCGCCTCCCGGATGTCGAAGCGTCTGGCGACCCGGTCCCCGAGGACGTTGAAGGAGAGCACGGTGAGGAACAGCATCGTGCAAGGGAAGAACACTGCCCAGCCGCCCCCTTTCACGATATCGGGGCGGGCCTCGTTGATCATGAAGCCCCACGTCGGGAAGGGAAGCTGCACGCTGAAACCGAGGAAGGCGAGTCCCCCCTCGGCAACCAAGAGCACAGCCAGTCCGGTGAAGGCAACCGAGAACATGGCTGGGAGAAGGTTGGGGAGGATCTCTCGAACGAGGACCCGAAGATTTCCTGCCCCGAGGCCTCTCGCAGCGAGGACGTACTCGCGCTGGGCGAGCGACATCGTCTGGGCGCGGACGATCCGTGCAAGTGGCGCGATGCTGAGCACGGTCAGCACGAGGATCACGCCGAAGAAGCGCTTCTCCATCGTGAAGAGACCGAGGTTGAGATCTCCACTTGCGAAGAAGCGTCCGACCACAATCAGTGCGAGCACGATTGCGGGGAACGCCAGCAGAACGTCGAACATGACGGTGAGGACCCGGTCGTACCAGCCCCGGAAATAGCCGGCGAGCATCCCGAGAAGTCCGCCGATGACGAGAGCGGCAACGATGGAAGCGGCGCCGATGACGAGCGTCTTCTGCGCTGCATAGATGCAACGCGCAAAGGTGTCACGGCCGAGCTTGTCGGTGCCGAACCAGTAGTCGCTGCTCGGTTTGCCCCGGTACGCAACGAGCTTTCGGGCGCCGGGTCCCTTGGGGAATTCGTTGTAGCGCCGGACGAATGGGAGCCAGTTGGCAAAGATCGCGAGGAAGGTAAGACCCCCGAGCCAGACAACGGCGAGCACGACCCCGGGCCTCCACGACCTCAACGGCGGGAGCCAACCGAGGGCGCGTCGAGCACTGCCGAGACGGTGGTTGCTGTCCATCGTCATCCGAGCGCCCGGGCATGACGGATCCTGGGATCCACCACCGCATAGAGGAGGTCGACGACGAAGTTCACCAGCACCACGGCGAGCGCAAACAGCGCGGCACAGGCTTGGACGACCAGGAGGTCCTTGGTCTGGACGGCCTGGAACAGGAGCAGGCCCATTCCCGGCAGTGCGTAGATCTGCTCCACCACCACGGCGCCGCCGAGGATGCCGCCGAACTGGAGCGCAACGCTGGTCATGAGTGAGAACAGCGACGAGCGCAGGGCGTGGCGCCAGAGGATGCGGCGCGGGGAAAGCCCCTTCGCTCGCGCCATCACGATGAAGTCGCTCTGGAGGGTGTTCACCAAATCAGCCCTCAGCAAGCGCACAAAGATCGCTGATAGGCCAAGGCCGAGCACGATGGTGGGGAGGGCGAAGTTCTTCACGTGAAGCACCGGGTTGTCCCACGGCCAGATCTTGCTCGCCGCGTACGTGAAGATTCGCCACTTGGTCGCGAAGAAGTAACCCAGCAGAACAGCAAGAATGATGTTGGGCAGAGAGACAATCGCGAAGGTGGCGCCCGAGACGATCCGGTCGAAGGGTCCGTCGCGTCGGTAAGCGGAGTACACCGCCACCGGAACCGCGATCAGCAGCGCGAAGAGAATCGCATAGAGCCCGAGCAGCAGGGTCACCGGAGCCCGTTGCCCGATCAGCGTCCGGACCTCGAGGTTATTGGTGGGGGAGGTGCCGAGATCGAGCGTGACGATGTTCTTGAGCCAGTACGCGTACCGGATCGGGTAGGCGCGGTCGAGGTGGTACTGCTGTCGGATCTGCTCGACCCGTTCCTCGTTGCTGCTCAACGGTCCAGCAAGGTCACGCGCTGGGTCGCGACTCGCTCCCTGGATTGCGACCATCGCCACGAAGGTGACGATCAGGAAGACGACGACGAGTTGGAGGAGGCGCTGGAGGAGATATCGCATATCAGCCCGTGAGACCCGACTCGGGGGTCAGGGTCGCGCGCTCGCGCGACCCTGACCGACCGACTCGACGATCAGGACTTCTTCCAGACCCCGGTGAGCCAGACCTGACCGGGGAAGCCAGCGCCGTCGCGAACCAGCTTTCCGGAACCATCGGGTTGGGTCAGCTGACCAATCCCCGCGATGGAGCCGTTGTGCGCAATGCCCCAGATCGCCCACGACGTGGGGAGGATCCAGCACTCCTTCGCGAACTGCCGGTTGATGTCCTCGGCGAGGCCCTTTCTCTTGACGGTGTCGAGCTCGCTGCGCTGCTTGGCGAGGAGGTCGTCGATGACCGGATCCTTGAGGCGCCCGAAGTTGAGGGCGAACTGCCCGGGGTCTGCGGCCGAGGAACTGTGCCACCAGAAGAATTGCCCGTCGACAAAGACACCGGCGTGGTTCCGCCACCCGAAGGCATTGAAATCGGGTGCTCCGAAGACGGCGTTGCCGATCAGGGTCGACTGCTCGATCTGCTTGAGCTCGACCTCGATCCCGGCATCACCCCAGACCTGCTGCAGATATTGGGCAGTCGTGAGCGAGTCGGCGTCCGGCACGGCGCTGTAGATGATCTTGGGTGCCTGTCCGCCGTTCGCTGCCTTGAAGGCCTCGACACCTGCCTTGGCTGCAGTGGGGTCGTAGGGGAGCGAACCGTTGTCCTCGAGGTACCCCTCCTGTCCCGGTGCGAACGGGCCATTGGCGGGGGTCAGGATGCCGCCGCCCGTGAGGTCGATGATCGCCTGCTTGTCGATCGCCTGGAGCATGGCGCAACGCAGGTCGCGGCTCTGCAGCTGTGGATTGGTGAGGTTGAGCAGTACGTAGAAGGTCTCCCCGTACTCGGCCTGCTCGATCATCGGGAACTTGTCGGCCTTGGTACGCAGGTCGGCGATGGAGTTCGCATTGCTCGTGGAGATCATGTCCACGTCACGGCTCTCGAGCGCCTGCTGTCGGGTATTGGCATCGGGAATCACCCGGAACTCGATCTCGTCGAGGTACGGCAGCTGGACTCCGTCGGCGTCCTTGCGCCAGTACGTTGGATTGCGCTTCACGACGAGACGGTCCTGCGGGATGAAGGAACTCAGCACGAAGGGTCCGGTCCCGATGGGCTTGGTTGCTTCCACCCCGGTCTTGTCGGCGAGTGCCTTGTCGATGTACGAAGGCGCCGCCATGAAGGCTGCCTGGCCACCGAGGTACACGTCGAATCCGGGCCACGGCACCGGCTTGGTCGGGTCGCCGTTGAGTCCGGTGAAGAGCTTCACCGTGAGGTCGTCGACCTTCTCCACCTTGAACTCGGTGGCGCTCACGCGTGCGAGGTCCTTGACGGCTGCCGCAATCAGTGGCGCGTTCAGGTTCACCTGGATGTTCTTGATCGCCGCATCGGCGTTGAGCGGCTCGCCGTTGCTGAAGGTGATACCGCTACGGAGCTTCACGGTCCACTCCGTGTAGTCCGCATTCGGTGTGATGCTCTCGGCGAGGTACGGATGGACCTTGAGGTCTTCGTCGACAGCTGCGATGGGCTCATAGAAGGTGCGTGCGCGCATCTGGCAGTACGAGTCGCACTGCACGGCGCCCGGGAGCCACGGCGTACCGGCCTCGGCCTCACCGGCAACGACAATCCTTCCCCCGACCACCGGCTTGTTCGACGGCGCCGAGGTGTCGGGCGCAGCCGTCACCGTGGTGGAAGGATCGGGCGTGGCCTCTTCGTCGTCGCCGCTGCACGCAACTCCCGCCACCGCCAAGGTGGTGGCCAGTGCAGCAAACGACAGCCTCCGCAGGATGATGTGACGCCGTGTTCTCACGTTCCCCCCTCTCGGACCGCAACCGTGGATGCAGGTCCGTCGTGCCCAGTGCCCGTTCGCACCGTAGCAGCGGTGGTTCGGGGTCGCCCATGACCTGTTCGGCAGTCCGCTTGGGTCGTCCTCGGTAGAACTAGCATCGAACCCGGAGTTGACCGGCACGTCGGTCAATACGCAATGTCGTGATTGGAGCGGTGGCGTGAAGCGATCGGTACTTGCCCTTGCTGTGACGGCGGGTCTGTTCGGGATGTCGGCATGTTCGGACTCCAAGTCCCCGTCCGCCGAGGGGGACAAGGTCGTGGCCATCGGGGTGATCAGCCCGCAGGTGGCGGGTCTCACCGACTTTGGGCGGGGGATTCTGCACTCGGTCGAGTTGGCGGTGGCCGAGGCGAACGCCTCGGGGGCCGTTCCCGGCTGGACCCTCAAGGTGGTGGCGCTCGACGACTCCAGCAACGGCGAGAACGGCAAGGCCGCAGCGGCAACGATGGTTGCCAACGAGCAGGTGGTTGCCGTGGTGGGCCCGTACAACTCGGGTGTCTCCGCAGCGATGCTGCCGACACTCAAGGCCGGTGGTCTGGCCCTCGTGAACGGTTCGAACACGCTCACGTCCCTGACGCTCGGTGAGGACATGGCAAGTCCGAAGCGTCAGTTCGACAACTACTTCCGACTGGTGGGCGCAGACGACAAGCAGGGCAAGTTTCTCGCCAATGAGGCGATTGCCCGGGGCTTCAAGACCGTGGCCGTCGTGAGTGAGACCAAGGCGGTGTCCAAGGGTCTCGCAGACATCTTTGTTGCTGCCTACGAAGCGGCGGGTGGGACCGTCGTGGTCCGTGAGCTGGTGCCCGATGCCGCAACAGACCTGACGAAGTTCGTCGCGGACGCTGCGGCGGCCAAGCCCGACCTCCTCTTCATCGGCGGTGAGTACCCGGTCGCTGCCGCACTCCGTGCCCAGGCGACTGCCGCTGGCCTGACCGTTCCGCTGATGGGCGGCGACGGCATCAAGGATGACGCCCTGATCTCCCAAGCGGCCTCTGCGGCTGAGGGGACGTTCGCAAGCAGTGTCGGTCTCCCGATCGACAAGTTCCCGGGTGGTTCGACGTTCCAGGCTGCATATGACGCGGCGAAGTTCCCTGCCCCGCCATCGGCATACGGCCCGTACGCCTACGACGCAGCCAATGCCGTGATCCGTCTGCTGCCCGAGGTCCTCAAGAACGTCGACATGCCGACCGAGGCGCGCGCAGCACTGGTGAAGGCGTTGGGAGGTGTTGCCTTCGACGGGGCCACGGGCAAGGTTGCCTTCGACGAATTCGGTGACACCAAGTACCCGGTCTTCACGCTCTACGTCGTGAAGAACGGCGCGTGGACCGCGGTGGGCTGACCGGAATCTCGCATGACTGTTCGCGTTCCACTCACGATCGACGACGCGGTTGCGGCCCTTCACGATGCACCCGAGTCGGTGCTCCTTGCCGGGGGTACGGATTTGCTCGTCGCAACGAACGCGGGACACCGTCGGTTCGACCAGGTGATCGCTCTCGATCGAGTGGGTGAGTTGCGGCGTTGGTCGCTCAATACTTTGGGGACGTCGCTCTTCGTGGGGGCCGGGGTTCCGTACACCACCCTCATGGGTGAGCCGTTCGCCTCGCTTGCCCCCGCGCTGTCGCAGGCAAGTCGGACCGTTGGTTCCCCACAGATCCGTAACGCCGGAACGCTCGGCGGCAACCTCGGGACCTGTTCGCCCGCGGGTGACGGCCTCCCGGTGCTGGCTGCGCTCGACGCGATCGTTCACCTTCGCTCGAGCGCAGGCGAACGGACACTGGGCTTCTCGGAGTTCATGGTCGGGGTCAAGCGCAACGCCCGAGCGGCGAACGAACTGATCACCGGCGTCACCCTTCCGATCCTCACCGGCTGGCAGGGCTACAGCAAGGTGGGTGTCCGCAACGCCATGGTGATCGCCACAGCGTCGAGTTGCCTTGCAGCGGACGTCCCGAATCGGTCGGTCCGCGTCGCTCTCGGGTCGGTCGGGCCCGTCATCATCCGATGCACGGACGCGGAGGAGTGGATTGTGAGTCGAATCGACTGGGACGCTGCGGCAGTGACGCAAGCGGACGTCGATGAATTCGGCGAGCGATGCGCAGCAGCGTCCCGTCCGATCGATGACCACCGTTCGACGGCGTCGTACCGACGTCATGCGGTCCGTGTGCTTGCCTCGCGGCAGTTGAGGAGGGCGTTCCCGAATGGCTGAGTTGTATCGCCTCACCGTGAACGGTGTTGACCACGATGTGGCTGACGCTTGGATCGGTGAGAGCCTGCTCTTTGTACTGCGCGAGCGGATCGGCCTGCTCGGTACCAAGGGGGCTTGCGAACAGGGGGAGTGTGGCTCCTGCTCGGTTCTGCTCGACGGGGAGTTGGTGTGTTCGTGCCTCGTGTTGGCTGCGGCACAGACCGGGCGGTCGATCGTGACGATCGAGGGGATTGCGCCCGAGGGTTCTCCCACCGATGTTCAGCAGGCCTTCGTCGAGGCCGGCGCGGTCCAGTGCGGTTTCTGCACGCCGGGCCTCATCATGGCGACGCAACGCCTGCTCGAGAGGATTCCGGCTCCCACCGACACCGAGATTCGTGAGGAGCTCTCGGGCAACATCTGCCGCTGCACCGGGTACGGCCGGCTCGTGTCGGCCGTGGTCGACGTGGCACGGCGCCGGGCGGAGGGCGACCGTGGCTGAACCGAGAACGATCGCCCGCGAGCGTCCGGGCCGGATCGGTGACAGCGTCCTGCGCCCCGATGGTGTCGAGAAGGTCCAGGGTGCCTACCGCTTCTCCTCAGACCTTCCTGTGGAGGGCGCGCTCTGGGGCGCCACCCTTCGTTCGCCGCATCCGTCGGCCCGAATCGTCCGCCTGGACGTCACGCCGGCATGGGCGATCCCGGGTGTGGAAACGGTGATCACGGCCGCCGATGTGCCGGGACTCGCCACCTACGGTCTCGTCCAACCTGATCAGCCGGTGTTTGCGAGCGACGTCGTTCGGTACCTCGGTGAGCCGATTGCTGCGGTAGCAGCCGATCACCCAGAGACGTGTCGTCGCGCGCTCGAGGCGATCATCGTCGAATACGAGGTTCACGAACCCCTCGTCGACCCCGAGCGCGCGATCGATGGCTCTCACCCTCCGATTCATCCCGGCGGCAACGTCATCCGTCATCAGCGGGTGTTGTCGGGTGACCCATCCGTGGTCGGTGACATCGTTGTGGAGGGCGACTACGAAATCGGTATGCAGGACCAAGCGTTCCTCGGTCTGGAGGCGGCCCTCGCCGTGCCCGATCCCGGCGCTGCGGGAGTGGAACTTCATGTCGCCACCCAGTGGCTGCACGAGGACCAGAAACAGATCGCAGCGTGTTTGGGGCTCCCCGCCTCGGCGGTGCGCTTGGTGCTTGGTGGGGTCGGCGGTGCGTTCGGTGGACGCGAGGATCTGTCGCTCCAGGTGCACATCTGTCTCCTCGCACTGCGAACGGGCCGTCCCGTTCGCGTTCACTACGGCCGGGAGGAGAGCTTCCTCGGGCACATCCATCGACACCCGGCCCGGATCTGGATGCGCCACCACGCCGATCGCACGGGTCAGATTCTCAAGATCGAGGCTCGCTTCGTGCTCGACGGCGGGGCCTATGCCTCGACGAGCCACGCCGTGCTCACGAACGCCATCACGCACACTCAGGGTCCGTATCGCTGTGAGAACGCAGTCGTCGATGGTTGGGCGGTGCGCACGAACAACCCGCCCTGCGGCGCGATGCGCGGCTTTGGGGTGGTGCAGGCCTGCTTCGCCCACGAGAGCCAGATGGACAAGCTCGCTGCTGCGTGTGGTCTCGACCCCGTGGCGATTCGGCTGCGCAACGCCATGCGTACTGGCGACCGCCTCATCACCGGACAGGTGGTGGAGAGCGTGGCGCCAGTGGAGCGCTGTATTCGCGAGACCGACGCGCTAGCGCTGCCCGACGAACCCATCGGTGGCCGCTTCGACGATCCGATGCGTCTGCCGGGTGGTGCCGGTCTCACGGCCGACCGTTCGCACATCCGGCGAGGCATCGGCTGGGGTGTTGCGGTGAAGAACCTGATGTTCTCTGAGGGCTTTGACGACTACGCCACGGCACGTTGCGAGCTTGCCGACGGCGTCGCGACCCTCAAGTTCGCCACGGCTGAGGTGGGTCAGGGGTTCATCACGATCGCCCCGCAGATTGCGCGGACGCTGCTCGGCATCGACGACGTGGTGGTCGACCGCATTGACACCGGAATCGGTTCGGCCGGGAGCACCTCCGCGTCCCGTCAGACGTGGATGAGCGGTGGGGCGGTGGATGCCGCATGCCGGAAGGTCCGCGAGCGGCTGTTCGAGCACGTTGGGGGTCGTTGGGCGGTCGATCCGCTCCGGTTGGTGATCGAGGACGACTCGGTGGTCGACTCGCTCGATCCGGATCGGCGGATCACGGTGTCCGAGGCCACCGCCGGCCGGCGCTTCGCCGAGACCGTCGAGTTCCGGCACCGGCCTACGCAGCCGTTGGACGAGAACGGTCAGGGCGATTGCCACACGGCGTTCGCCTTCGTGGCCCACCGCGCCGTGGTGGATGTCGATCCCGACCTGGGGCTGGTCAAGGTCGTGCAGATCGCCACCGCCCAAGACGTCGGTGTGGCACTCAATCCACTCTCGGTGATCGGCCAGATCGAGGGCGGTATCGCACAGGGTCTTGGGCTTGCGGTGATGGAGGAGATCGTGATGCGTGACGGACGGATGCTCAATCCCTCCTTCACCGACTACCTCCTCCCGACGTTCCTCGACATGCCGCCAGTCCTCACGACGCTGGTGGAGGAACCGGATCCCCAGGCCCCACTCGGGGCCAAAGGAGTGGGTGAACCGCCCTGCATCTCGGTGACCCCGGCGATCGTGGCGGCAATTCGGGATGCCATCGGCAGGGACCTCCATCGAGTGCCCGTCCGCCCGCACGACATCTGTCTCTGAACTCTTTGTCAGCGAGCGCGTTCGTGCGCTCGTGATCGTCTACCGTCGGTCTTCGTCGGACGAAGACCGACGAAGACCGACGAACCGAGATGGAGGAGATGGCGTGAGCGCTCAGCGGGAGATCATGACGTGGGACGACTTCGGCGCTGGTTCGCGCCAGCTCGCCCAGCAGATCGCCGATGATGGCTACGACGCCGACATGATCCTCGCCATTGCCCGTGGCGGTCTGCTGCCCGCCGGCGCTCTCGGCTATGCGCTGTCGGTCAAGAACATCTACACGATGAACGTCGAGTTCTACACAGGGGTTCACGAGCGTCGCGAAGTTCCGCTCATCCTTCCGCCGTACCCCGACTTCCAGCTCGTCAAGCAGGCTCGCGTGTTGATCGTCGACGACGTCGCCGACACCGGTCACACCTTGAAAGTGGTCAAGGAGTTCTGCCAGGGGAAGGTCGCAGAGGTTCGCGCTGCGTGCCTCTACGAGAAGTCGCACTCTGTCGTGAAGTGCGAGTACGTGTGGAAGCACACCGACCTGTGGATCAACTTTCCGTGGAGCGACAAGGACCCCGTCGTCGACAAGAACGCGGTTCGCGACGCCTGATGAGACTGGTCAGCGTGGCGCGAGCTGTCGCCTGAGCCGCTCGATCGGGACGACTCCCACCAAGCGGTCGTTGCTCCAGATGGTGACGAGGGGGGCGAGGGGGCTGACGCGCTGCAGGGCGTTGATGAGGGTGTCGTCGGCGTTGAAATGGGGGAGTTGCGCAGCGGGCACCATGAGCTGTGAGAGGAGGACTTGGTCCTGGCGGTCCTCGGGCACCTTGTGCATTCGTTCCTCCGTCACCACCCCTGCCACCTGACCCGCAGGGTCCACCACTGCGACCAGCCCTGCACCTCCGAGACGTGAGCGTTCCCAGAGCATCTGGGAGACCGTGGTGCTGCCGGGGGCCTGTGCGATCCCGAACCATGCAAGGTCCCTGACACGCAGCCCATCCAGTTGACGGGCGGCGCGCGCTCCATGGCGGTCGGTCGCGGCGTTGATGGCGATGAAGAGACCCGTCATTGGCAGCATCAGCCCGCCGACACCGCGCAGCACGAGGAACGTACCGGCGGCGGTGACGATCATGCCGATGGCCACGCCGACCTGCGCTGCTTCCTCCCGAGCCCGGAATCGGTCACCGTGACGCGACCAGCGCCACGCCGCAACAATGTGTCCGCCGTCGAGCGGTGCACCGGGCAGCAGGTTGAACGCGGCCAGCGCCGCATTGGTCAGGCCGAGCCAGAACATCACATCGATCGCGACGTTGTCGACCTGGACGACGCGCAGGGCGGCCGCTCCCCCCATGCCGATGGCCCCGATGGCGGCGCTGCAGGCCGGACCTGCTGCTGCGGTCCAACCCTGCGCCCGCGGTGAGGGCGACTCGCGGTCGAGCGCTGCGATGCCGCCGAGTCCCCAGATCGTGATGCGTTCGGTACCCACGCCGAACCGTCGCGCAACGAGCGCGTGGGCGAACTCGTGGAGGAGGATGGAGGCGATGAACACGAGCGCGGCAGCAACCGCCACGATGGGTCCCGCAACGGCGCCGATGTTGATGCCGATGAGCGCAATGATCAGTAACGCACTCCAGTGGGCATGAACGGGGATTCGTGCGATGGTGAACAAACGGGTTCCGCTGAGCACGGGAACAGTGTGGCTCAAGAACGGTCGGAAGTGACCGCGGTGGCACAGTTTCTGCCACTGGCACCCCACACTCCAGCGCCCGGGAACGTGGCGGCGCCGGTGAGGTAGAGACCGGGCACTGCAGTCCGGTAGCGCGTGAGTTCGGGATTCTTGTTCCGCAACGCAGCGAGGGGTCCACCCGCAAAGCCTGTGGCGTGCCCGAGGGGCATGTGGAATTCGGACTCGTAGCGATCGGGGGTCATGGCCCGCCAGTCGCCGAGTCCGTCGAGGAAACCGGGTTCGAGGATCTGGGCATACAACTCCAACCAGCGCCGCGGCTCGCCAGATCCGTGCCAGCCGCCTTGCAGGCGGTACGGCGTGTAGAGGCACTCGAGGCTGAAGACGTGTTGTCCCGATGGTGCCATCGACGGATCGACGGCGGTTGGGATGTTGGCGAACATGACAGGTCTTGGCATGACACCGCCGCGCTGCGCAATGGCATGACCGGATGCCAGCTCGGCGATCGGGGGTGCGATCATGGCCGAGCCGGCAAGAGGGTCGAAACCGATCTTTGCTGCGACCGCATCGTCGACGCCTCGATACTTCGGGAGTCCGGTGACGACTGCATCGATCTTGGATTCGTAGCCCTCGTACTGCGGTATTGCTCGCCACCGGTCGATCATCTTCTGGGCGGCTGCGGGAGGGCCGTGGAGCCACGAGAGCAACGTGGCGTGCGGGTCGCACGCCGAGACCACGGTGCGTGCCTCGATAACCGTGCCATCGTCGAGACGGACCCCACGAACCTGAAGTGCGTCACAGAGAATCGCACTCACACGACTGGAGGTTCTGGTGGTGCCACCAGCAGCCTCGTAGGAGCGCAGTAGGGCCCGTGGGACCATTCCGCTACCCCCGACGGGACGACCGAGTTGAGCTGCATGACGCATGGCGATGCTGAGCGCCCCGAGTCCAGTGCCGGGCATCTCTGGCGACACCCCCCACACCACGGGTCCGGTGCAGAGAGCCGGGCCGAGGATGGCCTCATCGTCGAAGAACGTTCGCAGTACTTCGGCCGCACTGCGACGGCTCCAGCGCATGAGCGTGGCGGCAGCACCTGGGTGCTTTGCGCCGAGGAGCCCGAGGCGGCGCACCGACGGAGGCTCGGTTGCGGCCTCGAGAACGAGTCGCAGGGCCGGGACCGCCTGTTGAGCGAAGCGGCGGTACGCATCGGCCTGCTTGGGATAGAGCAGACGCAGTGCATCGACCGTCCGCTCGACGTCGTGGAAGACGGGCCACGCCGGTCGCTGTGTGCCGTCGGGGTCCGGCCAGGGGACACTCAGCTGGCCTGGGTCCACGTCGAGGTAGCGAAGACCATGCTCGGCCAACCTCAATTCCTCCATCACGGGCGTGGTGCGGAACGTGAGGTGATCGCAGTTGCAGATGTTGACCGTGACCCCGGCAAACGACTCGCTCGACGCGCAGCCGCCGACACTGTCGCGGGCCTCGAGGAGCAGTGTTCGCATCCCGGCCCGGGCGAGGTAGGCCGCACAGACGAGCCCGTTGTGCCCGGCCCCCACGACGATGGCGTCGAAGTCAGCCATGGAGGCAACCAACACACAGAAACATCGTCGACATTCTGCCCGCTCGCTAGCGTTCTCCTCGTGGATTCCCTCGGGAGTGACCTCCGGGTCGACGTCAGCAGGCTGATCGAGCGGATCAACGCCTTGGGCGAAGTGGGTCGGGTCGACGGTGTGCACGGGGAGTGGGGCAACGCCCGTCTCGCCCTGAGCGACGAGGACCGTGACGGACGGAACCTCGTGGCTACCTGGATGCGTGATCTCGGCATGGAGATTGGCGTTGACCGCGTGGGCAATGTCGTCGCCACCTGGCCGGGTACCGACGAACGTCTTGCGCCGGTGATGATGGGCTCCCATATCGACACCGTCCGCACAGGTGGCCGCTTCGACGGCAACCTTGGCGTGCTCGCTGGACTCGAGGTGGTGGAGGTCCTGCAGACCGCCAGGGTGCGCCCTCGCCGGGGGCTTCAGGTTGCGTTCTTCACCGACGAGGAGGGTGCACGCTTCCCTCCGGACATGCTCGGGAGCCTCGTCTACGTGGGTGGCATGGCGCTCGAGACCGCCCTCGATGCCCGTGACTCGTCGGGGGCGCGTCTTGGCGACGAACTGAGCCGTATTGGGTACGCAGGATCGCTGCCCTGTCCGGCGGCGTCGTTTCCATCGGCCTTCGTGGAACTGCACATCGAGCAGGGTCCCGTTCTCGAGGATGAGGGCCTCACGATTGGGGCCGTCACGGGGGTGCAGGGAATCTCGTGGATCGAGGTGACCATCACCGGGCAGTCGGCGCACGCCGGGACCACGCCGATGCGGCTGCGCCGCGATCCCATGGTGGTCGCCGCACGGATCATTGCCGAGGCCCGAATGATCGCCCACCGTCTCGGAGGATCCCAGGTGGCCACGACCGGCCGGGTGGACGTCTTCCCGAACCTCGTCAATGTGGTCCCTGCACGGGTCACCTTCACCCTCGACGTGCGCAACACCGACGAGCGCATTCTCCAGGAGGTCGAGCAGACACTCTCGTCGTTTGCACGACGGATGGCGGCTGACGAGGGATGCGAGATCACCATGACACCGCTCGCCCGCTTCGAGCCGGTGGAGTTCGACCCGGAGATGATCGAGCTCGTCGAGTCCGCCGCCCGTCGTCTCGGCTACTCCTGCCGACGGATGCCCTCGGGGGCGGGCCATGACGCGCAGATGTTGGCGCGCGTGTGTCCGACTGCGATGGTGTTTGTCCCGTCCATCAACGGGCTCAGCCACAACCTCGCAGAGAACACTGCTCCCGCAGATCTTGAGGCGGGCGCCAACGTGCTGCTCCAGGTCGTGCTCGACCTCGCCTCACGCTGAGCCCACGATTCCGCACACGGCCCTTCGACATCACTCTGGCGACATCACTCTGGCGACATCACTCTGGTCGGGGATCGGGCGACGGCTGCAGCCGGGGCCCTACGCTCGAGCCATGAGTTCGCACCGCCGCCTTGCCGACCTCCGTGCCTCCGAGATGCGATCTGCAATCGGCCCGGGGTCGATCCTCCTGCTCCCTCTCGGCGCTGTCGAGCAGCACGGGCCCCACCTGCCGTATTCGACGGACCTCATCGTGGCCGATGCTGCGGCCGAGGCAGCGGTCTCGCGCGTGGGCGACGAGCACGACGTCTGGCTTCTTCCGTCTCTCGCCTTCACCAAGTCGAACGAACATGCGTGGGACTCGGGAACCTTCTGGCTCTCTGCCACCACGATGCTCTCGGTGCTCGACGACATCGGTCGATGTGCCGCGGGCACCGGCGCACGCTCACTCGTGCTGCTGAACGGCCACGGCGGGAACACCGCACTGCTCAACATGGCGTGCCGCGAGTTACGCCTTGCCCATGGCCTGAAGACCTTCCTCATGCACCCCTTTGTGCCGCCGGCGGCCGGGGGAGCCTCGGCGCCGAGCGAGCTCGGCATGGGGATTCACGGGGGGCACGACGAGACCTCCGTGCTCCTTCACCTTCGCCCCGATCTGGTGGACATGACTCTGGCCGAGCGGCACGTGCCGGAGGAGCTGGCGTCGAATCAGTACGTGCGATTCGGGGGAGCGGTCTCGTTCGGCTGGCTGTCGAATGACTTCGATCCATCGGGCGTCATCGGCGACCCGACGCACGCCTCGGCAGACGAGGGTGCACGACTCTTCGAAGAGTCCGTAGCGATGCTTGCCACGGCCCTGGGTGAAGTGGCCCGATTCCCGCTGCGCTGAGCACGACGTCGCAGGAAAAACAATCGGGCCGGCCCCGGAGGGCCGGCCCGACGGTCACGCTGTGTAACCCGGATTGATCAGGAGAGACCGATCGCCGGGTTGATGTACTCGTTGGTCACGATGGTCTCGGCAGTGAGTTCTGCCGGAACCTCGAACCCTGCATCCTTCATCTGGTCGATGGCGGTCTGCACACGGGCGAGGTCGAAGTTACCCAGCGTCGCATCGGGGCCGTTGCCCACGAGGCCGAGTTCCTTCTGCTTCGCCACCGAGAAGTCCGCAACGCCCTGACCGTA
>JAULYZ010000035.1:0-3721 GCA_032117595.1 Acidimicrobiia bacterium | reverse complement strand
CCGCGCGATGCGCTGATGGTTGCCACGGCCGCGAACCCGAATGGGCTGATCGGCAGCTCGGGCCGCATCGGACAGAAGCAGCAGGTCGCGGAGCTACTCGACCGTCTGGCCCCGCATTACGGCGACAAGCCCGATCCCGCCTGCGAGCGGGGCGAGCGCAGTGATCCACGGAAGTCTCGGTTTTTCGGCTCGCGCGGGTGGGCTGGGCACGACGATCTGTTTGTTGCGTGCGGGGCGACGAACTCTTGGTGGTCGGTTGAACCGGATCCGCCCGTCAGTTCCCTTCGGCGCTATCGCAGTACCGGAAGCGACCACTCTGATGAGGCTTCGCCCAGCCTCGACGATCGAGCCGATGGGGAGAGCCGTGGAGCCGGGCAGCTCCTTCCCATCGAGGAAGGTCCCATTGGCCGACCCAAGGTCGGTGATCGTGAGTTCGCCCGAGTTCGAAACCGCAATCCGAAAGTGCTGGCGAGACAGAGCCGGATCTTCGACGCGCACGCCACAGTCGGCTGTTCGACCGACGATGTGGTCGCCCATGGTGAGGGCGAATCGTTGGCCTGCCGCAGGACCCCCAACCACTACGAGGTCGAGCGAAGCGCCTGTTCGCCGGCCTGATGAGAGGCGCTTACCTACCGGCCCGGGTTGGACAAGGTCCAGGCGATCGCCAAAGCAGACTCCCGCCTGCAGAAGCGATTCGCCCGGATCGAGGGTGCGGGCGAGGCGCGGTGCGTAGAGGAGCCAATCAGCCCGGTCCTCCGTGCGTAGGAATTCGGCAAGAAACTTCGTGAGGGTGGCTGCGGTGGTACCTGGCTCAAGGTCGACCGAGATCTCGGTCGGTTCGCGTCCGGACGTCTCGATGCTGAGCCACATCTCCACGACAGCGCACGTTAGTTCGTGACGGGCAACCGTTGAACGGAGTTGCCCCGCCTCAGCCGGCCTCTGCCCCGATCTCGAACGTCATGAGATCCCTGCCCACGGTGACCCGCCCGGTGTACCCGCCGTTGCGAACGTCGTTCTCGAAGCCACGCTCCTCCCGATCGGTGACCGGTTGCGGAATGAGGTGGGTGAGCACGAGGTGCCGTACCCCGGCGCGTTCGGCAAGCGCGCCGAGCGGCACGGTGTCGGCGTGATAGCTGAAGATCGTCTCGAACACGGTGCCGGCCACCGCCTCACGCATCGCCGTTGCGCGACATGCCTCATGCACGAGGATGTCTGCCCCGTGAGCGAACTGTTCCACCTCGTTGCACACGCGCGTATCGCCGGAGATCACGATCACGCCGTCGGGTGTGACCACGCGATACCCGACCGCGTCCACCACAGGTTCGTGCCGCACGGCGACGGCCTCCACCCGCACGCTCCCATCGGGTGATCGCCACACCTCGGTGGGCGTGTGCGGTGTGTCGATGACATGGAGGTTCACCTCAGGCGGCGTCGCCTTCACGTGCGAGGTGCGAACGGCAATGTCGTCCACGTAGGGGTCGAACATGCGTTGCACGAAGGTGGCGGCTTGGCCTTGCACGGCATAGATGGTGAGCGGCCCCGTGGTGTGCAACTGCTGCTGGATCCATCTCGTCATCGCCACATCGGCGAGATCGACGAGGTGATCACTGTGTACGTGGGTGACGAACAGTGCCGTGAGCGCGTGCGGCCCCACACCGGCCTCGGCGAGGCGCAGCACCGTGCCGCGCCCGGCATCGAACTGCAGCGCAACGTCACCGTGGCGGACCAAGGCGCCCGGCCCGGCTCGTCCCGGGGACGGATGCGGTACTCCGGTGCCGGTGAGCGTGACGGACGTGGTCATGTGGAGCTCCTTCGCAGGAACACCAGTACATCACCATCGACGACAGCGCGCGGGTTGGCGCGTGCCCGTTCAGTCGCCCGACGTCTGCACGGTGAACTCGAAGTGCTGAACTCGTCCACCCGCCTGGTCGATCGAGGTCTCCAGCACGCCGCGGGCACCCGAGTAGGCGCCCGTGCCGCCGACCACTGATCGCGTCGTTGCCAGTTTTTTCACGGCATCGACGGCCGCGGTGTCACTCGTGTCGAGCGGGAAGTACTGCACACCGGTCACCGTGATGGTGCCGTCGGTGAGCACGAAGGTGAGTTGGTTCTGGAACAGCCCGAGTCCGTCGGGAACGTTGTGCTCACCGGGGAGCGCAACCAGGGTCTTGGTGCCGAAGAGACTGCCGAACTGCTCACCGTCGCGGGTCACCGAGGCGCTGAAGGCGTCCACGTCGCCGATGCTCGGGCCGGACTCGCCGTTGTCGACGAACACGGTCTTGGGCGGACTCGAGATCAGGTCGAGCGTGACCGATGAGGTGCCGGTGTCTTCCTTCTCCGAGGCGTCCGACGAGCAACTGATCAGAGCGGCGGCGGGGAGAGTCAGAGCGAGGGACAGAAGGAGGGAAATGCGACGTGAGGGCATGTAGCCACCGTAACAGAACTGAGTTCAGTTTTTCGCAGCAAGCCCCTCTCTGAAGGGCTCAGCCCAGTTCAGGGGGTGGGTACCCTCCGGGCCATGAAGGCAGTACCCGCCCTAAAGGCAGCAATCGCCGGCGCCCTTGCGCTCGTGGTGTTCTCCGGCTGTTCGGAGGACCGCAGCGACGCACAGGCCGACTTCGAGGTGTCGGTCGAGCTCACCTCTCGCCAGACCGACGCACGGCGTTTCGATCGTGACGGCCAGGCCACTACCGGGGCCCTCGTCCTCGAGGGCGACGGCACCAGCCCCGACGGCGGCGTGGGCGTGGTGATCTGGGGGCTCTTCAACTACCGCAACGATGTGGGCGAATTCGCCTCATCGGTGGAGTTCGATTTCGGTGACGGCAACACGCTCTACGCGCACGGCAGCGATGGACGAACCACTCGCTCCGACACCGGAGTACACGTGCAGGCCACCTTCACCATCATTGGTGGAACGGGCAAGTTCGAAGGTCGTCGGGGTGAGGTCGTGTACTCGGCAGATCGCGCCACCACGGTCGGCTCGCCACTCATGGCGACGTTTCAGGGTCGTTTCGAAGACGTAGCCGACTGACCTTGCTTCTCTGACGGCGCTGCGCGAGCCAGACACCCGGGTTCAGGAACGTCTCATGGTTATCACTCTCGCGACCATCGCCGAATGGATCGAGCAGCGCCGATTTCACCTCGGGTGATGGATCGTGCATCTTCGACGGGCGATGACCCGCTGTGTCCCTGCTTGGGACACCTCATGCCGTGGTGATGTAGCGAACGGCGTAGACGGGCGGCAGGTAGTTCGACACCGTGTGCCACTGGTCGCCCTGATTGTCGGTCACCCAGAGATTGCCGGTGGTCGAACCGAAGGCGAGTGAGTTGCCGTCATCTGCCACGTCGAGTGCATGGCGGTAGACGAGGTCGTACGCGTACCGTTGCGGCAGTCCATCGGTGAGCACATCGAAGGTCTTTCCGCCGTCACGTGTGCGCGTCACCACCACGGAGCCGCCGATCGGCGAACGCTTCTGGTCCGAGTCGGCCGGCACGAACCACGCCGTGTCGGGGTCCGTCGGGTGCACCGCAACCGGGAAGCCGAACGAGGAAGGCTTCGCATGGACTTCTTTCCACGAAGCAAGATCGTCGTCAGATCGCCAGATTCCCATGTGGTGTTGGCACCAGAACACCTCGGGGTGCGATGGGCTCTGCACGACGCAGTGTGGATCCTGCACATCCGGACGGTGTGCATGCTTCGGCGGCACGTAACCGGCAGCCA
>JAULYZ010000034.1:0-4544 GCA_032117595.1 Acidimicrobiia bacterium | reverse complement strand
CGCGCGTCGCGGTGCTGGCTGGCGCCGAGGTGTACGTCGCCGAGATCAACGAAACCGTGTGGCCACTCGCACAGGCGGCAGGAGCGGTTCGGGTGGCGCGCGACATCTCCGAGTTCGCCGACTGTGCGCTCGACGTCATCGTCGACTTCGCCGGTTTCGGGACGACCACCGCTGCGGCACTCGAGACCGTCCGCCGCGGCGGGCGTGTGGTGCTCGTCGGCATGGGCCGCCTCGAGACCACGATCAACACCTATCCGCTCATCGTCGGACGCCGCGAGCTGGTGGGCAATGCCGGCGGCGACGAGAACGACATCGAGTCGGTGATGCGACTGATGGCCGCAGGACAGGTGACACCGGCCATCGAGGAGATCCGGTTCGAGCAGATCGGCGACGGCATCGACCGACTCCAGCGCGGCGTGGTGCGCGGCCGATTGGTCACGGTGTTCTGACCGGCGGCGTCAGCCGCCGATCTGGCTCCCCCGGCGGCGTCAGCCGCCGATCTGGCTCATCGTCCGCTTCGGGCGGATGAAGTTCACGTTGCCGATCTGGTGACCGGCCCACTTCGTGCCGACGGCGCGCTCGATCTCGGCCGCCAACTCGTCGTCGGGTGCGCCGCTGCGCAGCAGTCCGCGCAGGTCGAACTCGCGGGTCTCGAACAAACAAGTGCGGAACTGCCCGTCGGCGGTGAGGCGCACCCGGTCGCAGTCGCCGCAGAACGGCTTGGTCACCGTGGGGATCACACCGATCGTGCCCGCGCCATCGAGGTACCGCCAACGATCGGCGGGCGCCGCGCCACGGGCAGGAACCTGTTCGAGCGGGAACTCTGCATGGATCGCCGCAACGATCTCGTCCTGGCTGAACACCTTCGAGCGGTCCCAGCCACCCTCGGCGTCCAGTGGCATGAACTCGATGAAGCGAATCTCCACATTGCGCTCGCGCCCGAAGCGGGCGAGATCGACGACCTCGTCGTCGTTGGTGCCGCGCTCGACCACTGCATTGATCTTCACCGGCGCAAAGCCGGCTTCTTTCGCTGCCTCGATCCCGTCGAGCACCCGGAACAATTCGTCGCGGCGGGTCATCGCCACGAACCGGTCTGCCTTGAGCGTGTCGAGGCTGATGTTGACCCGGTCGAGCCCTGCCTGGCGGAGTTCGTGCGCCACGAGGCGAAGGGTGGCGCCATTGGTGGTGAGCGCGAGATCGGGCTTGCGCCCGGCGAAGGCCGACGGCGAGCCGGCGGGCACCCGCAGGTGCGACAGTTTCTCGACAAGCACGGGAAGGTGCGCCCGTACCGTGGGCTCACCGCCGGTGAGCCGGATGCCGTCGACGCCGTAGCGCTCCACGAACACCCGGGCCAGACGCTCGATCTCCTCGAACGTGAGGACCTCGGCCTTCGGCAGCCATTGCATGCCCTCGGCGGGCATGCAATACGTGCACCGAAAGTTGCAGCGATCCGTCACCGAGATGCGCAGATCGCGAATGGTGCGGCCGAAGGGATCAACGAGATCCATGGGCGCAGTCTAGGAAAGGAGGAGCACCTCGACCTCACCGCCCGGCGGGACACCCGTGCCATCGGGGATCACGGCGATGGCGTCAGCCTGGGCCGTGGCGGCGAGTTGATGACTGCCCTGCGGTCCGGTGGTGCGCACGTGGAGTCGGCCGTCGCTCGCAAAGGTGCCGTACACGCGGGTGAGGTGGGCCTTTCCGTCGACTGACCGGCGCAGACCCTCGTCGGCGACCGCCACCACCCGAGGTCGGTCGGCGTGGTGCAACGCGTGGCCCATCATCATCCGCAGCGCCGGGCGCGCAATGACCTCGAAACTCACCATCGACGACACCGGGTTGCCGGGCAGGCCGAACACGGGGATTGCCCGACCGGATCGGTTGGTGAGCAGCCCGAACGCGAACGGCTTGGCCGGCTTGATCGCAATCTGCATCCAGTGCATCTCCGCAATGCGCGAGAGCACGGCCTTCACCACGTCGTAGTCGCCCATCGACACCCCACCGCTGGTGACGATGGCATCACAGGTGTCGGCAGCCGACCGCAGCACGCGCTCGAGTTCTGTCTCGTCGTCGACCACCACGCCGAGGTCTACGGCATCGGCACCAGCGGCGCGCACCATCGGCACCAGCATCGTCTTGTTGCTCTCGCGGATCTGGCCCGGACGCAGCGGACCGCCGTCGGAGACCAACTCGTCGCCGGTGGACAGCACGGCGACCCGTGCACGCCTTACAACCCGCACCTCACGTCGATTGATGCTGGCGAGCACGCCGAGCGACGGACCGTTGAGCACTGTTCCTGCTGCGAACACCGCATCTCCGGAGCGCACATCGCTCCCCGCATCACGGATTGCGTCGCCGGGTGTCGCGGATTTCCGGATGCGCACCCGCCGGCCATCGTCGAGACGCTCGGTGTCCTCGACCATGACGATGGCATCGGCACCCTCGGGAACGGGTGCACCGGTCATGATGCGGACTGCCCCGCCGGGGATCACGCGCACCGTCGGCGCGGCGCCAGCCGCGAGTTCTCCCACGACATCGAGCTCGGCCGGGACCACCGCAGTATCGGCGGCACGGAGGGCGTAACCGTCCACAGCGGTGTTGGGGAACGGCGGAACATCCTCCGCCGCCGTCACGTCGTCGGCAAGCACGAGTCCGCTCGCCGCTGCGTCGGTGATGGATAGCGTGACGACGTCGAGCCTCCCCACCGAACGGAACACCAGTGAACGTGCATCTTCGAGCGGGATCACCCGCAGGACGGTAGCGGTGGATCCTCAGGTCGTGCACACGGCGTGGCTCGCAGCCGACGGATCGAGCCACGAGGAGTTCTCGCTTCGCTGGGAGAACGGCGGATGGGTTGCCGAGGGTCGCGTCAACGGGCCCGACGTTCACTACGTACTGCGCCTCGACCCCGACTTCGGTGTCCGCCAGTTCCTCCTGTTCCGTGATCTCCCCGAGGCCGACCTCTGGCTCGTCGCCGACGGCAACGGCCGCTGGGCCGAGATGAACGGTGCCGAGCGCACCGACCTTGCCGGGTGCGACACGATCGATCTCGGGTGCACACCGTTCACCAACTCGCTCCCGATCCGGGGCATCGACATCCCGATCGGTGCCTCCACGTGGGTGCGCTGCGCGTGGGTCGATGTGGAGACCCTCGAGATCGTCCCCGACCCACAGCGGTACACACACCTCGCCCCCCGGCGATGGAGGTTCGAGTCCCCCGCAGCAGACGTCACCGTGGAGTTCGACGTCGACGAGCACGGCATCGTCCTCGACTACCCCGGTCGTTTCGTGCGGATCATGCCGGGCACCTGAGCAGCACCTACCCTGCTCGCCGTGGCCGCTGCGGATTTCGACCTCATCATCATCGGCACCGGTTCGGGCAACTCGATTCTCGGTCCCGAGTTCGACGACTGGCGGGTCGCCATCGTGGAGCGCGACGTGTTCGGCGGCACCTGCCTCAACAAGGGATGCATCCCCACCAAGATGTACGTCTACGTCGCCGACGTGGTGGAGCACATCCGGCATGCGCCTGTGCTTGGGGTCGATGCCGAGATACGCAGCACCCGGTGGCGAGATGCGCGCGACCGTGTCTTCGGACGCATCGACCCCATTGCGGTGGGCGGCGAGGACTACCGGACGAACCGCTGCCCGAACGTCACGGTGTTCCGGGGTTCGGCCCGCTTCGAGGGTCCGCACACGGTACGCGTCGACGGCGCGGCACTTGGCAACAGTGCAGTCATCACCGCGCGCCGCATCGTGATCGCCGCAGGTGCCCGCCCGATGATCCCCGACATCCCCGGGCTCGACGAGGTCGGCTACTACACGTCCGATGACATCATGCGTGTCGACCGCGTGCCGGACCGTCTGGGCATCATCGGCGGCGGTTTCATTGCCTGCGAGATGGCACACGTCTTCCATGCGTTCGGGAGCTCGATCACGCTCATCAACCGAGGTCCTGAGCTCGTGCGCAACGAGGACCACGAGATACGCGCGCGCTTCCTCGAACTCGCCCGCCAGCAGTACGACGTGCGCTGCGAGACATCGGTGCTGCAGGCCCGTCGCTCCGACACCGGCATCTCACTGCTCCTGAGCGACGGCGCCACCGTGGAGGTCGACGCACTGCTCGTCGCTGCGGGCCGCGTGCCGAACACCGATCAACTCGGTCTTGCGGGGGTCGGCTACGCACTTCACGACGACGGGCGGCTCGTGGTGGACCAGCACCAGGCAACCGGCGTGGACGGCGTGTACGCGCTCGGCGACATCTGCTCGCCGTTCCAGCTCAAGCACGTGGCCAACCACGAGGCCCGCGTCGTTGCCCACAACCTCGTCCACCCCGACCGACCGCAGGCGAGCGACCACCGCGTCGTCCCGCACGCCGTGTTCGGCTCGCCCCAGATTGCATCGGTGGGCTTCACCGAGGAGGCAGCTCGGGCAGCAGGCTTCGACGTGATGGTGAAGGTCCAGCGGTACGGCGACACCGCCTACGGCTGGGCGATGGAGGACTCGACGAGCATCTGCAAGGTGGTGGCCGATCGCTCGACGCG
>JAULYZ010000033.1:0-4233 GCA_032117595.1 Acidimicrobiia bacterium | reverse complement strand
GAGTGGACATGTGGACAGGTTGAGAAACGCGATCGCGCTAGTTCGTAGAACGTGACGGAACAGAACGGACCGGTACGGCTCGAGCCGACTAGTGCAAACGTGTTTTCGCCTCTGTTTGTGTGGACACGGTGTCCACACGTCCACACGTCCACCGATTCCGTACTCCGGTGGAGTACGAGACCCTCACCGGCAAGACATCCCCGGCAATGGGGCGCTCGGGGTATGGATCGTCACCCCAAAAACGCTCGGGCGCACAAGCCCCCCCCTGGGCGTAGTGCCCGATTCATGACGCCACAACGGCGTGACGGCCACGGGGATGCACCCCCGTGGCCGTCGTGCTTCCTAGAGGAGGAAAGCGAAATGACGGTACAACCATCAACCGCCCGTCGTCTCGACCGCCAGCCGCCCGTTTTTGGGGCGACCTCCCTCGACCCCGGCCGCTCCATCTTCCGAGTATCTCCCCGAAGGTCGGCCGATACCGGCTCGAGCAACGAAACCGTCCCCTACGTTGCGCTAGGAGCGCCGATCTCCTCCCGGCCGGCACTAGCCCCCGGTACTACCGGCACCAGGGCTCGGGTTTCTTAGGGGTCCTCGGCGGCGCGGAAGTCAGGGCGGCTCGCTCGCCCGGTGCACGAAACGCCCGAGTCGCCACATAACTACAATCCTGCGGGATGACGGACAAAAGAGACGAATACCGACGCCGTGGTGGCTTCACTCAAGGCAGGGGCTCGCTCGAAGAACAAGAGGCCCGCGAGAAACGGCTAGCAGTCTATTTGCAGGCTGTTGAGCAGAAAATCGAGCAGCGCCGTCTTCGTGGTCTTGAGTTATGCCACGAGTGCAGGACCGAATTTCCCGCGCGTGAAGCGACATGGGTCAGCCCAAAACCGGGCGAGAAGGAACTTCCACTTTGCCCGCCGTGCGCGGAGCGTTGTTGCCCATCGTGTTGGGGGATTAGGGGCGTTCGGAAACTCTTCCCCGGTAACAGGATCTACCCGTGTACATGTTTCGACGACTAGTCGGGGAGCATGGTTCTGGCTAACCGGTGGTACTCACCTCGGCTGAGCAGTTGGGACCCTTTTGGGACCCCCGCCAGTCAGAAACCCCTATGAAATAAGGGTTTCCGACACACGCCGGCCGGGTTCGATTCCCAGCGTCGCCTCCAGTTTGTTGCAATCGGCGGTCCCGCAACGATGGTCGACCAAGCCGAAATTCGCTTCGGTTTCTCGGCCTCCGCGCCCAATGACTGAGACAAACTACAGTATGTGTCAGCAGTAACGAGCGACGTCCGGGGGGACACCATGCCGACACTTCCGAAGATCATCTCGCCTGACGACCATGTGCAGGCCCCAGCGCACGTGTGGCGTGACCGTCTGCCGGCGAAGTGGCGGGACCTTGGCCCCACGGTGCACCGCCAGCAAGGTGCGGCTGTCATCGGCCCTGGCTACATCGCCTTCGAGGAACGTGAGGGCGGACGCTGGGCCGATGTGTGGCACTACGAAGACCTCCGGATCCCGATCGTGCGCATTGCGGCAGCGTCGGGTGCTCCACGATCCGAGATCGACGGACGGCCGGTGACGTACGAAGAGATCCACCCGGCCTGCTACGACCCCAAGGCGAGGCTCGCCGCCATGGACGAAGCGGGAGTGGCTGCGTCGGTGTGTTACCCGAACATGGAGGTGCGATTCTGCGGCCAGACGTTCTCGCTCGCCAAGGACAAAGAGCTCGCCCTGCTGTGCATCCGCGCGTACAACGACTTCATCCACGAGGAATGGTGCGCAGGATCAGGTGGTCGCCTCGTTGCAATGGGAATCGTTCCGTTGTGGGACGTCGATCTCGCCGTTGCCGAGGCGCGACGACTGGCGGCTCTGGGCTTCCGCAGCATCACGTTCTCCGAGGGCCCGCACCTGCTGGGGTTCCCCTCGATCTTCTCCGGTTTCTACGATCCGCTGTTTGCCGAGTGCGAGGCGAGCGGACTGGTGCTCTCGCTGCACATCGGCACCGGAGCATTCGCCATGCTGGCTCCGGACATGGCGGGAGCCGTTCCTAATGTGGTGGCCTCGTTCAACAGCGGGTACACGCTCACCGACTGGCTGTTCTCCGGATTGCTGGAGCGTTATCCGGGCCTGAAGATCGTTCTTGCCGAATCGCAGTTGGCGTGGGTTCCCTACATCTTGTCCCGAGCGGACTTCGTGTGGAAAGAGATGCGCGGCGAAGGGTTCACGAGCATTACTGCCGACAAGATGCCGCATCCACCGAGCCACTACTTCCGGCAGAACATCTGGTGCACGTTCTTCCGTGATCCGGTCGGACTCACGCTGCTCGACCACATCGGTGTCGACAACGTGATGTACGAGGTGGACTTTCCGCACACCGACTCGTCATGGCCGACATCGTTCGACACGGCGACCGAGATGACGAGCGCGCTGAGCGAGGCGGACCGCGTGAAGATCATGGCGGACAACGCTCGCAAGCTGTTTCGCATCGACCTTGCAGGTGTCGGCTCGTGACCCTGGCCGCCGACGCCGAGCAGTTCCAGCCCCTACCCACACCCCTGCCCGAGAACTGGCAGGAGAACATGTTCTTCATCCTGTGGGACACCACCACTCGGCACGGCTTCATGATGCACATCCAACGCGTGCCCGGGCGCGAGGTGCAGGAGGCTCGCATCGTCGCCTGCATTGATGGGGAGATTGCATCGGCAACGATCACGGGTCCGTTCGACCAGGATCGACCAGTGCGCGGGGTAGACGTGCACGTGAACGATGCGTTCCGGGATCTCGAGGTTCGAGCCGAGTTCATGGGTGCAGCCGGCCCCGGTCCGCTCGGGTTCATCGCGGCGCATCCGGGCGGCAGCGTGCCGGTGATGGTCGATGTCCGACTGCACAGTGCTCTGGCGCCCATCGACTTTGCCGAGGGCCTTGCCACGCTCACCGCCGCGCTGCGGGCCGACAAGAGCGCACCGCAGATGGGCGACCAGGCGCACTACGAGCAGGGTGGTACATGGACAGGGACCATTCGGATCGGCCAACGGCAGGTGCAGGCAACCGGCTTGTTCGTGCGTGACCACTCGTGGGGGATTCGTCACGAACACAACAACTTCCGCGCCTTCTGGACTGCGACCTGCCTCGACAATGGCAACGTCTTCTGCAACGCCATCGGGATGCCGGTGGGCGATGGCTTCGTCGGTATCGGCGGCTACTGCGACGCGAGTGGTGTGCGCTTCACCCAGCAGGTAGCTGCGTCCTATACGCCCGAGCCGGGACTGCTGACCTACGAACGCACGGAGGTCACCTACGGGGCCGGTGTGGACCTCGTGGTGCGCGGCGAGGTGCAGCAGCACTGGCCGATGTACCTGCCGTTCTCGGGACGTGACCGTTACGACAACAACGCTCTCTCGGCGGTGGAGGCCAACGGATTGCGGGGGTTTGCAGTGATGGAGTGGGCAACCACGCTCGACCCGGCCCAGACCGCCGTACTGGATGCTGCGGCGTCGATCAGGGCTTGATGATCGCCCCGACCACAAAGGTCTCGAGGTCAGCGGCGAGCCGTTCGGGCGGTGGACCGACCTCGGGAAGCGTGAGCAGGTAGAACACGATCATCGTGAGCCAGCGCACTGCGCTCTCGATCGTGACGCCGTCACGCAACTCGTCGCGGTCAGCGGCGTGCTGCAGGAACGGCTCCCAGTAGTCGTGCATCGCCTCATGGATCGCTGCGGACTCGCCCACGAGCCTGGCGGTGTCGCGTACCACCTCGGTGCCGAGCACGGACTCCGACACATGGTCGTCGGACGGTTCGGTGGCGCCTGCAAGGAGCGCCTGCAGGATCAGCGGACCCGACGGCCCGGAACGGGGAACTCGCTGGTGCAGCGCTGCCGCACGTCGACGGATGTGACGCACCATGACGGCCTGTTGTAAGGCATCCTTCGACGAGAAGTACCGATACAGCGTGGGGCGCGAGACACCCGCCTGTTTGGCGATGTCTTCCATGCGGGTGCGAGGGACGCCCCAACGCTCGAAGCACGCCGTTGCTGCGATGACGATGCGCTCGTGCTGGCTGTCGTCTGACTGCTCGGCCGGCACGAAGGCAACGGTATCAGGGAGGCTCTGAGCACCCGGGCGTGACCCAGCGCTCCTGGCGCCACGTGAGGCACATGGATCACGCGATCTAGCATCACCCCCGCAGGGGGGTCCAGATGGTTGGTCGATTGGAAGGCAACGTTGCGGTGGTGACCGG
>JAULYZ010000032.1:0-123134 GCA_032117595.1 Acidimicrobiia bacterium | reverse complement strand
CTGTCCCGTTCCTCGTCCCGGCGCCCACGCCTCGCACCCGTTCGGTCGGTTCCGTCGCGGCAGCAGTTGCTGCTGCAGTCGCCGTGCTCGGCATCGGTGCTCAGGGCGGCCTGTCCGGTTCGGGTGGCGCGGGCGCCTTCGTCGACGGCGACCGCTGGTCGGCGGTGCTCGACACGCGACTCGGCGCCTTGCTCGTTGCGCGTGCCGCCCTCGCGCTGGCGGCACTCTCGTTGTTCGCTGCGGTGCGCTCGTCGCCCGGGCGCGCATGGCGCTGGTCGGGTGCACTCGTCGGTGTCGGTCTGGTCCTGACGCACTCGCTCGCCGGTCATGCAGCACTCGGACGCCTGGCTGCTGCGGGTGTTGTGCTCGACGCCGTGCACCTCGGCGTGGCTCTCGTCTGGCTCGGCGGCCTTGCCCTGATGGTGCTCGACCGCGCGTTGTACTCCGGCGGGCGTCTGGCGACGCTCTGGGCGAAGGGCACCTTTGGGGCGGCAGCAATGGTGGTGGTCACCGGTGTGCTGCAGGTGTGGCGCATCGTGGAGCGTCCGGGTTCGCTGCTCGACACCGCGTACGGACGCACGGTGCTCGGCAAGACCGTGCTCGTTGCCCTGATCCTCCTGCTCATGGCGATGGGTCGCTCTGCGTACCGGCGCCTCGGCCTCTCGGCGGTGCGTTCCTTCCTCGCCGTCGAGACAGCACTGGCGCTACTGCTCGTCGGGGTCTCTGCAGGGCTCATCGGCGCAGCGCCGAACGAGCGCCCGACTGCGGTGCCGGTCACCGTGAGCGCGACGGTGGACGGGGTCACCGTGACGTTCACCCTCACACCCGCGGCCGTCGGCTCGAACGATGTTCACCTTGTGGTGTCGCGCCCTGCCGCCTTCGAGCCGACGCGCGCGGCTCGTGCCGTGCTCGACAATCCCGGGCGCGGGCTCACATCCCTCGTGATCCCGCTCTCGCCCGACGGTCCCGACCACTATTCCGCATACGCCGTGCAGATCCCGTCCGGCGGTGCATGGGATGTGCGGATCGAGGTCGACGACGACACCGGCACCACCGTGCTGTCGACGTCGGTGGAGGTCACGGCCGACTGAGGTCGGCCAGTCGGACCGTGCGCTGGGCAACACGGGCCGCCTCGTCGAGATCGTGGGTCACGAGGATCGCAGTGACCCGAGAAGTGTCGAGGAGCACAGCGAGGTCATCGGCGAGTCGGTCGTGCAGGTCGCGGTCGAGCCCGGTGAGCGGCTCGTCGAGCAGCAGCAGGCCCGGACGCGGGGCGAGCGCCCGCGCGAGTGCAACGCGTTTGGCCTCGCCGCCCGAGAGCGTGGTGACGCTTCGCGGAGCGAATCCGTCGAGCCCGACGAGCGCAAGCAGTTCCTCAACCCGTGAGGAACGCTCTGCACGCGCGAGGCCCTGCATCTTCATGCCGAACGCGATGTTCTCGCCCACCGTGCGGTGCGGGAAGAGCTGTTCGTCCTGGAACACGAAACCGAACCCGCGTCGGTGGGTGGGGGTGTCGGTGACGTCGATGCCGTTCCAGCGGATCTTCCCCTCCTCGGGTCGGACAAGACCTGCGATGATGCGCAGGAGCGTGCTCTTCCCGCTCCCGCTCGGGCCCACGAGTGCCACTCGCTCGTAGGTCCCGACGTGCAGGTTCACGCCGTTGAGCAGGCGCTGGCCCTCGTACCGGATGCTCACGCGGTCGACGTCGAGCATCAGAATCCGGCCCCTTGTTCGCCGCGGAGGCGGTCCACGGCAAGGATCGCAAGCAGCGTCACCGCCGCAAGGAGGGTTGCGAGTGCGGACGATGTGGCGAGGTTCAGCTGGCTCGGTCGACCCAGCAGCCGCGCAATGGTGATGGGTGCTGTCTCGTTGCCCACACGGGTGAGGAAGCTGGTTGCCCCGAACTCGCCGAGCGACATGGCGAGCGCGAAGCCGGCGGCAGCGCCGAGGGCTCGTCGGATGACAGGAAGGTCGATCTCCAGCCAGGTGCGCAGCGGCGCAGCGCCCAGTGTCGCTGCTGCTTCGCGCAGGCCGGGATCGACCGAGCGGAGTGCCGGGAGCACCACGCGCACCACGAAGGGGAGCGCCACCAGCGCCTGACCGAGCGGGATCATGATCCAGGTTCCGCGCAGGTCGAACGGTGGGGTGTCGAGGGTGATGAGCAGCCCGAAGCCGACCGTCACCGCCGACGTGCCGAGCGGCAGCATCAGGCCCGTGTCGAGGAGCCGCCCACCGCGCCGCGCCCCGGCCACGGCGCACGCCGCGAGTGTGCCGACGGTTGCGGCGATGAGGGTTGCCACGATGCCGATGCGCAGCGATGCGAGCAGGCTCTCCCACGGTGCATCGACCGTGGGGCGCCCTGTGGTCGATGCCCTGCCGAACACCGCACGCCACGCGTCGAGCGACCAGCCCGCAATCGATGGCCGCAACGATCGCGTGAGCAGGACCACGAGCGGTACGACCACGACGAGAGCCGTTGCCAGTGCGGTGATGCCGGTCAGCCAGCGCTGTGCGGTGGTGCTCGGCGAGCGCAGGTTGCCCAGCGGCCGTGCACCGGTGGGCTGCGCCGACCGAGCGGAGAACACTGCCCACAGGCCCATGAGCGACACGACGAGGACCAGCTGGACCAGTGCGAGTACCGCTGCCGTGCGGAGATCGAGCAATTGTGTGGTGGTGCGCCAGATCTCCACCTCGAGGGTGGGGCGGCCCGGCCCGCCGAGGAGTCGCACGATGCCGAACGAGGTGAAGCAGAACAGGAACACCACGGCGCCCGATGCGCCGATCGTGGGTGCGAGGAGGGGCAGGGTGATGTGCCGGAGGCGCTGCAACGGGCCGGCGCCGAGTGTTGCTGCGGCATCTCCGAGCGCCGGGTCGAGTTGGGCGACGGCGCTGCCCACGGTCCGCACCACCACCGAGATGTTGACCCATACGTGGGCGACGATGACGGCCGGCACCGTGCGGTGCCATCCTGTCGGCAGGAGCGCGAGGAACGCCGAGCCCACGACCACCGTGGGCAGGACGAAGGGAACCGTCACCACCGCAAGGAGCACACGACGACCGGGGAACCGGTAGCGCGCCAGCACGATGGCCGGCGCCAGACCGACGGCGAGCGTGATGGCGGCGCACAGCAGTGCCTGCCAGAACGTGAACCAGATGATGCCGCGGAGGCGGGAAGAGCCGAGGACGTCGCCGAGAGCGCCTGCATCGAGTCCGCGGGCGATGATCGATGCCACGGGCCAGACGAAGAACAGCCCGAGGAAGCACACCGGCACCACGGCGAGGAGCCACGGCACCCATCCGGGGCTCAGCCGAGCACGGTGTCGGTCCACGTCGTGATCCACTGGTCTCGTTTCGCCCCGACCTCGGTCGGATCGAGGGCGAGCGGCGTCGCAGCCGGCCGGGCGAAGCGCTCGAAGAGGTCGGGCAGGGCTACACCGGTACGGACCGGGTAGACGAAGTTGGTGAGCGGAAGCTCGGCCTGGAACGTCTCGCTCACGAGGAAGTCGATCAGTTGCTGCGCAGCATCCTCGTGTTCGGTGCCGTCGAGGATTCCCGCGAACTCGACGTTGCGGTAGCACGACGCCTCCACCGACCCCGTGAGCGGTTCGGTGGGCTTTGGATCCTCTGCGTAGATGATCGTTGCCGGCGGGCTCGAGGCGTAGCTCACCACGATCGGGCGGGAACCGGTACCGCCCCCTGCGGTGAACTCGTCGTAGTACGCCGTGTCCCACGAATCCACCACCCGTACGCCGTTGGCCCGCAACTGCTCCCACCAGCCGACGAAACCGTCCTCGCCGAAGCGGGCGACCGAGGCAAGCAGGAAGGCGAGCCCGGGCGACGACGTGGCTGGGTTCTGGACGACGAGAAGGTCCTTGAAGTCAGCGGTGACGAGGTCCTCGAGCGTGTCGGGCGGCGCAATGTTGCGCGACGCAAACCATGCGCGGTCGTAGTTCAGGCACACGTCACCGACGTTCACGGGGGTCACCTCGTGACCGGGGACCAGCGCAGTCACCGACGGGTCGAGTTGTTCGAGTGCCTTGGATTCGTACGCGATGAAGAGGCCGTCCTCGGCAAGGGCCCGGGACAGCAGATTCGAGTCGAGCCCCCAGAGAACATCGCCCTCGGGGCGACCCTTGGTGAGGATCGCCTTGTTCACGAGGGTCCCGGTGTCGCCGCTCCTTGCGACCTCCACCGAGATGCCTGTCTGCTCGGTGAAGGTTGCGAGGGACTCGGGCTCCACGAAGGAGTCGTAGGCGAGGAGGGTGAGCGTGACCCCGGCACTGTCGTCCCCGCCGCTGCTGCAGGAGCACGCCGCCAGCACGGCAAACCCGGAGAGCGCCATCGCTGCAGCACCCCGGACCGAGCGGTGCCGCCGTGGGGTGTGGCGCGTGTCGTTGCTGCGGGGAATCACGATGACGTCTGCTCCTTGTGGTGTGTTCCATCGGTGATGAGTGCGTGCGGGCGCACCACGAGGAGTGCCCCGCTGGCGATCTCGAGGTGAGCAGCGGGTTCGGTGAGCAAGTTGCTCACGCCGCGGCTTGATGTCGGGTGCAGCGTCTCGCCATCGAGTGGGTACCGCACGCCGCGCGCGACGATGCCTGCAGCGGGCCCGCCGACCGGCAGCAGCGAGATCGTGTCGCCGACGTTTCCCTCGATCCGGCAGGTGCGTGGGCCGCGCACGGCGAGGACGTGGGCGGTGCCCCACCACGCCTCCACCTGCACGTGGCCGAGTGCCGGGTCGACGAGCGCCATGATCGCCCCGATCGAGTGGTCGAGCCGATCCCCGCCGCCCGACACCACGATCAGTGCTGCGGCACCGGACGCGGCGCCCGCACGCAGGGCGAGTTCGGTGTCGGTGAGATCCTTGTCGCTCGGGTGCTGCTCCACGGCGGTGCTGCTGGCCCGCAGCTCGGCGAGGCCCGCGGGCGAGATCGAGTCCAGGTCGCCCACCACGAGGTCGACCTCGAAGCCGGCGGCCCGTGCATGGTCGTAGCCGGAGTCCGCTGCGATCACGATGCGCTCGGCGGGGATGCACATCAGTGCACCCGGGTGGGGAGGATCGCCCCCGACGAAGACCACTGCAGTTCGCATCGCATCCCTCCGCTGGCATTACCCAGATCAGGTTCTCGGGTCGGTGGCGGCGGCGCACCCTCTCAGCCCGGCGGTACCCCGAGCTCCCCGTTGGTTGTCGACGCGATGCTAGCGGCGGCTGCGCTCCCACGGGAACGCGGCACGTTGCACGGTGAGCGAATAGAGCACGAGCGAGCCGATCACGACACCCATACCGATGAACTGCACGGGACGAACGGACTCACCGAGCAGCAGCCACGCCGCAGCGGCTGCGAGCGCGGGCTGGGACACCTGCATCGTGGAGATTGTCCCGAGCGCGAGGTGTTTCTGGGCGACGAGGATGAGAGTGTGGGCGATGACGCCGTTGCTCAGCGTGAGCAGCAGGAGCCAGGGCCAGCCGTGAGCGGGCACTGCCGTGACGAAGCCCTGTGTGATGGACCACGGGAGGACGACGATCCCGGCCGACAGCGAGGTGCACGCCATGAACTCCCCGATGTCCATGCGGGGACGGAAGCGCTTGGAGAGCAGCAGGTACGACGCCCACGTGAAGATCGAACCGATCGCCATCACCACGCCGAACACGTTCGACTCGCCCTGGTTCCTCTCGCTCAGCAGCGCCACGATGGCGACACCGCCGATGGCCGGACCGGCCCAGACGAGGGCGCGCCACGGGATGCGTTCGCGGTAGAAGAGCGCACTCGCCGGAACGATCACGAGTGGGCCGAGGGCGCCGAGGAACTCGACGTTGGCGACCCGGGTGTGCTGCACCGCAGTGAAGAAGCACGCGATGTTGAGCCCGAACATCGCTCCGGGGAGTGCAGCGACCTTCATTCCTGCCCAGGTGATGTGCTTGCCCCGGAACGCGAGGATCAACTGCCATGCCGCGCACGCAATGAGGGAGCGCACGCACGCGAGCGTGATACCGGGCGTTCCGGTCTTCTTCGCAACGGTGGAGCCGAGGGAGAGCACTACCACCGAGGTGATGAGCGCCGGCCAGCCGGCATCGAGGCGGCGGGCATGGCCGCGCACCGCCGTCAGCGCGTTGGTCACCGGTTCACCCGCCCGTCGGCCGTCGGATGTCGGGCTCGACGTACACCGTCTGGGCCATCGGCTCCCGGGAGCGGATCGCTGACTCCACACCGTTGATCGCTGACGCGAGTTGGTTCATGGTGAGCGAGCCGTCGAACTCCACCTTCACGCCGACGAGCAACTGCTCGGGCCCGATGTGCTGGGTCTTCAGGTGAATGAGGCTGCGGACCGACGGGTGTGAGGTGACCGCCGATCGAATTCGATCCTCGCTCTCGCCCGTTGCCGTCTCGCCGAGCAGCGCGGCCTTCATCTCCACGGCGAGGATGATGGCGATCACTGTGAGCAGCACACCGATTGCGATGGAGGCGATCGCGTCCCACACCGGGTTGTGCGTGAAGTGCGACAGCAGCACGCCGCCGAGGGCGAAGAACAGGCCAGCCTCGGCACCGATGTCCTCGAGGAGGACCACCGGGAGCTCGGGCGAGCGGGAGGTGCGCACGAACTGCCACCACGACATGCCGGCCGGACGCACATGGTTGGCCTCACGGATCGCCGTGGCGAGGGACACCGTCTCGAGCCCAATGGCGATCGAGAGGATCACGATGGCCACCACGAGGTTCTTGGTCTCGTGCGGGTGGGCCACTTTCCTGATGCCCTCGTAGAGAGCGAAGAGGCCGCCCATGCTGAAGAGCACCAGCGCCACGATGAACGACCAGAAGTACCGCTCGCGTCCGTGTCCGAAGGGATTGCGTGGGTCGGGGGCGCGGCGTGCCCGGCGCGAGCCGAGCAGCAGGAGTGCCTGGTTCCCGGTGTCGGCGAGCGAATGTCCCGCCTCGGCCAGCATTCCGGCGGACCGGGTGAAGGCGAATCCGATGATCTTGGCGATGGAGATCCCGAGGTTGGCGCAGAATGCCGCCAGAATCGCCTTCTTCGAACCCTCCTGCACGAATCACTAGGTTGGCACACGGACGGGAGGGGAACGGCAGTGGGTCAGTTGACGGGACGGGTTGCGCTGGTCACCGGTGGTGGGCGGGGCATCGGCAGCGGCATCTCCGAGCTGCTCGCCGCAGAGGGTGCGGCGGTCGCGGTGAACTACCGCAAGGACGCCGAGTCAGCCGCCTCGACCGTTGATGCGATCGTTGCCTCGGGGGGCGTCGCACGGGCGTATGCCGCCTCCATCGACGATGCCGATGCCGATGCGGCGATGGTGGCCGCCGTGCTCGCCGACTTCGGCCACATCGACATCCTCGTGTGCAACGCGGGGGTTGCGTCGCGCGGTCTCCCCGTTGCCGACACCGATCCCAGCGAGGTTGCGCGCCTGCTCGGGACGCACGCCATCGGCCCGCACCACCTCTGCAGGCTCGTACTGCCCTCGATGCGCACGCGCGGACGCGGCGACATCGTGATGATCTCGTCGGTGGCTGGTCGCACGATGGGTGTGAACGGCGCCCCCTACAACATGGGGAAGGCAGCAATGGAGGCACTGGCCTTCACCCTCGCCAAGGAGGAACGGGCCTACGGCATTCACGTGAATGTGGTGGCCCCCGGGCTCGTGGAGACCGATATGGGCGTGCGGCTCGCGCGGGCGATGACCGGTCGCCGCGACCTGCAGGATCTCCGCTCGGTCGATGCGTCGATGCCGTTCGGGCGTGTCTGCCAGCCGCGTGATGTTGCCAACGTGGTGCTCTGGCTCTGCAGCGACGGTGCGGGGTACGTCACCGGTCAGCGCATCGAGTGCGACGGTGGTGGCCCCGTCTCGGCGATTGTCTGACGATCCGGCTCGGTAGCCTCGGGGTTGTGAATACTCCTGGTTCGGCATCCCCGCTCGCTGCCGGTGTGCAGTCTCCGTTGGCCCCGTCTGCGCCGGCATCGGAACCCATCATCGACATCACCGAGTCGGCGCTCAAGACACTCCTCGAGCTCCGTGCCGACGAGACCGATGCCGAGCGGCTCGGCCTGCGACTCGAGATCTCCGGCGACAACGGCGACACCTATCAGTACGACCTGTCCTTCGACGAGTTCACCAAGGCCGCCTTCACCGACGAGGTGCGGACCCACGGTGGTCTCAAGGTGATCATCCCGGCACGCGACATCGACAAGCTCCAGGGGGCCGTGCTCGACTACGCAGGTTCGGGTGGTCTCGTCATCCGCAACCCCAACAAGCCGATCGCGGCACGTATCGAGGGGCTTGTCCACGACGACGAACTGTCGGCCGAGATCGACGCACTGCTTGCCGCCGAGATCAACCCGGCGCTTGCTGCACACGGTGGGTTCGTGAACTACGTGGGCCACGACGGCGAGGGTTCTGCGTACCTGCGCATGGGCGGCGGCTGCCACGGTTGCTCGATGAGCCGCATGACCATGATGGACGGCGTCCAGACCATGCTCGTCGAGCGCATCCCCGCCGTGGTGAAGGTGGTCGACGTCACCGACCACTCCACCGGCGAGAACCCCTACTACTCCTGACGGTTCCGTTCTGCTCCTGAGCCGGGCTACTGGGTCGGGTGACTGGGCCGGGTGACTGGGCCGGGTGACTGGGTCGGGGCCCGGAGCGGGCGGCGAGGTCTGACTACGCTTCGGCCGGATGGGCGGCAGGTCCGCCCCACACCGAGGTTCGGAGAGGTCACATGCCCGGAATCGTGAGTTACGGCGCCTACGTCCCGTACTGGCGCATGCAGCGCAGCGCCATCACCAGCGCACTGGGCAGCGGCGGAGGGCGTGGTACCCGATCCGTGGCGAGTTACGACGAGGACACCACGTCGATGGCGGTCGAGGCGGGCCGTCTTGCGCTCGCCGCAGCGCCGGCGGGGTTCGTGCCGCACACGCTCTGGTTCGCAACGGCGACCCCGGCCTATCTCGACAAGACGAATGCCACTGGTATCCACGCCGCGCTCGCACTGCCCGACTGGGCGGGTGCCTTCGACACCATCGGGTCCGTGCGTTCGCAGGTGGCAGCGATGGTGGGCGCAGCGAGCGGTGGTCCACAGATCGCACTGGTGTCCGACATCCGCGTCGGTCTGCCCGGTGGCGGTGATGAGGCCAACGGCGGCGATGCCGCTGCAGCGATCTGCTTCGGCGAGCAGAACGTGATCTGCGAACAGTTCGGCGGGGCCTTCGCTACCGCAGAGTTCGTGGATCGTTGGCGTGAGCCCGGCGACGTGGCGTCGAAGCAGTGGGAGGAACGCTTCGGGGAGTACGCCTACCTGCCGTTGGTCCAGCAGGCCTTCCAGCGGGCCCTCGACTCCACCGGCGTCTCGGCCGCATCGTTCGACCACGTCATCATCAGCGGGCTGCACGGGCGCGCTGCGAAGGCCACTGCCAAGGCGATCGGAGTCCGTCCCGAGTCGGTGGCCGACGATCTCTCCGGTGTGATCGGCAACTCGGGTACGGCGCAGGCGATGGTGAACCTGTGCGATGTGCTGGATCGTGCCGAGCCCGGCCAGACGATTGCCGTGGTGATCCTGGCCGATGGTGCCAGCGTGTGGTTCCTGCGGGCCATGCCCGACCTCGTTGCGTTCCGCGCGCGTCAGGGGGCGACGGTGGCATCGCAGATCGCGTCCACGCGCGACGACCTCACCTACGCGTCGTACCTCACCTGGCGCGGGCTGCTGCACCGCGAGCCGCCCCGTCGGCCCGAGCCCGACCGTCCGGCCGCGCCCCCGAGCCTGCGCCGCAACCAGTGGAAGTTCGGGTTCTTCGGTACCCGTGACGAGACCGGGTTCGTGCACCTGCCGCCCTCGCGCGTGAGCTTCGGCACCGGGGAGATCGACCGTATGGAGCCGATCAGTATGGCCGATGTCCGGGCCACCATCGCCACCTACACCGTCGACCGACTCGCCTACAGCCTCAGCCCGCCGGTGGTGGCGGCAGTCATCGACTTCGACGGTGGCGGCCGGTTCCAGTGCGAGTTGACCGATGTGGACCCCGACAAGGTCCGTATCGGCGACCGGGTGGAGATGACGTTCCGCCGGCTCTACACCCAGGACGGCGTGCACAACTACTTCTGGAAGGCCCGACCCATCCGCGGTGGGGCAGAATGAACCACATCACCGGCCCGGCGGCTGCGCCAGCAGGGCACAAGGAGGACTGACATGGCGTCACACGGAATCCGCGACAAGGTGGCCATCATCGGGATGGGCTGCACGAACTTCGGCGAGCACTGGGACAAGTCCACCGACGACATGCTCGTGGAGTCGTCGTCGGCAGCCCTTGCCAATGCGGGAGTACGGCTCGACGACATCGATGCGTTCTGGCTCGGCACGATGGGATCCGGTCTCTCGGGTCTCACGCTCTCGCGCCCGCTGAAGATCCAGCACAAGCCGGTCACCCATGTGGAGAACTACTGCGCAACCGGCAGCGAGGCCTTCCGCAATGCGTGTTACGCCGTGGCCTCCGGTGCCTACGACGTCGTGATGGCGATCGGCGTGGAAAAGCTGAAGGACTCCGGGTACTCGGGCCTCGTGGTGGGCTCACCGGCGCACGACGGGACACCGCTCACCGTCACCGCCCCGGCAAGCTTCTCCTTCCTCGCTCCGGCGTATGCCAAGAAGTACGGCGTCGACCCGGTGGAGCTGAAAGAGGTCCTCACCCGCATCGCCTGGAAGAACCACCGCAACGGTGCGCTCAACCCGCGGGCGCAGTTCAAGAAGGAGGTCTCCAAGGAGACCATTTCGTGCAGCCCCATCGTGGCGGGTCCGCTCGGCATCTTTGACTGCTCCGGTGTCTCCGACGGCTCGGCGGCGGCCATCATCGTGCGCGCCGAGGATGCCCACAAGTACACCGACAAGCCCCTGTATGTGAAGGCGCTCTCGTTCGTTGCCGGCCCGGCCGACGGCCCGATCGATCCGTCGTACGACTACACGTCGTTCGACGAGGTGGTGCACAGCGCCCACGACGCCTACCAGCAGGCGGGTATCACCAACCCTCGGGCAGAACTTGCGATGGCCGAGGTGCACGACTGCTTCACGCCCACCGAACTGGTGCTCATGGAGGATCTTGGCTTCTCCGAGCGCGGGTACGGCTGGAAAGACGTCCTCGACGGCACCTTCGACCTCGATGGCGAGCTCCCGGTGAACCCCGACGGTGGACTCAAGTCGTTCGGTCACCCGATCGGCGCCAGTGGTCTGCGTATGCTTTTCGAGTGCTGGACCCAGCTGCGCGGAGAGGCGGGCGCCCGTCAGATCTCGTCGATCGCGTCGGGCAAGAACAAGGCGCTCACCCACAACCTCGGCGGCTCGCCGGGTGCGTGCGTGAGTTTCGTGAGCGTGGTCGGGACCGAACTCGGGTGATCCGCCGCCGCCGATTGGCCCTGGCGGCGGTCGGCCTGTTCGGGGTCGTTGCCGGTCTGGTTCCGGTTGCGTTGCCCGCGAACGCCCAGACGGTCGACTCGTCGGCACGGCGGCTCGTGTTCGAGAAGCGCATCACCGGACGGAGTCTGTTCACCAAGAGTCTCGGTATCTCACCCACCGGGCTCGTGTTCGCCCAGAACATGATGTACCGCCACAACGTGACGGTGTTCGACCGGTCGGGCAAGGTCGTCAAGGTCATCCCCGACACCGTCGACCTCGCCAAGTTCGGCATCAAGGGCAAGACCGGCCTCTACAAGGGTTCACCGGTCGAGGTGGCGTTCTCGCCCGACGGGCGCAAGGCGTACGTGTCGAATTATCAGATGTACGGCCGCGGGTACCGCCGGCCCGGCGACGACAAGTGCGGTCGGGGTCGGTGGGACGAGAGCTTCGTCTACCGCATCGACATCGCGACCCTGAAGATCGATCAGGTGATCCCGGTGGGAGCGGTGCCCAAGTACCTCGCCGTGTCGCCGAACGGGGCGAGGCTCGTCGTGTCGAACTGGTGCTCGTACAACGTCTCGGTGATCAACACCTACTCGGGGGTGACGCTCGCAAAGGTGCCGGTGGGACGGTTCCCGCGTGGCATCGCCATCACCTCGGACTCGGCGTACGCCTACGTGGCTGTGATGGGCGGCAATCGCATCACCAAGGTGGACCTGACCACGTACAAGATGACCAACGTGAAGGGTGGGGGCACCACGCCGAGGCACCTTGTCCTGTCGCCCGACAACAAGACGCTGTACGTGTCGAACAATCTCGCACACGCGGTTCGCAAGATCGATCTCGCCACCGGACGGGTGCGAACCGTGGCGAGCGGTAGGCAGCCGCGCAGCATGGTGCTCTCCGACGACGGCAAGAGCCTGTATGTGGTGAACTACCGCAGCAACACTGTTGCCAAGATCCGCACCTCCGACCTCAAGGTGCTGCAGCGACTCGACACCAAGGGTGTTCACCCCGTGGGTATCACCTACGACCCCGTCACCCGGCGCGTGTGGGTGGCCAACTACCGCGGCAGTCTCGCTATCTTCCAGGACCGTTGAGCACGTTGAGCACCTGCTGGTGCAGGTGCGAGTTGCTCGACACGGCGCTGTCGTGCAGGTACGTGCGCTCGCCGAGACGGTCGGTGAACGCACCCCCCGCCTGTTCCACCACGACCTGCACGGCGGCGAGGTCGTAGGGCGACAGGCCGATCGCGTCCACCGCTGCATCGAGCGCTCCCTCGGCGACGAGCATGTGCTGCCAGAAGTCGCCGAAGCCGCGGGCGCGGTACGCCCGCTGCTGGAGCTGCACGAGTCGGGGAGTGAGTCCGAGCTCGTCCCAGCCTGCGTTGAAGGTGACTGACACCTGGGCGTCGGACAACGAGGCAGTCGGCGAGACGGCGAGACGGTGCAACTGACCGTTCAGCGCCACGAAGGCCCCGAGTCCGGTGGCTGCATGCCAGCGGCGACCCAGAGCGGGTGCCGACACCACGCCCACCACCGGACCGTGGACTCGGTGCACCAGGGCGATGAGCGATGCCCATACCGGAATACCGCGCACGAAGTTGGAGGTGCCGTCGATCGGGTCGATCACCCAACGCCACTCGGCGTTGGGGTCGCCGTGCTGGCCGTGTTCCTCTCCGAGGAGCGAGTGCGAGGGCCGAGCCGAGCCGATGATCTCGGCGATGCGAGCCTCGGCCTCCCGGTCGGCCTCGGTCACCTCGGTGCGGTTGGCCTTCCAGTCGACGGAGAAGGCCCGTGACTCGTAGCGCGGCAGGGTGATGGAGTCGGCGAGGTCGGCCAGCTCGAGGGCGAGTGATCGTTCGTTCGACAGGTCCCCGAGTGCTGCGGGCCGGGCACCGGAGCCGGCGGGGTCGTGGATGCTCACCGGGCCATCATGCACCGACGAGGCGGCGCACCGTGGCAGCAATTCCCTCGGCATCGAGGCCGAGGCGCTTCAAGATGGCGTCGGGCTTGGAGTGCGGGATGAACGTGGTGGGCACTCCGAGCACCTCGACATACGGGCGCGTGGCCCCGGGGGTGGAGTGCGACACCAGTAGGTCGGAGATGGTCATGCCGATACCGCCCTCGCGGATTCCGTCCTCGGCGGTGATCACCACACGGTGCCGGGCTGCATCGTCGAGCATCGCGCGGTCGAGCGGTGCGCATGAACGCACGTCCCAGACCGTGACGTTCGTGCCCTCTGCGGCGAGGAGGTCGGCTGCCCGCTCGGCGGTGCCGACGAGTTTGCCCACGGCGAGGATGCACACGCTGTCGTCACCGGTTCGGGTGCGACGTGCGCGCAGGCCGGTGCCGACCTCGTGCTCGTCGACCTGGCGCGCAGCACCCTTCGGGTAGCGGATCATCACCGGGCCGTCGACAACGAGCTCGAGCGCGTCGTGCAGCATCTGCTGAACCTCTTGTGCCGACGACGGTGCGAGCACGCGCATGCCGGGCACCTTGGAGAGCAGGGCCATGTCGTAGATGCCGTGGTGGCTCGGGCCGTCGTCGCCGGTGATACCGGCGCGGTCGAGACAGAACACCACGGGGAGTCGGTGCAGAGCGACGTCGTACACCACTTGGTCCCACGCACGCGAGAGGAACGTGGAGTAGAGCGCCACCACAGGCCGCAGCCCGCCCATTGCCATACCCGCTGCGGCGGTGACGGCATGCTGCTCGGCGATCCCGACGTCGAAGAAGCGGTTGGGGAAGTGGTTCTGGAACGGGATGAGCCCCGTGGGCCCGGGCATGGCGGCGGTGATGGCGACCACACGCTCGTCGGCCTCGGCCTCTTTGAGGATGGAATCGGCGAAGGCCTGGGTGTATCCCGTGGGCACCGCCTTGGGAGGGCCCACCGACGGGTCGAACACCGGGGCGTCGTGCAGATGTTTCTCGTCGTCGTCCTCGGCGGGCGAGTACCCACGGCCCTTCTGGGTGAGCACATGCACCACGATCGGCCCCTCGTTCGAGAGCGCTACTGCGTTGCGCAGCGCCGGCTCGAGCTCGGCGAGGTTGTGCCCGTCGATGGGACCGACGTACCGACACCCGAGTGCCTCGAAGAACGACGGCGGTTGGAGGAACTCGCGTACCGCAGCCTTGAAGGCCTCCATGCCGCGCTCGGCCTGCTCTCCCACGACGGGGATGTCGCGCAGGAACTGCTCGATGCGGCGCTGCCGACGGACGTAGACCGGATTGAGCCGGATGGAGGTGAACGCCTGGGACAGCTTCTCGGTGATGCGTTCGGGGAGGGTCGACTCCACGCGCTCAATCGTCTCTCCGAACGAGTCGGGTCGCGACTCGGTGAGGTTCGAGATGGTGGGCGCGTACGAGCGGCCGTTGTCGTTGAGCACGACGATGACGCGACGCTTGGAGTGGCCGAGGTTGTTCAGCGCCTCGTACGCCATACCACCGGTCATCGAGCCGTCACCGATGACCGCCACGATGTGACGCCGCGGGTCCACACCGGCATCGCGAGCCACTGCGAGCCCGTAGGCGTAGCTCAGCACCGTGGAGGCGTGGCTGTTCTCGATCCAGTCGTGCTGGCTCTCTTCGCGGCTCGGGTAGCCCGACAGACCGCCGCCCTGACGCAGCGAGGTGAAGTCGCCCTGGCGGCCCGTGACGATCTTGTGCACGTACGCCTGATGGCCGGTGTCCCAGAGGATGGCGTCCTTCGGCGAGTCGAACACCCGGTGCAGGGCGAGGGTGAGTTCGACCGCTCCGAGGTTGGAGCCGAGGTGACCACCGGTCTCGCTCACGGCCTGCACGACGAAGTCGCGAATCTCACCCGCGAGCTCGGCGAGCTCGGGGTACGAGAGCGTCTTCAGGTCGTCGGGGGAGCGGATCGAGGACAGCTGCACAGCGGCACCGACGCTAGCGGTCGGGAAGTGGTGAACCACGAGGAAGTAGCGTCGGTCACCATGGCAAATCTGTTCGATCTCACCGGAAAAGTGGCGCTGATTACGGGGGGCAACGGGGGCGTCGGCCTCGGCTTCGCACAGGCACTGGCGGACCACGGTGCCGACATCGCGATCTGGGGGACGAACAGCGCGAAGAACGCCGCGGCTGCGGCGCAGATCGAGTCCTCGGGGCGCCGGGTGCTGGCCCTTCAGTGCGATGTGGGCGACCACGACGCGGTGAGTGCCGCCATGGACCAGACGGTCTCCACGCTGGGTCGTCTGGACGCCTGTTTCGTGAATGCCGGTGTTCCGGGTGGTGGCATTCCATTCGTGGACTTCACGATGGAGGAGTGGCACCGTGTGATGCGGGTGAACCTCGACGGGGCGTTCTCCACGGCGCAGGCGGCGTGCCGGGTGATGAAGGCTCAGTTCGAGCGTGAGGGGGTCGGGGGCTCGATCGTGTTCTCGTCGTCGGGTTCGGCATTCCAGGGCCAGCAGAAGGGCGAGCACTACGGGGCATCGAAGGCCGGGCTCAACGCCATGATGCGGGCCATTGCGGTGGAGCACGCCCGCCACCGGATCCGGGCCACGTCGCTGGTCATCGGCTGGACCGAGAGCGACATGACGGCGCCGTCGTTCGCCTACAAGAAGTTCGCCGACAACGTGATGCCGCGCATCCCGATGCGCCGGTGGGGCAAGCCGGCCGATCTCGGCGGCATCGCCGTGTACCTCACGAGCGATGCGAGCTCATGGCACACGGGCGACATCATCACGATCGACGGTGGCTACTCGATCTACTGAGCCGCACGCCGCGCAATGCGGGCGTCGTTCCACACGTCGAAGTAGTGCCCGATGAGGTAGCCCACCCCGAGGGTGATGAGGCCGCCGACCCCGTCGATCCAGTAGTGGTTGCCCGTGACGATGATGCAGAACAGCGTTGCGAACGGGTAGGCGACCAGCAGCGCTCGGGCCCACCTCCGCCGTGTGAGGCGCCAGCCCACGAGGGCGCACCAGGTTGCCCAGCCGCAGTGCAGGCTCGGCATGGCCGCGTACTGGTTGGAGAGTTTGCTCATCGTCCCCGAGTCGAACGACCAGAGCCCGCCAACCTCCTCGAGGGTGTCGACGAACCCGTACGGCTCGATGCCGCGTGCCTCGAGGATCTGGGCACCGCCGTAGTGGGAGGTGCTGTCGAGCAGGCGGGGAGGCATGACCGGGTAGAGCGAGAACCCGATGAGCGCAAGCGCCGTGGTGGCGAGGATGCAGTTGCGCCACTTGGTGAAGATGTCGCGCTTGCGCCGGTACATCCACACGAAGATCCCGATCGTGACGGCGAAGTGAGCGGTTCCGTAGAAGATGTTCCAGAACCTGATGAACCACTGTGCGTCGAGGAAGAAGTCCTGAATGGCACGCTCGTGGAACAGGCCGATCGCCTCCTCGATGTCCATGAGCTGACGGGCGTTGTCGAAGGCCTGGGTGGGCTGTCCGAGTTCGGCGAGGCGCGCCGAGCCGAAACGGTTCCGGGAGAAGGTGTACAGCGCATAGAAGACCCCGATGAGGGCGACCTCTTTCCACCAGAAGAGTCGGGGGGCCGCCTTGGCGGGGTTCGTGGTCTGGACCTCGCTTGACACCGCCCGACACCCTATTGCGTGTCCCGCTCGGCGGGGTGCTGCCCGCACTACGGTTTGGGCGAAAAGGGGGGACGGACATGGCGGAACAGGCTGGCCACGCTGGGGAGCAGGCCGTTGCGGTGATGCGGTCGTTCGGGGCCGACGTGATGTTCACGCTCAACGGCGGTCACATCTGGCCGCTCTACGACGCCGCCCGGAACCAAGGCGTTCGGGTCGTCGACACCCGGCACGAGCAGACAGCTACCTTTGCAGCCGAGGCGTGGGCCAAGCTCACCCGCCGCCCCGGGTTCGCAGCACTCACCGCAGGGCCGGGCGTCACCAACGGCATCTCGGCGATCACGACCGCCCATTTCAATGGCTCGCCGCTGGTGGTGATGGGTGGGCGCGCACCCGCCCGGCGTTGGGGGTCCGGCTCGCTGCAGGAACTCGACCATGTGCCCATCGTGGCCCCGGTGACGAAGTCGGCCGAGACAGTGCTCGACCCCGCACTCACCGCCGCCACGATCCACCGAGCGGCCACCACTGCGCTCAGCCCACACCGTGGTCCGGTGTTCGTGGACTTCCCGCTCGATGTGTTCGGCCCGAGCGCAGCAACGGTGCCTGCTGCGGTGATCCCGCGTGGTGCCGACCCCGATCCCGACGAGCTCGCCGCTGTGGCGTCGCTCATCGCGGGTGCGCAGCGCCCGGCGTTCATCGTGGGGAGCGATGTGTACTGGGACGGCGCGTGGGACGCACTTGCTGCGGCGGTCGAACACCTGCGTGTGCCCTGCTTCTTCAACGGTCTGGGCCGCGGCACGCTCCCGGCCGATCACCCGCTCGCCTTCCTCCGCACACGAGGGATGTTGAAGACCGGCGCGGACCTCGTCGTGGTGATCGGAACACCGCTCGACTTCCGGCTCGGCTTCGGTCGTTTCGGCTCGGCAGCGGTGGCCCACATCGTGGACTCCGACGGTCAGCGCGCAGCCCACGTCGAGGTCCCCACCGTGTCGGGCGACCTCACTGCGATCCTGCGAGGTCTCGCCTCGTACTCGGGCAAGCGGGTCGACCATGAGGCTTGGATCTCGTCGCTGCGGGCAGCAGAGGACGAGGCCGCGGCGCGCGATCGCTCCTGGCTCGCCACGGACGACTCGCCGATCCGTCCGGCGCGCATCTACGGCGAGCTGGCGAAGCGTCTCGCCCGCGACGCGGTCGTGATCTGCGACGGCGGCGACTTCGCCAGTTACGCCGGCAAGTTCGTGGAGGTGTTCGAGCCGGGGTGCTGGCTCGACACCGGTCCCTACGGATGCCTCGGGAACGGTCCCGGTTACGCAATGGCCGCTCGCATCGCCCGCCCCTCGAGCCAGGTGGTCTGTCTGCTCGGCGACGGCGCCGCGGGCTTCAGCCTCATGGACGCCGACTCACTCGTACGTCACGGCCTGCCCGTGGTGATGGTGGTCGGCAACAACGGCATCTGGGGGCTCGAGAAGCACCCGATGCAGGCCGTCTACGGCTGGGACATGGCCTGCGACCTGCAGGCGGGTTGCGGCTACGACCGTGTCGTGGAGGCCCTCGGTGGTGCGGGGGAGACCGTCACGGACCCGTCGGGGATCGGGCCGGCGCTCGACCGTGCCTTTGCGTCGGGCGTGCCCTATCTCGTCAACGTCATCACCGATCCCGCCGATGTCTATCCGAGGTCGTCGAACCTTGGCTGAGGGGTTGTGCCAATGAGCGGTGTGCCGCTGCCGCCGCCCCAGCCCGGTGAACTGCCGAGCGAGTACGCACCGTCGGCCGACGCCGATGCGGTCGTGAAGGCGCGCGTCGAGCGACCGCGCGTCCGGGCCGCCTCGGTACTGGTGCTCATTGGCGCGTCCATGGTGATGGCAGGTGCCGTGCTCCCGTGGCTCGAGGACAACAGCTATCGCCTCACGGGTACCCGCACGTTCTGGGGCCGCCAGAACAACGGGTGGCGGGAGGTCATTGCGCCGGGTCGCTTCATGATCGTGCTCGCCGTGGTGGTGGGTGTCGTGGGTCTCGTACTGCTCGTGATGAACCGCGTCGTCGCTGTCGCCGTGCTCGGCGTGATCATGTCCACCATCTCGTTCTTCTTCAACCTTGCATGTCTCAGCGTGGTGAACGACACCCAGGAGAAACTGCAGGCGGGCAACATCGGGCCCGGGGTGCCGATAGCAATCGTGGGCGCGGCAGCGGCCCTCGCCGGTTCGATCCTGGCCACAGCACGTCGACGTCGCGCGGCGCCCGAGGGCGACGCGGCCCCCGACGGCACGTTCGCAGCGGAGTAGCCTCGCCCCATGCGCACCAAGGGCTTCCACCATGTGGCGTACGCGTGTCGCGACGCCGAGGTCACACGGCACTTCTACGAGGACCTCATGGGGTTCCCACTCGTGCACACCGAGATGGCAGCCCTCACCGGGCCCGATGGCTCGCCCGGGTTCATGCGCCACCTCTTCTTCGACGCGGGAGCAGGAGAGTCGATTGCGTTCTTCGACGTGCACGGCGTCGGTGAGCGGCCCGACTGGAAGTCGGACCTCTCGGAGGCCAACGGTCTGCCTGTCTGGGTGAACCACTGTGCCTTCTGGGCCGATGCCGAGCAGCAGGAGCGGACCAAGGCGCGGATGAGTGCCGACGGCATCGCCCCGCTCATGGAGATCGACCACGGTTGGTGCCACTCGGTGTACTTCATCGATCCGAACGGGATCATGGTGGAACTGTGTCGTGACACCCCGGGTCTTCCCGTCGATCCGGCAACGGCGCGCGAGATGCTCACCCAGGTGCCCGATCTCGCTGCGGCGCGGGCCCCGAGGGCTCAGCAGACCTCGTGATCGCACGGCGCCGCCGCAGGGCTGGCGCTAGCGCGACTTGTCGAGGAAGCGTTCGGTCTCGACGATCACCCGGGTGACGCGTCCGGTGGCCACGAGGCCACGGGGATCGTTGACGTTCACGTGGAACGTGAGCCGGCGTCCCTCGATCTTCTCGAGCACCGCCTCGACGAGGACCTCGATACCCACTGCGGTGGGTTGGAGGTGGTCGATCTGCACCCGCATACCCACCGTCGTCTGACCCGTCGGGATGGCCTCGTCGAGGGCGAGGACGGCCACTTCCTCGCAGAGTGCAACGACCTTGGGGGTGCCGAGCACGGGCACGGTTCCCGACCCCAGCGCGATGGCGGTGTCGGCGTCGGTGACGATGTGGCGGATCTCGGCCCGCGCCCCGGTCTCCAGTGCCATCGTGGTGAGGCTACGCCCACGCGGCACCCCCACCACGGTCCGGGACGCGGGCGCGCGCCGGAAGTACCGCAGCACCGTCGCTCGGGGTCTGGCGGTGTCCGAACCATCTCGTCGTCGGGGTGGACCTAGCCTTCGGGGCATGGATACCGCATCGCCCCTCCTTGACGCTGATGTGCTGACCCGGGTGCTGGGTCGCGCCACCGCCACAGGTGCTGAGTTCGCCGAGGTCTACGCCGAGGACAAGCGGGTCACCGGGCTTGGCCTCGACGACGGCAAGGTCGAGCAGGTGTCGAGTGGTCGGGACCGCGGTGCAGGGATCCGTGTGGTGAACGGCGAGACCACCGGGTTCGCCTACACCGCCGACCTCACCGAACGGGGTCTGCTCGCTGCCGCCGAGGCCGCAGCAGGTGCTGCGGCGCGCGGTGGCGGCGGGGTGCGAACGGTGGGACTCGTTGCGTCCGCCTCGCGGCGTGTGAGTCCGGTGGCGGTCTACCCCGACACGGTCCCGAAGGCCAAGAAGGTGGACATGCTGCTCCGTGCGAACGATGCGGCGCGCGCCTCGGGCTCATCGATTGTGCAGGTGTCTGCCGGCATGGGCGACAGTCGCAAGCGGATTCTCGTGGCCAACAGCGATGGTCTGCTCGCCACCGACGAACAGGTCCGCATCAATTTCAGGGTGTCGGCGGTGGCGAGCGGCGACATCGGCATGCAGACCGGGGTGCAGTCGATCGGCGGCACCATCGGTTTTGAGTTGTTCGACGACAACGATGTCGAGGAACTGGCACGGCGGGCGGCCGAGCAGGCACTCACCAAGCTGCGGGCGCGTCCGGCGCCGAGTGGTTCTGTTCCCGTGGTCATCAAGTGCGGTACCGGCGGTGTGCTGTTCCACGAGGCGTGCGGCCACGGTCTCGAGGCCGATCTCGTCTCGAAGGGGGCATCGGTGTACGCGGGTCGACGTGGTGAGCAGGTTGCGTCACCGCTCATCACCCTCGTGGACGACGGCACCATGCAGGGCGAGTGGGGTGCCATCGGCATCGACGACGAAGGACACCCGAGCCAGCGCAATGTGCTTATCGAGGACGGCGTGCTCACCGACTACATGTGGGATTTCCTCCGTGCGCGCAAGGAGGGCAGGGCACAGTCGGGCAACGGCCGGCGCCAGAGCTACATGCACCTCCCGATGGTTCGGATGACGAATACCTATGTGCTGAACGGCACCGAGGAGCCCGACGACATCATCCGGGCCACCGACCACGGTGTGTACGTCGTGCAGCTGGGCGGTGGACAGGTCGACACTGCGTCGGGCGACTTCGTGTTCGGGATGGTCGAGGCCTATCTCATCGAGGGTGGACAGATCACCGAGCCCCTGCGCGAGGGCAACCTCATGGGCAACGGGCCGCAGGTGCTCCAGGACATCGACCTGCTCGGGAATGACTTCGCAATGGGCTCACCCGGCACCTGCGGCAAGGACGGTCAGGGCGTTCCGGTGGGCGACGGGCAGCCCACGCTGCGCGTGAAGGCGCTCACCATCGGGGGAACCGCAGCATGAGCGAGCTCCTCGCGCTCGCCGAGCGGATCGTGGCCCGCGCCCTCCCGGGCGAACAGGTGGAGGCCTATGTCTCGCGCGGCACCGAGACCTCGGTCCGCGTGTACCAGGGCGAGGTCGAACAGTTCACCTCTGCCCAGAGCGAGGGCATCGGGGTCCGCGTCATCCGCAACGGGTGCACCGGATTCGCCTATGCCGGGACACTCTCCGAGCAGGTGATCGACGAGGTGCTCGCCGATGCGCGCGACAACGTGCAGTTCGGGACCCCCGACGAGTTCGCTGCACTTGCGCTGCCCGACGGCGTGGCGAAGCAGCGTCAGGCTCTCTGGGACGAGCGCCTCGAGCAGTTCCGCACGGAGGACAAGATCCGCCTCGCCGTCGAACTCGAACGGATGACCCGCGAGGGTGATGCACGTGTGCGTGTCGAGAGTGCCGACTACTCCGACGGTGGCGGTGAGGCTGCGGTGGCGACCTCGACAGGTATCCGCACCTCGGGACGCGCGAACGGCTGCTTCGTGTCGGTGAGCACGCTCGCCGACGACCGGGGCGAGACCACCAGCGGCTTCGGCTTCGCCGTCGGACGTGACCCCGCTGCACTCGATCTCTCCCGGGCGGCGCACGACGGCGTCGACCGCGCCACCCGCCTGCTCGGAGCCGGGAAGCCCGCAAGCCGACGCACCACCGTGGTGCTCGACCCGTTCGTCACCGCTCAGTTCCTCGGGGTGATCTCGTCCACGGTCAACGGCGAGGCCGTCGCCAAGGGTCGCTCGCTGTTCAAGGATCGCCTCGGCGACGCCGTTGCCTCGCCGCTCATCACCCTCGTGGACGACCCCACCGACGCACGTTCCTACACCGCGGCCGAGGTCGACGGCGAGGGTCTCGCTGCGAGGCGCAACCTCATCATCGAGGGCGGTGTGCTGCGCACCTTCGTGCACTCGTCGTACTCGGCCCGTCGTCTCGGCACCACATCCACCGGCAACGCAGTGCGCGGCGGCTTCCGTGGCACTCCGGGGTGCGGGTGCCTCGCCATGCAACTCGTTCCCGGCACTCGCTCGGCCGCCGAGATCATCGCCGGAATCGACGACGGCGTGCTCATCCAGCAGGTTCAGGGGATGCACTCGGGGGTGAATCCCGTGAGCGGCGATTTCTCCACTGGAGCGTCGGGCATCGCAATCCGCAACGGTTCGCTCGCCGAGCCGATCCGCGAGTTCACCATTGCGTCCACGCTCCAGCGGATGCTGCTCGACGTTGCCGAACTCGGCAACGACCTCGAGTGGCTGCCCATGCGGGCGACTGGTCTGTCGATGGTGATTCACGATGTCACGGTGAGCGGGTCCTGAGATGCCTGCGCCCCAGCCGGAAGCGGTTGCGCGTCATCCGCACCTCGCAGAGCCGCTCCGTCCCGGCTGGGTGCGTGTCGATCTGCACAGCCACACCATGTGGAGCGGCGACTCCACCACCACCCCCGACGAGGTGGTGGAGGCGGTACTCGAGAGCGGCATCGACGTGCTGTGCATCACCGACCACAACGCCATCAAGGGGGCGGTTCAGCTGGCCGGTTCGCTGCCGTGCCGCGTGGTGGTCGGCGAGGAGCTCAAGACGCACGCAGGCGAGATCATCGGGCTGTTCCTCGACGATCATCTCCCGTTCGGGCTCCCGCCGCGCGAGGCAGCCGAGGCGATTCGCGCGCAGGGCGGTGTGGTGTACGTGCCGCACCCGTTCGACCCGATGCGCCGGAACCTGTCGGCGGCAGCGCTCGACGACCTCGTGGCAGCGGGCCTCGTTGACGCCATCGAGGTGATCAATGCCAAGACCTCGTTGCGTTCGTTGAACGAGCAGGCGGCGGACTATGCGCTGCAACACGGTTTGCTCGCCGGCGCCGGCAGTGACGCGCACGTCCCCAACGCGCTCGGCGCCGCGTACGTGGAGATGCCCGACTTCGACGGGCCACGTGAGTTCCTCGAGTCGCTCCGGTCGGCCCGACCGGTGGGCCACCACTGGGACGAGGCCCGACCCTGGAAGCCGCGTATCGTGCCCTCCGTCTAGTGCGCAGCGCAGGTCTGGGTACGGCGGATCAGATCGTGTTGCTCAGCATGAGCACGAGCACCACGCCGGCGGCGAGGACGCGATACACCCCGAAGATCCGTAGATCCCGTCGGTTGAGGTACTCGACGAAGAGGTTGATGGCGGCCGCCGCCGAGACGAAGGCTGCCACGATGCCCACGAGCGGTGCACCCACACCAAGACGGTCGACGATGTCGGAGCCGTTGGTGATGATCTCGTAGAGCGTCGCAGCCGAGAGTGTTGCGAGCCCGAGCAGGAACGAGAACTCCACGGCAGCAGCGATGGTGAGGCCGGCGAGTACGCCACCGACGATGGTGGTGAGGCTGCGGCTCACGCCGGGCCACAGCGAGAAGACCTGCAGCGCACCGATGATCACGGCGTGTCGGTACGTGAACTGCTCGAGTGCAAGACCCGTCCGGCCGCGGTTGCGCAACCACGTGGACCCGACGAGGAGTCCGACACCGCCGACGAACCAGGCGATGGCGACAGGACCCGGGTTGAGCAGATGGTCGCTGATGGGGTCCTCGAGCGCCTTTGCCACGATGCCGACGGGCACGAAGGCGATGATGATGGAGAACAGCAGTCGCCGTCCGGTGTCGGAGTGGCCGACGACGCCCGACACGATCTGGCCGACACGTCGGCGGTAGAGCAGCAGCACGGCGAGGATCGCTCCGAGCTGGATCACCACGGTGTAGGAGTCGAGTGCGTCGCGCTCTGCTCCCTTGGGCGGATCGAGATCGAGGAAGCGCTCAGTAATGACGAGGTGGCCGGTGGAACTGATGGGGAGGTACTCGGTGATGCCCTCCACGACACCGAGCGCAAGGCCGTCGGCCCAGCTCAGCCCTGCGGTGTCGGCATTCGGCGAGGAGTTTCCCTCGACGAGCGGCTGTGCGCTCGCGGCGCGGGTACCGAGCAGCAGGAGTACGAGCAGGCCGACGAGTGCAAGACGCTGCGGGGAGCGCACTCGACGCGACGAAGGACGCGTCGAGAGCAGTGCCATGGACGGCGAACCTAGCGGACGACTCGGCTGGGTCCGTGGCGCGATGCGTTGGTGCCCGACTCAGCTCGTCGACGAAGCAGTACCCGATGAGCCACTCGACGAGGAGCCCGACGCAGAGGGTGCGGGCGCTGGGGTCGACGACGAGCTGCTCGATCCGGAGGACTCCAAACCCGACGAGCCCGACGACGATCCAGCGTCCGAGGACGTCGACGTACTGCTCGACGAACTCGACCCCGACGAGCTGCTCGACGACCCACGGCTGTCGGTCTTGTAGAAACCGCTGCCCTTGAAGGTGACACCGACGGGCTGGAACACCTTCTTCACCGGGCGCACCACACCGTCTTTGGGGTGCGCGATCTCGGTGAGCGACGGCTCGGTGAAGGACTGCTGGACCTCGATGGTCTCGCCGGTGTCGGTGAACTTGTACACGTAGGTGGGCATGATCGGTCTCCGGGAAGTCCGGTGCGTTCCGTGGGCTCTGTGGGTTCCGGTCTGCTGTTAGCACTCGAACGGCAGGAGTGCCAGTTTACAAGCGGGTCCCCGACCGGCGGTCAAAACTGGCACGGCCCGGCCCGTGGGGGGCAGAGTCCTCGGGTGACCAATGCCTCGATGCACGTCCCGTCGACCAACGGTGTGTCGCTCATGCTGCACGACCTAGGCGGCGACGGCCCGCCCGTGCTGCTCTGCCACGCCACCGGGTTCCACGGGCGCACGTACATCCCGTTCGTGGCCCACCTCACCGACGCCTACCACGTGTGGGCGCTCGACTTCCGCGGTCACGGCGCCAGCACGCCGCCCGCCGATGAGCACTTCGCCTGGTCGGGGATGGCCGACGATGTGCTGGCCTGCGCGGCGGCCATCAATGTTCACGACAGAGCCGAGGGCCGCCCCATCCGGGCGATCGGTCATTCGATGGGAGGTGCAGCGATCCTCCTCGCGGAACTGGCTGCACCCGGCACTATCTCCCAGGCGTATCTGTTCGAACCCATCGTGTTCCCGGCCGGCTGGCAGCGTCCCGCCGACGGCGGCAACCAGATGGCGGGTCCGGCACGCAAACGACGCGAGATCTTTGCCTCGCGTGCCGAGGCGATGTGGCGGTACTCGGGTCGCCCGCCGCTCAACCAGATGCGCGCCGACTGTCTGGCGGCCTATGTGGAATACGGCTTCGACGACCTGCCCGATGGATCGGTACGGCTTGCGTGCCGTGCCGAGCACGAGGCCCGCACCTTCGAGGCGAGCGGGCTGATGACGAGCGATCGCGCAGCGGGTGTCGGTGTGCCGGTCGTGGTGGGTGTGGGACTCTCGGACAAGGCGTCGAACACCATGGCGTTCGCCCCGGCGACGGCGGAGGCGCTTCCCTACGGTGTGCTCAAGGAGTACCCGCACCTCGGGCACTGGGGCCCGTTGGAGGATCCGCTCACCATCGCTGTTGACGTGCGCGAAGCCTTCGGCGCTTCCTCGGCGGCGTAGCCCGACTGCATCATTCCGACCGCGCAGGCCTAGTCGGCGTCGGCGAGGACGCGACCTGCGGCGACGGTGCCGGCGCGTTCGAGCGGGCGCGCGGCCAGTTCCCCGGCGAGCAGTTCGTACGAGCGGACGCGGTCGGTGTGGTCGTACGCCATCGTGACCGCCATCAACTCGTCGACGCCGGTGCGGTCGACGAGGCGTTGCAGCGCATCGCGCACGGTGGAGGGGCTGCCCACCACCTGGGACTGCATGCGGTACTGCACGAGTCGTTGCTCGGCGGGTGAGTACTCGTGGTGTGCGGCCTCCTCGGGCGACGGGTACAGCCCGGGTCGGCCGGTACGGAGGCGCACGAACATGAGCAGACCCGAGCCGGCGAGATAGTGCGCCTGCTCGTCGGTGTCGGCGACGAGGACCGAGACCCCCAGCATCGAGTAGGGCGCATCGAGCTCGGCCGAGGGCCGGAACGAGGTTCGATAGGCGCGCAGCGCTTCATCGGTGCCCTCGGGCATGAAGTGGTGGGCGAACGAGTACGGCCAGCCGAGTGCGGCCGCCACCTGTGCGCCGTAGTCGCTCGAGCCGAGCATCCACATCGCGGGTCGGTAGCCACGGGCAGGAACCGCCGTGATGGCTCGGTACGGGTGCGTCTCGGGAAAGCCGCGACCGAAGAACCCGAGGAGTTGCGAGAGCTGGTCGGGGAACTCGTCGGTGGCGGTGGGCATGGTGCCGCGGCGCAGTGCGCTCGCCGTCAGGCCGTCGGTGCCGGGCGCGCGGCCGAGTCCGAGATCGATGCGGCCGGGGTGCAGTGCCTCGAGCATCCCGAACTGTTCGGCGACCGCGAGGGGCGCATGGTTGGGGAGCATGACGCCACCCGACCCGATGCGGATGCGTGAGGTCACCTGTGCCAGGTGTGCCATGAGCACCGGTGGCGACGAACTCGCGATGCCCGGCATGTTGTGGTGCTCGGCGACCCAGTGACGGCGGTAGCCGAGTTCCTCGAGTCGGGTTGCGAGGTGCAGTGAGTGGGCGAGCGCATCAGCCGGGGTAGAGCCCTCGCTCACCGGGCACAGGTCGAGCGCCGAGAGGGCGACGGTGTCGTTGCGTTCGAGGCCGTTCATGTCGTCACCACGACGGTGTCGGAGGCGGGTTGCGGGATCACGTGTACGAATCGGGGTGCATGTGCGGGGGCAGCGGCCGCAGTCGCGGGTAGTAGGGGTGGCGCAGCGGGTCGCCGGGCTTGAGCAGCAGCGGGAGACCCGGCGTGCGGGGTGCTGTGTGTCGGGTGCCCGGGCGCTCTGCGTAGACGATGTCCTCGCCGAAGCAGCGCACTGCGAGCGTGCGTCGCTTGCGTCCCTGGAACGTGGGGCCTCCGCCGTGGAGCACGCCGGGATGGAAGATCACGACATCGCCGGGTGTGATCTCCCACGAGCGGATGTCCCAGCGGTCGCGCTCGTTCTCGATATCGGGAAGCTGTGGGAGGTCCTTGCCGTAGAACGGGAGGTTCTGGCTCTCGAGCACGCGCATGGGGTCGAATCCGTCGTACATCTGCTGGCGGTGCGTGCCCGGGATGTACTCGAGGCACTCCTCCTTGGGCAGTGCATCGAGGGTGATCCAGAACGACACGATCTGTTCGCCGGCGATCGGCCAGTAGGGGAGGTCTTGGTGCCAGGGGGTGCGTCGGCACTCGCCGCCGTCCTTCACGAAGACGTGGTCGAACAGCAGCCAGATCTTCTCCGAGCCCAGCAGCGCGCTCGCCATGTCGGCGATCGGCGAGGTGTACATCAGGTACTGGAACTCGGGGGTGAGGTCGAAGTTGCGAACCGTGTCGATGAACTCGCCCGGGTCGCCGGCGTAGAAGCGTTGCTTGCGGCTGGTGTTGCTGAGGACACGGTTGATGCCGAGCTCGATCAGGGCGAGCCACTCCGGGTGGAGCAACTGGGGCATGAACAGCACTCCCTCGTCGTGGTAGCGCTGCGCGAGTTCGGGCGTGAAACGTTCGCGCCAGTTGTCGGTGGTGGCAGGTGCGCCGGGTCCGGTGGTGGACGGTGACATCGTGTTCATCGCAGTTCCCCCTCGACGATCAGTCTGGCCCCGACACTAGTCAGCGGTCGGCGCCCGGTAGCCCACGGCGAGGATGAGCGCCACCACCACGCCGAGGATTCCGTGCAGGACCCACGCAACGCGGAAGTTCGTGAGCGGGGAGCGGTCGCGGTGCTGCAGGAGCGCAACGGTGATGGCCACGCCCAGGGCCGCGCCGAGTTGCCGGACCGTGGTGTAGAACGCGGATCCCATCGCCATGCGGTCGGCGCGCAGGTATTTGAGTGTCGCCGACTGGATCCCGGGGATGAGCACCCCGAGCCCGACACCGGTGAGCAGGAGCGGGAGCACCATGCGGGTCCAGTAGGTGGATTCCTCGGTGGCAAAGCCTGCGCGGAGGAACGCGGCAGCGGCGAGGCTCAGTGCGGCCGGCACGAGTACGACTCGGTGACCGTGCACATCGCACAGTCGGCCCGCAGGTCGCCCGATGATGACACCCACGATGGGCGTGAAGGCGGTGGCAAGACCGGCGCCGAGCACGGAATAGTTCCACTGGCGCTGGAGGAATGACACGTCGGCGACGATGGCGCCGTAGAAGGGGAGCGAGAACAGCAACCCAGCAGCGTTCGCAGTGCTGAACGATCGCGAGCGGAGCAGCGCGAGGTCGAGCACCGGCAGTCGCGCCACCCGGCACCGCCACACGAAGACCGGGATCAGCACGGCGGCGGTGGCATAGGCGAGCAGCGCTCTCGGCCCGATGAACCCCCAGGAGTTGCTCTCGGTGAATGCCAGTGCAACGAGCCCGACCGCACCGACCCCGCACAGGATGCTCACGGGGTCCGGGAGTCCGCGGGTGGACTCGTCGCGCGACTCGCGCAGTACGCGCTGCCCGTAGGCGAATCCGGCAAGGCCCACCGGCACGTTCACGAAAAAGGCCGCCCGCCAGTTGATCCCGTCGATGAGGAGACTGCCGAGGATCGGGCCCGCTGCGGCCGAGGTGGAGCCCACGATTCCCCAGACGGCCAGTGCGGCACTGCGCCGCTCGACGGGGAACTCGGGAAGGACGAGTGCAAGCGCGGCCGGCGCGATGAGTGCTGCCCCCATTGCCTGGGCGACGCGCGCGCCGATGAGTACCTCGACGGTCGGAGCGAAACCGCAGGCTGCGGAGGCTGCGATGAAGAGGAGCAGACCGATGTCGTAGATGCGCTTGCGCCCGTAACGGTCGGCGAGGCGGCCCGAGGTGAGCAGCACAGCCGCGAACACGATGCTGTATCCCGACAGGACCCAGGACACCCCGGTGTCGGTTGCTTCGAGGTCGGCGGCGATGGTGTCGCGCGCGACGTTGACGATCGTGGTGTCGATGGCCGACATCGAGACGCCGATGGAGGTGGCGAGGAGCGCCTTGGTTCCCCGCGACATCGCCATCGATCCAACCGTACTGGCGGCGCATCGCGCCGCAGCGACTCAGCAGTCGCGCCAATGTGGCCCGAGCGGGCTGGTGCGTCTAGAGCAGGGTGACGGTGCCCGCGTTGCCGTCGACGCGCACCATGGCGCCGTCGGGGATGCGGTTGGTGGCGTTCTCCACCGAGACCACGCACGGGATGCCGAGTTCGCGCGAGACGATCATTGCGTGACTGCCCATCGCACCGACATTCACCACGACCGCCGATGCGGGGACGAACACCGGTCCCCACGACGGGTCGGTCTGGGGCGCAATGAGCACGTCGCCGGGCTCGAGCTCGGCGGGGTCCATCGGGTCGAGGATCACCCGCGCGCGGCCCTCGGCAATGCCGCCCGAACCGGCTGCACCCTTCAGCACATCGCCCGACTTGGCCCGGGCGCCGGCCCCCGACGCCTTCTTGGCCCACTGCGAGAGGGGCGGCGGGTTCCCGTCGATCACGAACGGCGGCTCGAGCTCGGCGAGCTGCCGGTACTGGGCGAAGCGGCTCGCGAGCGTGCTGCGGAAGCGTGCTGGTTCGTTGTTGTACTCGTCCATCTCCGAGGCAAGGAGCATGAAGATGTGTTCCTCGGAGTCGAGGTTGCCGGCCTCCACCATGCGGCGGGCGACCTCGCGCATGGCGACCTTGATCTCGCCGATCACCTTGATGACGTTGGTCTTGGCGCGCTCTCGCCCGCCGAGGAACACGGCCGACGACTGGAGCGCAGCGTTGAAGAGCCCAAGGGTCTCGGCATCGCCGGCGAGCTTGGATCGGATGTCGGCAGCGAGGCGATCGCGCTCGGCGACGGCAACGGCGCGACGGGTTGCAGGGTCCTGCGAGTCGTCGGTGACACGCATGCGGTCGATCGAGCCGAGCGCACCGTCGGGGTAGATCTCCCACGACGGGGTCATCGCCTCGTACTCGTTCGCCCCGCGCGAGCCGTAGTGGAAGAGGAAGTCGTCGAACGCTGCGACGAACTGCTTCACCTCGGGATCGTTGCTCCCGCGGAGTCGGGCATCGAGGCACGGCACGCCCTGCTCGAACAGGGCGGTGACCGCACGAGACTTGCGTGCCGTGCGCGAGAGGGCCCACATCGCCTTGGGCGGTTCGGCAGAGTCGACCTCGATGCCGGCGAGCAGGCGGATGCTCATGGTGACGTCGCCGAGCGCCTCGCAGATGGCGCTCAGTGCGCCGGGGCCCACGCTCGAGAGCGTGGAGGCGAACATGCCCGTCTCGAAGGTCTGGCGGACGTACGGCACCATGGCCCGCACGCGGTTGAACAGGGCGCTGACGTCGAGGAGGCTGAAGTCGGGCCGTGAGGCGCGCAGTGTGTCGGCCTGCCACTTGTCACGGTCGAGCTCGGGGAGCCCCGGCGTGCTCAGCACGAACCCGGCCTGGGCGCCGAGCTTCTCGGCGTGCTTGGGGCTCTCGTGCCACGGCTCGGGGTGGTACGGGGGAACATCCGGACGCTCGTCGAAGAAGGCCTTGTCGATGGCATCGGGTGACGCGCCGGGCATGCGGGCGCCGAATACTCGGATGAACGACAGCGGGTTGTACACCTGGCCACCGAACACGCCGAACAGCACCGGGTGGTCCTTGCCGTTGGCGTTGGGGATCTCGTCGAAGTCGTAGACGCCGATGTCGATGTAGGCATCGCGGAGCGCCTGGCTCATGCCGTCGTGGAGATAGAGCGAGACGAACAGGGGCGATACCGGCTCGGGGAATACATCAGCGGCGTTGCCGCGGGTCCATGCGGGGAAGCGCCCGCCCGGTTCACTGTCGACGATCCAACGATCCATGCCTGCTCCTTGTTCGGGACACCGGAACGCTAGGTGAGCGGTGCGTCCGGTCACAACGGGCCCGGACAGATGTGTGGGGCGTCAGAGGTATCCCACGTATTTCGGTTCGGCCGGTTCGTATCCCGTTTCCTTGGACTGCTCGAAGAAGGCCTCGCCGCCGAAGTTCTGGACGAGGGGCGGCCCGAAGTGGTCAGCGGTGGAGGCGACCAGTTGGCAGGCCTCGCCGAAGGCAACGGTGTCGGCAGACATTGCGCGCAGGTCGGCCTCGAAGATCACCTGATCGTTGATCCACATCGTGCGGACCCCGACGAGATGGGTGTTGATGGAGTTCAGGGTGTCGAGCAGTTCCGGTGTCTTGTCGACCTTGTTGCTCACCACGGCGAACACCCGGATCACCGGTTGCGCTGAGCCGTCGACACGGGCGAAGAAGCGGGCGTGCGCCACTGCGAATGGGTAGTCGCCGTCCTCGTCGGCAAGGGCCTTGGGCATTCCCGACACCCGTTCGATGAGCGTCTCGAGGTGCGAGCGGGCAATGTCCAGGGGGAGCGACATGGCTGCATGTTCGCACACGGCAGTGTCGGCGTGCTGCCCGGGCTCGCGTGCGCCCGGACTCAGACGTTGAAGCGGAACTCCATGACGTCGCCGTCGAGCGGGTGGTAGTCCTTGCCCTCGACCCGCACCTTGCCGAGTTCTTTCGCCTTGGTCCACGAACCGATGTCGAGCAACTCGTCCCAGTGAATGACCTCTGCCTTGATGAAGCCCCGTTGGAAATCGGTGTGGATGCGCCCCGCGCACTCCGGCGCACTCGATCCGGCACGAAAGGTCCAGGCTCGGCTCTCCTTCTCGCCGGTGGTGAAGAAGGTGCGCAGCCCGAGGAGGTGATAGGCGCTGCGCACCATACGGAAGAGCGCTCCCTCACCGAGGCCGAAACCGTCAAGCATCTCGGCGCGCTCGGCCGGATCGGTGATGCTGGCCGCCTCGGCCTCGAGCTGCACGCACATACCGATGACCTCGACATCGTCGCCTGCATCGGAGAGCTCGTTGCGCACGCGCGCCTCTTGCGCAGGGATTGTGTCGAGTTCGTTCTCGCCGACGTTCACCACCGCCAGCACCGGACGGTTGGTGAGCAGGAAGTGCGATGCGAGTGCCGCGCGGACATCGGCCTTCAAGCCCGCGCGATAGAGCGGCGAGCCGTTGGAGAGGACCGCCAGCGCCGTCTGCAGCGCCTCGGCCTCCTCGGCGAGGGAGCGGTCGTTCTTGGCAGCCTTCTGCACCTTGGGCAATCTGGACTCGACGGTCTCGAGATCGGCGAGGGCGAGCTCGAGCTCCACCACGCGGAGGTGTTCGAGCGGGTCGGAGGGGCCGGGGACGTCGTCGTCGACGAAAGCCCGCAGCACGAAGACGATGGCCTCGACCTCGCGGATGTTGGCGAGGAACTTGTTGCCGAGACCCTCGCCCTTGCTGGCTCCCTCGACGAGGCCGCCGATGTCCACCACTTGGACGGCCGCGTGCACCACATTGCGGCTCTTGGACATGGCGGCGAGGCGGTCGAGGCGGTCGTCGGGGACCTTGGCGACACCGATGTTGGGGTCCTTGGTGGCGAATGCGTACGGGGCGGCGAGGGCCCCGCCGCCGGTCAGGGCGTTGTACAGCGAGGACTTTCCTGCGTTCGGCAGGCCGACGAGACCGAAGCGTTCCATAGCGAGGGGCTGAGGCTAGCGGCGGGCCCCTACGGGGGCCGGGAGCGGCGCCTGGCCGAACCGGCCGGTGGAAGCGGCGGGTCGGTGAAGTAGCCTTGCCGACCTATGTCGAAGAAGACCAAGAAGCGCAAGGCGAAGCTGCGTCGCTCGAAGGCGAACCACGGCAAGCGCCCGAACATGGGTCGCGGCTGACCCAGTCAGCCTCTCGTGGTCTCACCCCACCGTCGTCGCCCGTTCGCCGGGCCCGGTGGCATTTTGCAAGCCTGAGCACGAAACCGAGGAGCCATGTCGAGTGCCCGCCTCACCGAAATCGTCGTCGGTGGCGAGCGCGCTCCGTGGGAGCGGTTGGGTCTGGTGCTCGAATCGGGCGCTGCTGTCGTTGGCTCGGTGAGGATCCGTGTGGTGCCGTTCCTGTCGCCGGGTATCCAGACCATCGGGATCACCCCGGCCGATTCCGATTCGTCGGCCGACGCAGCACATGTGCACGACGGCGCCTGCGACCACGACCATGGGCCCCGTCCGTCGTTCGTCGATGGAGCACCTGTTCACACCGTGCCGGCAACGAACGCTCCGGTTCCTGCTTCGGCGGTGCCCGACCGGTCAGGCGGCGCAGACGGTCGGGAGGCGGTGCTCGACGCCCGGGTCATCGACCACGTGGTGCTCATGACCCCCGACCTCGAGCGCACCTGTGATGCAGCGGCCGCAGCAACGGGCGCACCGCTCAAGCGCATTCGCGAGGCGGGAACCGTTCGTCAGGGGTTCTTCCGCCTCGGAGAGGTGATCCTCGAGGTGGTGCAGTCCCCGCAGGTGGCTGCAGGGCCCGCCCGGTGGTGGGGCCTCGTGCTCACCGTGGGCGATACTCCCGACTCGCTCGTGGCGCTCTGCGACCGCCTCGGCCCCGAGGTGATCAGCGCCCCCCGCCCTGCCGTGCAGCCGGGCCGTTTCATTGCGACCGTGCGGGCCGAGGTGGGTCTCGGTGTGCCCGTGGCGCTGATCTCACCCGACCCGAGGCGAACCACAACCGTGTAACACCCCGGGAGCACGATGGGGGCATGGACACCACCACCCTCGCCGAGTTCGCCCAGGCGGCTCGCACGCTCGCCCGGGCGGCACGACAGCGAGACCTCGAGGTGCCCGCCTTCCGCTGCCCACCCGCCATTCCCGTGGACCGGTCCATCCGGCGGGGGCCACGCAGTGTCGTGGTGGCCGTGCGTGTGAAGGGCCGCCCGTTCGCCGCAGTCGCGGCCGATCTCATCGAGGGCGTGATCGTCGCCAATCGCCTCACCGGTCCCGAGGCGCTGCGCGTGCGAGGTGCGCTCTGGGCTGCACTCGGCTTCGGCTCGACGAGCGCGCCAGTGCCCGAGCGACGAGTCGCCTGATTGCCGTCGTGTGGGCTGTTGCGTGCCCGGACAACGTCGCTCGTTCCCCGGCTGGGCGCACCGAGCGACGTACTGCCTAGCCTGCACCCGTGATCCGCGCAGTCTGCTTCGACGTGGGCGGGGTGATGACACACCCGATCGGCAACGTCTTTGCCGTCCAATCTCGCGCCGCGGGCCTCGAGGTGACGAACATCCAGCAGAGCATGCTCGCCGATTTCTCCACCGGCCCCGACGGCGACCGCCCGGCACACCGCCTCGAACGCGGCGAGATCACGCTTGCTGACTTCATGGCGCAGCTCCATCCCGACGACCGTGCCACCCGGATGCTCATGGATCCGCAGTCGGAGTACTTCGTCCCCGGTCACTTCGAACCGCATGCGGGGATGCATGCCTTCGTGGACGAGGTGCAGGCTCGCGGGTTTCGCACGGCGCTCATCACGAACAGCGTGGTCGAGTGGCTGCCGTGGTGGGACCGCGTGGTCCCGAACCTCGATCGGTTCGATGCCGTGGTGCACTCCTGCAAAGTCGGTCTCCGCAAGCCGGATCCGGCGATCTATCTGCACGCGCTGGCCCTGCTCGGGGTCGAGCCGCAGGAGGCCTTGTTCCTCGACGATTTCGAGGCCATGGCCGATGCCGCTCGTGCAGTGGGGATGCACGTCGTGCACGTCACCGATCACGACACCGCGCTGACGGCAGCACGGGCGCTGCTCGAGCAGCACGCCTGAACCGCAGCGCCCGCCGCCGGTGCCCTCAGGTCGTTGTGCGGTCGGCGCCCCAGGTGGCAGCGAAGATGGCTGAGGCGCCGATCGCGAAGTAGCCGATCACGAAGATGGTGAAGGGCCGCACCGATCCGTCGAACGCGCCCGAGGAAAGGCTGCCGAGGAGTGCGCCGCCTGCGAACGTGGTGGTGCCGATGATCGACGATGCGGTCCCGGCGATGTGGGGCAGCGGTGTCATGGCGAGGGTGTTGCTCATCGGCACGAGCCCTTGCGCCATCGGGATGGAGAGACAGATCGCCACGGTGAACACCCAGAAGTTCGGGTGACCCGACGAAGCAAGACCCACGACGAGCAGTGCTGCGCTGGTGATGACGCCCACTACTGCCTCGGTGCGGATGAGGCGCACCACGCCCAATCGCCCCACGAGCCGTGCGTTGGCGAGCGACATGAGGGCGAACAGCACAGCGATGCAGCCGAAGTAGAGCGGGAACCACGACCCGTACCCGAACACGTCGGAGAGGATCACCTCGGAGCCGGCGAGGTAGGAGTTCATGATCCCGAAGATGAAGGTCATCGACACCATGAGCCCGACGGTCTGTCGGTGCGAGAACACCTCGCGTGCTGCGCGCCCCACTGCACTGAACGTGAGCGGTCTGCGGCGGTCGTGGTGGAGCGTCTCGGGCAGTCTTCGGCACCACAGCATGAGCAGCATGGCGAGACCGGCGGGAACCCAGAACACCACCCGCCACGGGAAAATGGCGACGAGGAGCGCGCCGAATGACGGGGCAAGGATGGGGATGATGAGGAACACCGCCATCGAGATCGACATCACGCGTGCCATGGCCTCACCGTCGTAGCGGTCACGCACCATCGCGATGCTCAGCGAACGCGGCCCAGCGGCCCCGAGTCCCCAGACAAAACGCGAGACGATGATGAGCGGCCACGACGGGGCGAGCGCGCCGATCACCGCGGCAACGGCGTACAGGGTGAGGCCGGCGTTCAGCGGTGCGCGGCGTCCGTGACGGTCCGACACCGGTCCGTAGAGCCATGGACCGACTGCAAGGCCGAGGAAGTACGCAGTGACGGTCCACGACACTCGTGACGAGTCGGCAGGCATCCCGAAATTCGACCGCATGTCCGGGAAGGCAGGAAGGATGAGATCGATGCCGAGTGCGGTAGTGGCCGACAGCACGCTCACCAGCAGCAGGAACTCTCGCGGTCCGATGTCGCGACGCGCAGTGGACGTCGTTGGTGCTGCCGTTGAGTGTTCGTGGGTGGTCACGCCGTTGTCCCCTGGGCGGCGAAACCCGGCACGCCGTCATCGGGCACTGTAGGCGGGCCGCGTCACTTCGCTCGTCTCGAACCGTCTGGACACACCGGACACGCCGGTGCCACTCCCGCTTAGGCTGGCGAGGTCGAGGTGCGCGCTGCGATGTCACCTCGACGCACCCTTGCCCGGGTGGCGGAATTGGCAGACGCGGGGGGCTTAAACCCCCCTCCCCGCAAGGGGGTGCGGGATCGAAGCCCGCCCCGGGCACTCACCGAGGATGCGCAGCGCCATCCGCGCCGGTCGCGCCCGGCGCAGCTCAGGGCTGTTCGGTCTCCCTCAGGCCGAACCGGTCGTGGAGTCGCCGGAGTGGTGCGGGGGCCCACCAGTTGGCGTCACCGGCCAGACGCATGAACGCCGGGACCAGGAATGCCCTGACGACAGTGGCATCCATCAGCACTGCAAGACCCAGTCCGATTCCGAACATCTTGATGAAGCTCACGCCGGAGGTGCCGAACGCAAAGAAGGTGATGGAGAGAAGCAGCGCGGCCGCTGTGATGATTCGCCCGGTGCGCTCGAGGCCGAGTGCGACGGATGCTTCGTTGTCGCCGACGCGGTCGTGCTCCTCCTTGATGCGTGACAGCAGGAACACCTCGTAGTCCATCGAGAGCCCGAACGCGATGCAGAACATCAGGATTGGCATCGAGATGTCGAGTGTCCCCGTCGCAGTGAAGCCCAGCAGTTCGGACAAGTTGCCGTCCTGGAAGATCCAGACCATGGCGCCGAATGTGGCGGTGAGGCTCAGGGTGTTGAGGATCAGCGCCTTCAACGGGACGAGCAGGCTGCCCGCCATCAGGAACAGCAAGATGAACGTTGCGATGACGATGATCGCGATTGCCCACGGGAGGGCACTTCCGATCGCTGCCTTGGAGTCGACAAGTCCGGCGGCCTGGCCCTCGACCGCGACTTCGAACGGGAGGTCGAGGTCGCGGATGTCCTTGACCAGCCGTTCGCCCTCCGGCGACACGACCGGGAAGCCGGGAACGATCGACATCCACGTGATCGCCGCTCCGTCGCTGGCGAAGTAGCCGCCATCGTTCGGGCTGGAGGAGGAGCGCTGTCCTCCAACGAACGTTCCCGCGGCGCTCTCCACGCGATCGATCCCCTCCATCGCAGAGAGCGCTGCAGCCGCTGCGGCGATGTCGGCAAGTCGGTCAGCCCCGACACCTTCTGCCACGACGCCGAATCCCTCGGCAGCGTTGCCGCTGAACTCGGAGCGAAGAATGTCCCCGGCCTGGCGGCTGCCAGCCGAAGTGGGCAGCACCCGGTCGTCCGGAGCCCCGAACGTGGCCCGCAGGAACGGGGCGCCCAGAAGCACCAGGACCACCACCACGGTGGCGGCGATCGGAATCGGCCGCCGCATGACAAGGGTGGCGATTCGGTGCCACGTTCCCTCACTCGCGGCACGCGCAGTGCGGCGGCGACCGATGCGCACTGAATCGACGCGGTGTCCGAGCACGGCGAGGAGAGCAGGTAGCGAAACGATCGATCCCAGGAGGGCGAGAAGCACCACCGCCACACCTGCGTAGGCAAAGGAGCGGAGGAAATACAGCGGGAACACCAGCAGCGCCGACAGCGACACAGCAACAGTGAGGGCGCTGATCAGCACGGTCTTGCCCGCTGTCTGCACGGTGCGGGTAACCGCCGCCTCAATCGAGCGTCCTGCATCCAGTTCCTCTCGAAAACGGGACACGATGAAGAGGCTGTAGTCGATGGCGAGTCCGAGCCCGAGAGCGGTCGTGAGGTTGACGGCGTAGATCGAGACGTCGGTGGCAGAACCGATGACGTAGAGGCTGAGGAGCGTTCCAAAGATGGCGATCACTCCGACGAACAGTGGTAGTAGTGCTGCGATCAGGCTCCGGAATACGAACAGCAGCAGAATGAGGGTGAGCGGTATCGCGATCAGTTCTGCGCGGAGCAGGTCGCCCTCGATGGTGTGACCAATGTCGGCGAACACGGCTTCGCTCCCGCCGAGCAGCACCGTGAACCGGCCTTGGGTACCGGTGAACTGTTCATCGATGGTCGCAAGCTGCTCCTCGACGAACTCCTCGTCCCCGACCACTCGGACGAGCACGAGCGCGGTGTCGCCGTCACTGCTGCGGAGCGCAGGTGCGTTGTCGAGCGACCAGTACGACAGCACCTGATCGACGCCCTCGATGGTTTCGAGGCGCGCTACCAGTGCAGCCCCGTCCGAGGCGAGCGCCGGGTCGTCGACGCTTCCCGCATCGGCGGTGAGGACGAGCACGACGTTGGGCTCGCCGCCGCCGAAGTGCTTCTCGAGCAATGCCTCCGCCCTCGCGCTCTCCGAGGATGGATCGTCGAAGCCCGCGGTCTTGAGCACCCCAAAGGCGCCGGTGCCGAGGCCTATGGAGGCCAACAGGAACAAGACGGTGACCGACAGCACCCATCGCCTCTTGCGGACAGTGAAAAGGGCAAGTCGAGTGAGCATGGCTGTTCCTTCCGGCGAGGGGCGCAGCAACCCCTGTGCCTCCTCACCCCCCATCGTCCTCTCCGAGCGGAGTGTCTGCCATCGGGCGTCGGCCGGTTTCCGAGCCGTCCCCAGGTCGCAGGTCAACCCGTACTGCGGGACGGTGAACGATGCGTTCACGTCCGTTACGGTGCTTTCCATGGAGGAAGCGCTCCCTCGCGCAACGGGTGGAGCACGCATGACGACCGCGCTGGCCATGGCGACCGCAGCCTGTGCTGCGGCACTCATCGCCGTGTTTGGCGAGGAGGACCCGATCACGTGGATCACGTGGGTCTTCGCAGTGGTCGGCCTGGTTCCCTGGGCGCTCGAGGCGAGGGGAGTGCGTCTCGATCCTCGGCTGTTCGTGTTGATGACGATGATTCCTGCGGCGATGATCGTCCTTGTCGACAGAAATCCCGGTGGGTTGTTCCCCGCCTACGTCGCCGTGGTCTGGATCACCTATCGCCGTGCGAGCCGGGTAGTGCTGGCTGCGGGTCTGTCCGCCTCGATCGCCATGACGATCGGGTGTGCGCTCCGCCAGTCGCCGCAGGCCGAGGGGACGGTCTACTTCCTCGGTGGCATCGGGCTGTCTTGGCTCGCTGGCACCCTGCTGCACAGGCAGGAGACACTCGTGTCCGACCTGCGTGAGGCGACCGCCAGAGAGCGCAGACATGCTGCGGCCGAGGAGCGCACCCGGATCGCCCGCGAGGTGCACGACGTGGTTGCCCACTCGCTCACCGTCACGATTCTTCAGGTGGCGGGCGCGCGTCGTGCGTTCAGCACCGACCCGCAGCAAGCGGCGGCGGCTCTCGAGCGAGCCGAGGCGGTCGGGAGGGAAAGCCTCGACTCGATTCGGCAGGTCGTGGGACTACTCCGGGCTGCCGACACTGCGTCGGCCGTGTCGGGTAGCAGTCTCGAGGACCCGCTTCCTCAGATCTCCGACATCGAGTCGCTGGTGACCCGATACCGCGACGCAGGCGTGCACCTCGAGGCGTCAATCGAGATCGCCGGTGTCTCGGTAGGGCCGATGACGTCCCTGACGGCATTCCGAATCGCGCAGGAGGCGGTGACCAACTCACTCCAGCATGCACCTGGTGTACCTGTGCACTTGCGGGTTCGTCACGACCAAGACCGGAGCACTCTCTGTGTGACGATCGAGAACCCACTCCTCGATGCTGGCTCCGGTCGACACGCCAGGGGAGAGGGCCATGGGCTCACCGGCATGGCCGAACGCGTCCGTATCGCCGGGGGATCGCTCAAGGTCGGTCCGACGCCCGGTGGCACATGGCTCGTCGTGGCGGAGTTTCCCCTCAGTCTCACTGCGGTGCAGCCGTGAGCGATTGCGATCAGTCGTCAACCCTGTCCGGCGAGATTCGGGTCGTCATCGTCGATGACCAACCCCTCGTGCGATGCGGAATCGCATTCATCATCTCGACCGAGCCTGGAATGAGCGTGGTCGCGGAGGCCGCACATGGTGAACTCGGCCTCGACGCAGCGAGGACCTACAAGCCGGACGTCATCCTCATGGACATCCGTATGCCGGTCATGGACGGGATCGCCGCCACCCGTCGACTTCATGCAGCAGGCGGCCCTCCGGTGCTCGTGCTGACCACCTTCGACGACGACGAGGTGCTGTGGGGCGCGCTGCAAGCCGGAGCGGCCGGGTTCGTCCTGAAGGACGCGCCCGCCGACGACCTGATCGCCGCAATCAGGATGGTGGCCGGCGGGAGGGCATGGCTCGATTCTCGTGTCACGCAGCGTGTGCTCGAGGCGATTCGACACGCCGGACGTCCGTCCGCCGATGGAGTACCGGGATTCGAGGCCTTGTCCGACAGAGAGCGCGAGGTCCTGACACTCATTGCATCGGGAGCGTCGAATCCGGAGATCGCCGAGTTGCTCTACCTGAGTGAGCGAACCGTCAAGGGACACGTCGGGAGCATCTTCGCCAAGCTCGGAGCCAGGGACCGTGCCGCTGCCATCATCCGTGCCTTCGAGGCTGGTTTGGTGCGGCCGAACTCCTCAACACCGATGTCTCGATCGTCTGAGGCAGGGCGCCACGGGGTCAATCGCCGTTCCACCACGAGATAGCCCTATCGATGGTCGTGCGGTCCTGCTTTCGGGGACGGGCGCCTGTGGCGGTGGTGCCCCTGCCGACGTAGGCGACCCCGGAGGACGGGGTGCTCAAGGGGCCGGCCACCGGTGCGGCGGTCAGCGGCCGAGTGCGGCGTCGATGACGGCATCGGGCGCCTCAAAGGGAACCACGTGGCCGACACCCGACAACTCGCGATAGCGCGCCCCTGGGATCAACTGCGCGAGGCGCATACCGTTGCCGACCGGGATCAACGGGTCGACCGAGCCGTGGATGACTGTGGTGGGAATGCGTATCTGCGCAAGGCGTGCGGTTCCGTACCACGACGACAGCGCACGGAGCTGGGTCATCACGCCCGACTGAGGCGTGGGGCGACGAAGCACCGTCTCGACGATCTCTGCCATGACCTCCGGGTGTTGCTCGGCAAAGCCCGGCGCAACGACACCACCCCAGAGGCGGGCGAAGTAGTCGGACATCGCCTCGCCGCGGCGAGGCGATGACATGGCGTTGCCGAGCACCGCTGCGGAGGGGAGGAACCCTGCAGGCGCCGGCGGCCGCGTGCCGCACAACACCATGCGCTCGACACGCCGGGGGTGTCGGATGGCGAACTCCTGCACGATCATCCCGCCCATCGAGAGACCCACAAGGGTCGCACTGCGGGCGCCGATCGCATCCATGACGTCGACGACATCGTCGGCAAGCTCGCCCACCGTGAACGGAGCCGGGGCGCTCCGTGAGTAGCCCGAGCCGCGGTTGTCGATACGGATCACGTCGAAGTGTTGCTCGAGGGTGTCAACCAGTTGTCGGGGCCACATGAGGCCCGATGCGGTCCAGCCGTTGACGAGGACGAGGACCGGGCGGGTACCCGACACCCAAGATGGGCCGTGCCAGAACACATGGGGCGCTCCGGGGACCCCGACACGGCGCCCGGGCTCGATCTGTTCCTGCGCAGCGCGCTCGGACTCTTCCCAGCGGAGCCGACGCGAGGAGACGCCGGTGGTCGCCCGTACGTACTCCAGCATGGCGTGGTGCTGGCTCCGCAGGAGCGCCTCGTAATGCACACCCAATTGAAGGGCCCTCGACCCCGCAGCGCTGGTGGTGAACGCCTCGGTCAGCGTCATCATCCGCTGCATTGCCGGCTCCCCGAGCCGTGCACCGAGGGTGTCGAGTGCGATCACGATGACGCCACCGTACTCCTAGGGAGACGTTCCATGAGGATTCGACGTAGTACTTTCCCTGTTGCGTTGCGGGGTAGTTCGTCGAGGAACTCCACATGCCGCGGCACCTTGTGGCGCGCCAGTTGTGAGCGCACGTGGGCCCTCACGGAATCGCCGTCGAGTTCTGCTCCGGGGCGAAGCACCACGAATGCCGCAAGAGCCTGTCCAAACTGTTCGTCGGGTACGCCGACCACTGCAACGTCAGCCACGTCGCGGCGATGGGCGAGGAGGTCTTCTACCTCGACCGGGAACACGTTCTCGCCGCCACTCACGATCATGTCGTCCTCGCGGCCGTCGACGAACAGCAGACCGTCCCGGAAACTGCCGAGGTCGCCCGTGGACAACAGTCCTCGCTGTCGCTCCTTGTTGCCCCCACCGGTGTAGCCGTCGAAGGCCATTGCGCCGCCGACGAAGATGCGCCCGACGCTCCCCTCGGGCAGTGGTTGGCCGGTCTCGTCGAGAATCTCGACTCGAACACCGAAGGCGCAACGACCGGCTGTTGATGGGTGCTCCCTGAGTTCAGCGGGTGTGGCAATCGTGGCCACTGCAACTTCGGTGGAGCCATAGATGTTGTAGAGCACCGGGCCGAAACGATTCAGCACGTCGGTCGTCAACTTCGCCCCAAGGGCAGAACCGCTCGACGCAATGATGCGGAGTCCCGGCGTGCGCGCAGCGACCAGCACCTCGGGCGGAAGTGCGAGGATGCGCGACAGCATGACCGGCACGGCCACGAATACGTCGGCGTTCTTCGCGGAGATGGAGGCCAGCGCGGCCTCGGGTTCGAAACGGCGGGCTACGACTGCGGTGGCGCATCGCCCGAGGCCGAGGAGCAGGTTCGAGAGACCCCAACCGTGAAAGAGGGGAGCGGCAATTACCTGCACATCCGCGAACCTGAACGGCACCCGTTCGACCAGTGCAGCGACACCCTCCACCGCCGCCGGAGCAGCACCGCGGGCCGCTCCCTTGGGGCGACCGGTGGTGCCCGAGGTGAGAATCACCAGACGACCCTGCGTCTTGCGGGGGGAGATCTTCCGTGACGTCTCGGCAAATTCCGACATCACCGATTCGCTCATGGTGGTGGCGCCGCATTCGGCGACAATGTCGGTGAACTCGTCATCGTGGATGACCACGCTGATTCCCTCGTGGGCAACGACATCGGCCAACTGAGGTGCCGCAAAGCCGGTGTTGAGCAGGACGACGTCGGCGCCGGTAGCGGAGGCTGCCACGAGCCACTCGACGAAACCGACGTGGTTGCGGCACATCAGCCCGACACAGGACTGAGGCGAAACGCCGCGTTCGGAGAGTGCGGCCGCAACACGTTGCGCACGGTCCCAGAGATCGCGGTACGGCAACGCGCGTATCTCGTCCTCGACGGCGGTGCGGTGTGGCTGGCGTGCGGCGGCTGCGGCCACGACGCCGGCCAGGGTGGTCCCCCATCGCATCGCAGCGAGCATCGATCGAGTCATTCGGTCCGGGCGTTCCAGCGGCGAGAGATTCGACCGTGCCACGAGAGCGCCTGCACGTACTCGTTGCGATAACGGATGTTGCATGAACGAGTTGTAAAACATGGGCTTTTCCGCCGAGGCCATAGGACGAGTGTAGATCTCGCACTCATACACTTTCGGGCAAGGGAATTTGAGGAGAATCGGGGAGGGTCGTGGGTCAGTCATTGTGGAAAGAGTTGTTCGATAAGTGCGACAGCAGAGTCGGGCCGGGCCTGACCAATGTCGCCAAGAGCGAGGAGTTCGCGGCAGCGACGGCACTGATGCGCCGTACTCGCCGTATCGCCGAGCGCCGTCTCGAGGATGTGTGCCGCAAGGTGTTGCGTGTGTTCAACCTCCCGGCAGGAACCGACGTGAACCGGCTGCTTGCCCACGTTGCGCAGCTCGAGATCGACGTGCGAGCGCTTCGGACCGAGCTCGCTGATCGCGAACACGCCGAGTTCCTCGCCCAGCTCGAGGCCGAGCACGCAGCTCGGATGGTTTCCACCAAGAAACCGTCCACGTCGTCGGCCAAGGCGAGCACTGCTCGCTCGACTTCTCCTCGGGCTCGTGCGAGTACGAGTGTGAGCCCGGGCGATAACAGCGGGTCCTGAGATGTCGCCAGAGTCGACGCCAGATTCGGGAACCGAAACGCTGGCCGATCGGCTCCGTCGCGATGTCGAGCGCAATCTTGTTCGTGCGCGTAACGGACTGAAGCATCTCGCCGGTGTCGGTCGACCAGAAGTGGGCGTGAGCCCCAAAGACGTTGTGTGGCAGCGGGGCAAGGTGCTGCTCTTCCGGTACCGGAACGATCACCGTTCGTTCTCGCCGCCGATTCTGCTCGTGATGAGCCTGGTGTCGAGGCCGTACGTGCTCGACCTTCGGCCGAACAACAGCTTCGTGGAAGCCCTCGTGAGGCGGGGTCACGACGTCTACATGCTCGACTGGGGGACACCGGATGCGTCCGATGCGAACAACTCGCTCGAGACCTACTGCGACGAACTGATTCCCTTTGCTGCGGCCGTGGCGATGCGGGCCGCAAGGGCACGCAGCATTCATGTCTTCGGGTACTGCCTCGGTGGTCTGCTCTCCCTGGTGTTCGCCGGCGGTCATCCCGAGATCCCGCTGCGTTCGGTCTCGCTGTTGGCCACGCCCCTCGACATGCGCCACATGGGGGCAATCCCGGCGATGCTCTCTCAGGCGGCAGCCGTGCCGGAGGATTTCCTCGACGAAACGGGCAACGTCCCGGCGCCGACCGTTGTGCGAGGGGTGTCGTCGCTGGCCGTGACCGGCAAGGTTGCTGCGTACGCGACACTGCTCGAGAATCTCGACAACAGCGAGTTCCTCGCAGCGCATCAAGCAATGCATGGGTGGGCAAACGATCACATTCCGTTCCCCGGGTCCGCGTTTCGACAGATCACCGATTGGCTCGTGAAGGACAACCAGCTGGCCGAGAATCGTCTGGTGACGGCGAGTCGCAGGATCGACCTAGCGGCCATCCGCTGCCCGGTGCTCAACATCGTCGGCGAACGTGATCACATGGTGGGTCCCGAGGCCAACGCCCCGATTACACAGCACATCGCCCACGCCGAGACCATGCGTTTTCCAGCGGGTCATGCGGGTCTCATCATCGGGGCGCGAGCCCACCGCTCGTATATTCCGGCAATGGCAGAGTGGATCGAACGACACAGCGACAGGATCTGAGACGACATGCCGAAACTCACGAACATCCGTCCCTTCACCGCCGCCGACACCGACGCCGTGTGGGAGTTCTTCCAGCGGGTGCCCGAGCGTGATCGAACCTTTGCCAAGGAGCCGGTTACCGATCGCGAAACGGTGGGCGCATGGTCCGACCGTTCGCGAGCGAATCGTTTCGTCGCATGGCGCGAGGGTTCGGTCGTTGGGTACGTCGCCATGATCCCGGGCTACGGATGGTCGCATCACGTCGGCGAACTCCGAGTCGTGGTGGACCCGGTTATGCGGGGACGTGGTCTCGGCGAGAAGTTGGCCCGGTACGGACTCAAGGTGGCCGTCGACGCGGGTCTCACCAAGGTCACCGTCGACGTGGCAGCCTCCCAGGAACATGTGCTCGGCCTGTTCACACGCCTCGGGTTTCACGCCGAAGCCCTGCTCGAGGATCAGGTACAGGACCCGGAGGGGAACTTCGCGGACCTCATCGTGCTGGCCAATCGACTCGATGACGACTGGCACCTGCTCGAGACCGTCGGACTCGACGAAGTCCTCGACTGATAACTGCCAGGACTGATATCTGCCAGCGCCGACGCTTGCGTCAGGAGCGGGATCGATAACTGCGGTACACGGTGAGCAGTGCTTCGCGCTGCTCGGGCGTGAGGTGTGGGTCGTTTGCTATCGCAGTCTCGGTGTCCACCGCGACGGCCCGGTTCGTTGCGCCCGCCGGGCCACGGCCCTCAGCTTCTTCCCCGGGACCAGGGTCCTCGGAGTTGCGGGAGTCGGTTGGGCGAGTCTCCGTCCGTGATTCAAACCTTGCGTCGATCATCCCGGCTTGTTGGAGCAAGTCTTCGGCAGAGACGCTGAGCGCACGTGCGATCGAACGGAGTACTCGCACCGATGGTTCGTGGAGCCCGCGTTCGATCTGGCTGAGGTAGGGGTTCGAGACCTGTGCGAGATTCGACAACTTGCGCAGACTCATGTGCGCGAGCTGGCGCTGGGCACGAATGGCAGAGCCGAGCGTGCCGACCCTGCGGTTCCAGTCGTCGCCACCCGACCGACGGTCGTCCGGTTCGGTCATCTACGACGACCGTCCGGCTCGACCGCGCGCTCGGTGAGACGGATTCAGCGGGCCTCGACGAGGGTCTTGGCGAACTTGCTCGCGAACTCGGCGTTGCTCTTGGCGAGGCTCAGGGCGAAGTCGATGTTGGCAATGACGAGGCCTCGGGTCCGGTTGATGGCGGGCTCGAGCGCCGAGGGGATCGCCTTGTTGACCGTGCCCGCAACCCGCTCTGCGGTGTTGAGTGCGAAGCGCTGGCCCTGCTCGAGGCCCTTGGAGAACGCGCTGTACGCAGTCTTGGCGCCGAACTTGGGCACTTCGGTGAGGAGCTTCTTGGCGCTGGAGGCGGTCGTGGAGGTCTCGGTGGTGGTGGTCTTGGTGCTGGGCATGGCGGGAGACTACGGGCTGGTGCTAGATAAGCCAAGCAGACGTTGACGTGACATGTGGCATATCTAGCGCAGGTGCTCCTTCGGCGAGGGCTACCGGGGGTTCAACCGACTCAGACCGTGTCTGGGGCAGGATGCCTCCATGACATCGCCCCGAGGCCTGCTGCCCGAGAGGCGGCGTGCGGGTTGACGACCGGTGACGGCCCCGCGCCCGGCGCTCCGGTACCCGCCGATGCTCGATCCGGTGTCAGGCTCGGGCTGAGGGAGAACCTGCCGCAGTTCCTGCTCCTCGTCGGCGTCAATGTGCTCGTCGGCGGGATGATCGGTCAGGAGCGAACCGTCCTGCCACTCCTCGCCGAGGAGGAGTACGGCCTGTCGGCGCTCACCTCGGCACTCACGTTCATCGCCGCCTTCGGGGTGGTGAAGGCAGTCACCAACTTCTTTGCGGGCACCCTGTCGGATCGCTACGGCCGAAAGCCGGTACTGCTTGCGGGGTGGCTCATCGGCATCCCGGTGCCGTTGCTGCTCATGTGGGCGCCGAACTGGGGATGGGTCATCGCGGCGAATGTTCTGCTCGGGGTGAACCAGGGCCTCACGTGGTCGAGCACCATCATCATGAAGATCGACCTCGTGGGTCCTGCCAAGCGTGGGCTCGCGATGGGCTTCAACGAGGCCGCCGGCTATGTGGCGGTGGCGCTCGCTGCGCTCGCCACCGGGTACATCGCCGAGCAGCACGGCCTCAGGCCCGCGCCGTTCTATCTCGGCATCGGCTGCGCAGTGCTCGGTCTTGTCGTCTCGGCCACCCTCGTTCGCGAGACGCATCACCATGCCCGTCACGAGAGTGCAGTGCACGCGCACGGGAGCACAGCGCCTGCAGAGGGGCTCAGCACTGCAGAGATTTTTCGGCTCACCTCGTTCCGCGAGCGAGCGTTGTCGTCGGCCTCGCAAGCGGGTCTGGTCAACAATCTCAACGACGGACTCGCATGGGGCCTGCTGCCCATCTACTTCTCGGACGCCGGTCTCGAGGTGGGTCGGATCGGTCTCCTCGCAGCGCTCTATCCACTGGTCTGGGGTGTTGGCCAGCTCGTCACCGGTGGTCTGTCGGATCGTTACGGACGCAAACCATTCATCGTCGCCGGCATGCTCGTGCAGGCAGTGGCGCTCGGACTCTTCGCCGCAGCGGGACGGTTTGCGTGGTGGGCGCTTGCGTCGGTGCTCCTCGGGATCGGCACGGCGATGGTCTACCCAACGCTGCTCGCAGTGATCGGCGATGTTGCGCATCCATCGTGGCGAGCACGGTCGGTCGGCGTCTATCGGCTCTGGCGCGACGGCGGTTTCGCTCTCGGTGCACTGATCGCCGGCCTGCTCGCCGATGCCTTCGACATCCCGGTTGCAATCTGGGTGGTTGCCGTCCTCACGGCACTCTCCGGGGTCGTCGCTGCAGCGAGGATGTACGAGACACACCCGCTGCGCTGAGTGTCGGTTCGCAGACCCTGTCGTCCAAGGTCCTTGGGGGGAGTCGGTATCGAGCGTCCGGCTCAGCTTCGAGTCTGACCCGGGCCGGCAGCGAAGAGACCGAGGTTCTCGAAGGTGCCGCCGAGGATGCTCGATGCCCCGCCGCCCATCCAGCCATCGAGGATCGACGTGTAATACGAACGCAGGTCCACATGGTGGGCGAGTCGTTGCCAGCGAGCGATGTTGGCGAGCGACGGTCGTTGTCCGTAGCGACCACCCTTCACGTTGGGCCCGAAGACGAGGTGGGCCGAGGCCGTGCCATGGTCGGTACCGCCTCCCGCGTTGGCCCAGGAGGTACGACCGAACTCCGAGAAGGTCATGAAGGTCACCCGGTTTCCCCAGTCGGGGAGCAGGACCTCGTAGAAGCGGCGGATGCCGTCGTTGAGCTCGGCCATTCGGCTGCCGTGCATCGTCGCCTCGGACGCGTGACTGTCGAAGTCGCCCCAGCCGATGTTGATGATGCGGAAGCCAAGGTTGGCATTGATGAGGTGAGCCGCAACCTCGAGCGGCGCAGCCATTGCCCCCGAGGCGATCCCGGTGGACGGGATGACCGGGGCGAGCGTCTTGCCCACATCGAGAGCGTCGACGAACGCCGACGACACCGCAGCGTGCCATGCACCCTGATTCGCCGTGGCCATCGACCTGATGGCAGTCGACGAACGAATCTGGGAGTTCGACGTGTCGGCGCCGAAGGTTGGTCGCGATGCCGGCACGGCGGTGGCCCGAGCCGTGGTGCCCGCGAGCGTGAGCGGAACCGACGAACCGATCGATGCTGCGGCGAACAGATCGCGAGTTCCGGAGAGATAGCCGTCGAGCCAGCGTCCGAGCCAGCCGCTCGTCGGCACCGAACCGGGACGTCCCGACATCCACGTCGCCATCGAGGTGAAGTGTGAGAGGTCGGGGTTCGGGTAGCCGACACCCTCGACGATGGCGAGCTGCCCGAGGTCCCAGCGAGCCTTCAGCTCGGTGAGATTCGGGTGAAGCCCCGTTTCCGCATCGATCGGGAGCGACGTGGTCGGCGTCAGGGCGAGCGAACCGCGCTGGGTTGCATAGTTGGGGTCGGTGATGGGAGCGACCATGTTCAGGCCGTCGTTACCGCCGTACATGCCGATGACCACGAGCACGCCGTCGTTCGGTCCGATCGGCCCTGCAGCCCACGCCGAGGCGTCGTACCCGGGAATCAAGCGGTCGAGCAGCGGAGCACCGCCGAGCACGCCTGCGGTCCCTGCGCCGAGCCCCATGCCGACCAGGCGCAGGAAGCGCCGGCGATCGAGGCCTGCGGGGGAATCGTCGTCGTGCTGGCTGAGCAGTGCGAGGGCGTCGCCGGTGGAGATGTCTTGGTCGAGCACGGTGGTCTCCTCAGGCGATGTGCAGGTCGGGGGTGAGCAGGATCAATTTGACGAGCTCGGGCCGCTGGTAGAGGGGGGCAACATTGGCGAACGACACCAGTGCGTTCATTGACTCGGCGCAGAGTCGCACCCGCATCAGGTCGCAGAAACGCTGGACGAGTTCGGCCTGCCGGTAGCGGTAGGTGACCTCGATGTCCTCACGGGTGATGGTGCCGCCGGGGAGTCGCATGAGGTTCTCGGTGGAGTACGTGGACTTCACCAGCGTGTACATCTTCCCGGCGAGGTCGGCGCGTGCGGTCATCGCTGCTGCGTTGAGCCAGTAGCCGTTGGTGCGCCAGCCGCTCACGTTCGGCGGGTGGAGCGGCCGCTGGCCCATATCGCTGAGGTCGTACACCCAGGAGGTGGACGGTGTGACACCGGTGGCAACGAGTCCGGCGACGGCTGCGTTGATCGGTGCGCGCACGAGCCCCCGACGGACCTCGAGCGAGTAGAACTCCGGACGCAGCAGCATGGCGGTTACCCACGGCTTGATGGAGAAGTTCGCGTTCACGAGAGCGTTTCTCATCGCCGAGATCACGGTGCTCGACGGTGTGGTGCCGGCGAACTCGGCCCAGAGCTTGCGCGAGAGGTGCTCAGCGGCAACGAGTTTGGTCGAACGTCCGCGGTTCGCCGTGTTGGTGGCAGTACTCGGGACGAGCCCGGTGCCGAGCATCACGTTGATGGTCTCCGCCCCGTGCAGTGTCTGGTCCGTGCCGGAGTTGATGGTCCTGCCGAGGAAGGTCTTGCGCGAGGCGTCGTGCCACGTGGGTCGCCAGAGGTAGGTCTGCGTAGTGGAGTCGATCGAGTGCCCGGTCCACGCAGCACTCGCTGCCTGCACATCGGCCTCGGTGTAGTTGCCCACACCGAGCAGGAAGAGCTCCATGAGTTCGCGCGCGAAGTTTTCGTTGCGCGAGGTGTTCCGGTTCCGGTGGTTGTCGAGGTATTTGAGCATCGCCACTTGCGTGGACATGGCGATCGCAAGGGTGCGCACATTGCCGAGCCCCGTGCGGCGGAAGAGGTCGATCTGGTCGCGCATGGCGGCGGCATCGAGCACCTTGCGGTTCGACGACACGAAGTGCCCGTGCCAGAACAGCGACATGCGCTCCTGCATCGGACGCGGGCTCGAGACCATGCGTCCGAGCCAGTACGCCGAGTACTCGTTCCCCTTCGCCGACTCGGTGGTGGCGGTATCGCTGAAGGTCATCGTGCCGGGATCGGCAGGCACGGCAAGGATGTTCGCAATCGCCGCGCTCAGCGACGGCAGGGCGACGAGCTCGGCAACCCGTTCGGGTCGAGCAACGAACTCGGTGCGGCGCAGCAGATGTTCGATTTCGGTCTGTGTCGGCATGTGGCTCCACCCATCGATCACGTGGAGCCGAACGTAGCACTCGCCGTAGCGCTCTGAACACTGATGGTGGCCTCGCCGGCCCGATCAGGTAGTTGCGTACTTCCGGGCGCCGCAGCACCCGGAAGTACGTCGCTCACGCCGCGGAGGGGAGCATCAGGAGTGGAACGGAGTGCCGTCCCAGCAGAAGGCCTTGACGGCATTCACGAGTGTCGGACCCGAGGCGAGATCGGCCTTGGTGTGGGCCGACACCGTCTTACCTGTGCAGTTCGCGGGAGATGACTTCGGTGCGGCGGAGGCCGACGCAACGCCGAGCGACGTTGCGAGAGCTGCTGCACCGACAAGTGCGATGATGCGTTTCATGGGTGAAACCTTTCGTGACGGAGACCCGGTTGGTCGAGCCCTCACCCGAAAGTACGACCGAGTCGGCACGTTGCCCAGAGGCATTGGTCCTGTTCTGGCTAGGAAGTTTCTCAGAAGAACTGCTGTGCGCTCGGGCGGTGACGGAGCGTCATGAGACTCCCTGACTACGACGAACTTCCATACTTCGACGGGCTCGATATCCGCCACGCGCGCGGCGTGTTCGGTGAGGGAGACCGCCTCGGTTCGATCAACCTCCTCACTCCTGCCGTTGTGGCTTCAGCTGCACGGGAGGTTCGCGCGGGGACGATGTTCCCGCTCGACCTTCCGCTCGACCTGCCGAACCCACCGCTCTTCGGGAGAAAGCCCTATCGGCACGAGGTGTTCGCCCTGAACCGACATGAGATGGACGACCGCCTGCACGACTTCCATCCGCAGGCATCCACGCAGTGGGATTCGTTGCAACACGTCCGCTGTCGCGAGCTCGGCTACTGGGACGACAGTGTTGATGACCCGATCGGTCGCCCCGCGACGCTCGGCATCGAGCACTGGGCAGAGCACGGCATCGCCGGACGCGGGGTCCTGATCGACGTCGCCGGGTGGATGGCGGCGAACCGTCCGGGGTACAAGCCCCTCGAGGCCCAGCCGATCTCGGCGCGCGATCTCGCGTCGGTGCTGGATGCCCAGGGAGTTGCGCCCCGTGTCGGTGACATCTGGTGTATCCGCACCGGTTGGGTCGCTGCCTATCGTGCGCTCGACGCTGCAAGTCGTGCTGCGTATGCCGAGGCGACCGCGTTCGCAGGGTTGCAGGGCGACCACGACACCGCGCGGCTGATCTGGAACAGCCACCCTGCAGCAGTGGTGGCCGACAACCCCGCAGTCGAGATGTCGCCCGGGGACCCGGCCGTGGGCTCCTTGCACCGCCGACTCATCCCTGCGCTCGGCATGGCGCTCGGTGAGATGTTCGATCTCGACCGGCTTGCGGAGGCATGCCGTTCCGACGGGCGCTGGACGTTCTTCTTCGTGGCGGCGCCGATGCATCTGCCGGGAGGTATCGGTTCACCGGGGAACGCCGTGGCAATTCGCTGAACGGTGGCGCCCGCCCGGCTGTCCGTCAGGAGAGGCGCATGATCGGCTCGCCCAAGGCCGAAAGACCGTTGGCGGAGCGGGTGCACGTCCCCGACCTGGGAGCGCCGTTGTTCCAGATGAGTCGCACGCAGTGACGCAGGGCCCTCTGCCCCCAGAGGTTCGGATGCAGGCTCTCCTGGGCCGAGTACGGCCCGCCGATGGTGCTCAGCGTGCGGATCTGGGCCACCCACTCTGTGGCATCGACTGCACCGGTTGCTCTCCACGTGCCGAGACCCGTGTGCTCCATGAGTCGGACCGTGTTCTCACAGAGTCGACGTCCGTTCAGCACCCCGGCAACGTTCAGGACCCGCACGTTGCCGGCGGCGTTCGCTGCGCTCGCCGCTCTGGTGACCGTCGTGTTGATCTTGGGCAACGCCGTCGAGTTGGCCCAGTCGGCATCGCGGTTCCAGAAGCCACAGCCGCCGGTGGACTGACGCGTGAAGCCAGATTGTGAGTAACGAAAACCACTGCCGTTCGGGATGGGCGACGGATAGGTCTGCACGACAATCGTGTACTGGGCAGAGGTGTACCCGGCATTGGACATGGCGAGGTGAACGTTGTCGATCGCGGTCTTGATGAGCGCCTGCTGCCGGGAGAGGTTTGTGCTGGTGAAGTTGGAGGAGACCACGGAGTCGTCGTAGCAGTAATTGGGGAACAGGCTCGATGAGGTGAGGAAGTTGGTGACACAACGCTGCACGATGGTGGCGAAGTTGAAGTTGTTCCCACCGATCGAGAGCAGAACCATCTTCACGTTGTTCGACGAAGCAAATCTCTGGAGCATGAGCGCCTGACCAGTCCGTCCCCCGGCGTCGTAGAAGTCGATCCCCGGCTTGAACGAGCCGTCAGCCTCGATGAAGGTGCTTGTTCTGGCTCCCGAGCAGGCAAGGTTGAGGCTTCTCACCGTTGTGCCGTTCGCCGCACTGCCGATGTGGACGGGGGCTGTCTCGCTGCGGTGGCAGCCCGGGACGGTCTCTGATGTGCCGCCGTTGTCGTAGTAGGCGGTCGGGCCTCCGGCGTCGACGGATGCCGAACTGGTGTTGCTGTTGCCGGCCCAGCGTCCAGCCTCACCGGCGATGTATGAGTCGCCGAGGCTGACGATCCACGAGGTGCCGGTCCCCGGGCCGTCGGCTGCTGCCGGTGATGTGGCGGCGACGAGTGGTCCGGCCGCCAACAAGGCAACGGCTGCTACGGCAAGTGCGCCCACCCGGGTCCGTCCCACGGATCAGAACGCTAGCGCGACGCTGCTGCGCCTAGTCCCGGCCTTGGCGCCTGATCTCGTCGCGGAGGCCTCGCATGGATTGCAGAGTCTCTGGCACGTCGATGGTGGTGCAGCGGCGGTGCTCGACCACTCGTCGGCCGTCGGCCCACACGTCGAGCACCTCGGCGCGGGACGCTGCATACACCACCGTGGAGATCGGGTCGTAGGACGGTGTCAGTGACGGAGCATCGGGATCGAGCCGCACGAGATCGGCCCGCTTTCCAGGCTCGATCGAGCCGACGAGGTGGTCGATTCCGAGGGCGCGTGCGGCGTCGATGGTGGCCATGCGGAGCACTGCTGGCGCGGGCAGCACCCGGGCGTCGAAGCGAACGCCTTTGTGGAGAAGGGCTGCCGTGCGCATGGCGAGAAACATGTCGAGATCGTTGGACGAGGCGGATCCGTCGGTGCCGAGTGCCACTGTGGCGCCCGCTTCGATGAGATCCGGCACGCGGCAGAACCCCGACGCAAGCTTGAGGTTCGAGAGCGGACAGTGCGCCACCGCCGTTCCGGTCTCGGCGATCCGTCGTATCTCGTCGTCGTTCAGCACGACAGCATGGGCGAGCACGGAGCCGTTGCGGAGCAGTCCGCAGTCGTCGAGGAGCTCCACCGGTGTGCGGCCGAATCGCGATCGGACATCGTCGACCTCCGACTGGTTCTCCGATGCGTGGATGTGGAAGCGGGCAGCGAATTCAGTTGCGAGCTGCCCCACCTCGTCGAGCTGCTCGGGCTGCATGGTGTAGGTGCCGTGAGCGAAGAGCCATCGATGCGGTCCCGACGTACGCGCACGGGCTACGCGGTCGGCGAACGCAGTGTGGTCGGGTCCGGGGAAGCCGATGAAGATGGGTCCGCTCTGCAGACGGAAGCCCGCCTGTTCGGCCTCGTCGAGACTTGCGTCGGGCCACCAGAACATGTCGAGCGCGCCGGTGCATCCGGCGAGGAGTGACTCGGCGAAGGCAAGACGGGCGCCGAGCCTGACCGTGTGCTCGGAGAGCACCCGTTCCTCCACGGGGAAGAGGCGGTCGAGAAAGCCCTGGAGGTCGAGGTCATCGGCGAAGCCCCGGAACATCGTCATTGCGAGGTGGGTGTGGGCGTTGATGAGTCCCGGCATGACGATGCCTTGGCGAGCATCGACGGTCACGTCAGAACTGAGTGGGCCTTGCGGCACGGCAGTGGTCCGTACCTCGTTGATTACACCGTCCTCGATCACCACGGTGCCGTCGGTGATGACGCTGTTCCGGGCGTCGACGGTCACGATGGTTGCGTTGGTGATGATGGTGGCGGTCATCGGAAATTCCTGTGTCCGGTCCGGGAACTCAGGCGTCGATCTCGTCAGCGAGAGCGGTGATCAGACGGAGCAGGAGGTCTGCAACCCACGGTGCGTTGTCCCGGGCCACCGCAACAATGTGATCGCCGTCGAGGGGCTCGGGGGACAGGCCCGCTGCGAGGTTGGTGGCGAGCGAGAGACCGAGGATTCGCATCCGCAGGTGCGAAGCGGCGATCGCCTCCATGACGGTGGACATGCCGACGAGGGAGGCCCCCATGACGCGTCCCATGTTGATCTCGGCTGGTGTCTCGAACTGCGGACCCCGCACGCCGAGGTAGATGCCCTCGGGGAGCGACGGTTCGACACGACGAGCGAGTGCACGCAGGGCGGGGGTGTACGTCGTCGACATGTCGGCAAAGCGTCCCTGCATCGGTGGCTGCGGGTTCAAGCCTTCGAGCGGTGATGCACCGGTGAGGTTGATGTGGTCGGAGATGATGATCGGCCGCCCGAGCGGCCATTCGGGGTTGAGGATCCCTGCAGCGTTGGTGAGCATGACAGTGGTGCATCCTGCGGCGTGCGCAGTGCGCACGGCGTGGGCCACCACTCGGGCGGAATGACCCTCGTAGAGATGTACGCGACCGAGCGCCAGCAGTACCCGCAACCCGTTCACCTCGAGTGAGCGGAGGTGACCACCGTGTCCGGCTGCTGAGGGCTCGGGAAAGCCGGGGAGCTCGGTCATGGCGACGTCGGTGCCATCGGGGAGCAGATCTGCCACGTGTGCCCAGCCCGACCCGAGGACCACGAAGAGATCGTGGTTCGCCCGTCCGCTCCGCTCGGCGAGTGCCCGCGCTGCGTCGCGGGCGACGGCGAACGGATCGGCCGAAGCGACATCGGGGTGCGGGGATGCAGTGGACATGTGCGGCCGGACTCTACCGAAGGCCCTCGCGGTCAGGCCGTGAACGCAGGCATGACTTCGCGGGCGAACGTCTCCACCGTGTGACGCAGCGACGACTCGTGCACCATCTCCTTGCCGGTGGCGAAGATGAGGCACACCTCGTCGAAGCCGATCGCGTCGTGCCAGCGGCGAATTTCCTCGATGACGAACTCCGGTGTGCCGGCGAAGGCGCGGTCGGTGGCGAACTCCTCGAGCCCGACGGTCTCGCCATTGCCGATTCGCTGCAGCACGGGATCGGACTCGTCGCCGCGTGTGCCCGTCTCCCAGTAGTACTTGTGGAAGGCCAGCGCACGCTGCAGCCAGTCGTCCTCGATCGATGCCCGATCCCGCGAGACCCACGCCTCGCGCATGAGGCAGATGCGGGGCGTGGTGCCGGCTGCAGCGCAGTTCGCCCGGTAGGTGTCGGCGAGTCGCTTCACGTAGTCGAGGGTCTCCATCGGGAGCGAGAACCACGTATCGCCGAGGTGCGCTGCGCGACGAAGCGCACCCGGAGAGGTGCCTCCCACGTAGATCGGGGGGTGTGGCTGCTGCACACAGGTCGGGTACACGGGCAGGTCGGGGATGTGAAAGATCGGACCATCGGCCCGGTAGCGGCCTGTCGCCCAGGCGTGCTTCAGGATCCGGATGGTCTCGTCCATCCGCTGTCCGCGCTCGGCGAAGGGCACGTTGAGGCCGTCGAACTCGTAGGTGCGGTAGCCGACGCCGAGCCCGAGGATCGCCCGGCCGTTGGAGATCTGGTCGAGCGTGGACACCTGCTCGCAGACGGCTACGGGGTGGTGGAGGGCGGCGAGGAAGATGCCGGTGCCGAGACGCAGGCGCTCGGTGCGTGCGGCAATCGCCGACAGCAGGACGAACGGGGCGGAGGGATCGCGTGTCTCGGGGGTGAAGGAGTGATGCCCGACGAAGCCGGCGTGGTAGCCGAGGTCCTCGGCGAAGCGCGCGTACTCGTAGGTGCGTCGGAACGGATCGCGCTCACCGGCGTCGATGTAGCGGGGGAGCGTGAGGCTGAACTTCAGTGCGGTCACGGTCGGGCTGTCGGTCCGGTGCCGTCGGCGCGGGTGCGCGCCGCAAGGTTCTCGGCGCGTGCGACGGCAACCGACGTGCCGCCCATCGACCAGTCGTCGGCCGGGATCTGACGGATCACCACCCGAACTCGGTCTGCCTGAACGCCGAGTGCGTGCGCAGTGCCGGCAGTGAGCTCGCGCTGGAGGTGGTGGATGACGTGGAGGGGGCGGCCGTCCACCATGTTGATCTCGATGAGCGGGTTGTCGACCGCTGCAGGCAAGAGTCCCTGGGCAAGTTCCGATGCGGGCCGGCCGTCGACGAGCCAGAGCTCGGGTTCGATCTCGTCGATCGACACGGTCATGCGTGACGGTGCAGCATCGAGGGTGGCGTGGAGCACGGCGACGATGTTCTCCATCAGGCGACGGAGTGCTGGGCGTGGATGGCCGGCCAGGAGACTGACTCGTGCGGTGGGCATGACGCGATCGTAGGTGCCCCGGGGAGGGTCACCAGTTCCTCGGAGGCAGGAGCCGGAGTTCCTGGAAGCGGGCGATGAGTCGTCGGAACATGTCCTCGGTATCGACGCAGTCGTGGAAACCGGCCTGACGGATCTTGATGGTGCTCACGATGGACGGAGGTGCCGCTTCGGTCATCCCGAATCCCGAGATGGCATCGGCGTACACGAACGACTGCCCGACGAAGGCATCGAGGCTGGTCGGGGCCGTGAGCCCGAATCGGGAGACCAGACTGCTCCAGTCCGGCTCGCGGGCCGGCATTGCCGCCGCCAGCGAGAGGGGTCGGTCTTCCCCCTCCGCCATCCCGAACGCATCGGCGATGGCGGGCCACAGATTTCGCAGCGCGAAGACATCACCATTGGTGATGTTGAAGATCTCGTTGGCGGCCGCAGGTGACTCCGCTGCCCACTTGATGGCCCGTCCCACGAGATCGGCGTCGACGGCCTCGCTCACGTTGCGGGCACCGCCGGGGAAGTGGAGCGGTTCGCCGTCGCTGCGGAGCAATGCTGCGTACACGCCGAGGGCCGGGAGCGCATTCATGTTGCTGCCGAGGGCCTCGCCGAAGACGATCTGGGGCCGCATGATCGTCCAGGACCACGAACCACCTGCGGCCGCATGCCGGGAACGAAGGTCGTCTTCCTGCAGCCAGTAGAAGTTCTCGTGCTGGTGGCGCGGCTCTCGTTCGCGCGCAGGGGCCTTCATCGGGGCGACATGGGCGCCGTATGCCTTGGTGCCCTGCAGAAGTGTCACGTGCCGGAGACCGGGATTCGCACGGGTGAGCGGATCCATCAGGTTCTGGAAGTACTGCAGGTTCGTCTCCATCTGGTCCCGTTCGTACCAACCGGGGATCAAGCCGGGCTTCTCGAACAGGGCGGCATACACAAGGTGCGTCACCCCGGTGACCGAGCCGAGTGCTTCGCGGCACGCCGCCGGGTCCGAGAGGTCGAGCGGGACGTGATGCACGCGTCCGAGCCGATCGGGCTTGCGGCGGGAGAGCCCGACCACCTCCCACGAGGGATCCGCAGCGAACTGCTGCGCGGTGGCGTACCCGATGACACCACTGAGGCCGGCAATGAGCACCTTGTTGTTCCCCATGGGCCGACGGTACCAAGCGAGCTCGCCGGGGGTACTACCGTCGTGATGCCGTACGCGTACGGAACAGGGGGGTGAGCCATGAGCGAGGAGTTCGAGCAGCGGCGCCAGCGCGCCGAGTCGGGCAACCTCCATCGGGAGGGCGAGAAGTTGGCCCGCCAGAACAAACTCTTCGTCCGGGAGCGCCTTGCTCTGTTGCTCGACCCCGACAGCTTCGTGGAGGACGGCCTGCTTGCGAACACGATGGCCGACGACCTCCCCGCTGACGGGGTAGTGACCGGGCTCGGGCGGGTGGATGGCCGTGCCGTGTGTGTGGTGGCGAACGATCCCACGGTGAAGGCGGGCTCGTGGGGCGCGCGCACGGTGGAGAAGATGATTCGCATCACGGAGTACGCCCTCCGCCACGAGGTACCGATCTTCTGGCTCATCGATTCGGCTGGCGCTCGGATCACGGATCAGGTCGATCTCTTCCCCGGTCGACGCGGCGCTGGTCGGGTCTTCGCCAATCAGGTGCGTCTCTCGGGAAAGGTCCCCCAGATCTGCTGCCTGTTCGGGCCGTCGGCGGCGGGTGGCGCGTACATCCCGTCCTTCTGCGACATCGTGATCATGGTGGAGGGCAATGCCTCGATGTACCTCGGCTCACCACGCATGGCCGAGGAGGTGATCGGCGAGTACGTCACGCTCGAGGAGATGGGTGGTGCACGGATGCACGCCACCGTGTCGGGGTGCGGCGACAACCTCGCTGTCGACGATGCCGACGCAATCGCCCAGGCGCGGGACTTCTTCTCGTATCTTCCCAACAGTTGGCGCGAGGCCCCGACCGAGTACGAACCGGTCGAGCCGGCCGCTTCGCTGACCGCGGCGGTGCTCCCCGACAACGACTCGATGGGGTACGACATGCGCCGACTCATCGAATGTCTCGTTGACGATGGCTCGTTCTTCGAGGTGAAGCCACTCTTTGCGCCGGAACTCACCATCGGGTTCGGCCGCCTCGATGGACACGTGGTGGGTGTCGTGGCGAACAACCCGCTTCACAAGGGCGGCGTGCTGTTCGGTGATTCTGCCGACAAGGCCGCTCGCTTCGTGTGGATGTGCGATGCCTACAGCATCCCGCTCATCTTCCTTGCCGATGTTCCGGGTTTCATGATCGGCACCAAGGTGGAGCGTGAGGGCATCATCCGTCACGGGGCAAAGATGATCACGGCCATCACCGAGGCAACCGTGCCGAAGATCTGCGTGGTGGTCCGCAAGGCCTATGGCGCCGGGCTCTATGCGATGAGCGGTCCGGCCTTCGACCCGATCGCCACCATCGCCCTGCCCACCGCGAAGATTGCCGTGATGGGACCGGAGGCTGCGGTGAACGCCGTGTATGCGAACAAGATCGCCGCGATCGATGATCCGTCCGAGCGCGAGGCGTACGTACTGGCCAAGCGGGCCGAGTACGAGGCAGATGTGGATCTCTATCGCCTTGCCTCTGAGATGGTGATCGACGCCGTGGTCCCGTTCGAGGGGCTGCGCAGCGACCTCATCCGGCGGTTTGCCGCAGCCGATCCGCGCGACCGCAGTGCGGTGGAGAAGCGACACGGCATCACCCCGGGCTGATCCGGGAGGCCCGACCGGCGCGTGGTGTCGGGCCGTCGGTCAGGTGTTCGCGCCGCGCGATGCCACGGACCACCGTTCGGCCCCGTGCCAGATTGCCGGGTCGAGGAGGTCGGCGTGTAGGTCGATCGTTGGAACGGTATGGAGGGTGTCGGCGAGATTCACCACGACACAGCAGTGGTTGGGTATGAGCCCAAGCACTTCACCCACACGAGGGCGTCGGGCCGTTGTGGTGCACACCGCGTGGTGTTCGGAGAGCCGCGCAACGACTGCATCGGGGTAGGCGGGGAGGTAGCCGAAGCCCTCGAGCCACTGCGGTCGATCGGTGGAGAGCACCTTGGACCCGGCATCGAGCACAAAACGGCCATCGGCGTGACTCGCCACCACCGTGGTGAGCACGACGAGCGACGCCTGCTTGATCTCGCCGGCGCCGAGCGCCACCTGCTGGCGGTCGAGGAACACGTAGGTGCCGGGACGCTCGTCCGTCACCGGCGGCCGCGCGGAGTGGAGCGCCGTTGGTGTGGAGCCGGCACTCAGGATCTGCGGTACGAGACCGATGCCGAGCAGAGCGTCTCGTGCCGCAGTGAGCGCGTTCACTTCGTCGTCGCCGGCGTGCACGGGCGCGTCGCACGACTGGTAGGCGTGTCCGCCGAAGGTGAAGGCCCCCCGGACATCGAGTCCGAGGTCGCCGCATCGCTGTGCCAGATCAGCAACGGCCTCGGGGTGCACGCCGGAGCGCTGCATCCCACAGTCGAGCTCGATGAGCACACGAAGCGGGGAGCCACTTCCCCTGACCGCAGCGGCGAGGGCGGTGGCCGCTTCCAGCGACTCGACGCCGACGAGGTAGTCGCACTCCTCGTGCAGCGCCCGGACCCGACGGGCGCGGGAGGCGGTGCCGGCCCACAGCGGGTACCCGTGGAAGACCGACCAGAATCCGTGCGAGACGAGCGACTCGGCCTCGCCGAGCGTGGCAACGGTGAGCCCGACTGCGCCGGCATCAACCTGCCGTGTCACCACCTCGATGCATTTGCTCGTCTTGGTGTGCGGACGCACGCCGATTCCGCGATCGGCCATTCGCTCCTGCATCGACGAGATATTCCGTTCGAGCGCGGCGACGTCGACGGCGACGAACGGTGTGTCGGGGACTGCGGGCATCGCCGCCCTCGGGCTGCTCACCAAGGCGTCGGCGACACCAAACGACCAGGACGCGTTTGGATGGCCGAGGCAAGGTGCTCGCCATCGGCGTGGATGGCCGTGCCGTTCACGAAGACGTGACGCATGCCCGTGGGTCGGTCGGCGGTGAGCCGCTCGGCGCCTGCCGGGAAATCGCGCACGCGCCGCACCGGGCCCGGAGCGACCGTGTCGGGGTCGAACACGACGATGTCGGCGTGGTAGCCCGCTCGCAGGTAGCCGCGGTCGGTGAAGTTGAAGATGTCGGCCTGCTGCCCCGAGAGCTTGCGGATCGCCGCTTCCATCGTCATGGTCTGGCGGTCGCGCACCCAGTTGCCGAGCAGATCGGTGGAGAGCGGGGCGTCGCAGAGCTGACCAACGTGGGCACCGGCATCGGAGAGTCCGAGCGTGGTGTGCTCCTCCTGGAGCAGCATGGTGATGCCGTCGACATCGTCATTCGCAAGGATTGCCTTGACGCGGAGGTCCTTCGGCTCGGCCTCGGCGAGTGTCAGCTCGCAGAGCATGTCGAAGGGATCGGCTCCGACCGCGGAAGCGAGCGCGGTGATCCGCTTGCCGACGAGATCGGGGTTCGCGCTGGACTCCATGATCTCGAACGACTCCCACCGTGGCGGCAGTGTCTTGGAGCCCGTCCATTCAGCCCGTGCTCGTGAACGCCATGCCGGATCGGCATATGCAGCCCGCCGCTCGGCGACACTCTTCGGCATCAGCTCTGCGAAGACCGGGTTGATGTTCAGGGTGAACGGTTCCGCCATGGTCATCGAGAACGAGAGCGGTCGGCAGCTCACCTGCGGCCAGACGCGCGCCCCGCGTGCCCAGCCTGCGCGGTTGATCTCTGCTGCCTTTAGGTGAGCACCGGTGGGCAGGGTGAGCACGGCGGTGTAGGTGAAGGGGACCCCTACCTGCATCTGGAGTTCGTAGGCCTCGCTGAACCCGAGGTTCTCGCCGCCGTTGATGCCCACCACGCCGCGACCCGAGTCGGCAACGGCCTGGCAGAGCGCACGGATCTCGTCTTTCGATGCCCAGCGGCTCGGGATGGGACGTCCGTCGGCGCCTCGGTGGGTCACTGCGAAACTGGTGGCGAAACCGGCGGCCCCGGCGGCCATCGCCTCGCGAACCGAGGCGGCCATTCTGGCGATCTCGTCGGGACGGGCTTCGCGCCCCGTCGCTTCCTCGCCCATCGCGTACATGCGAAGGGCTGTGTGGCCGATGTAGGCGGCGTAGTTCAACGCGGTGCCGTGCCGCGCCACGGACTGCAGGTACTCGGGGAAGGTCTCGAAGTCCCACGGGACGCCCTCGATGAGCGACGCGGGATCCATGTCCTCGACCTTCTCCATCGTGCGTGCGAGCAGCTCGCGATCGTCGGGCCGAACGGGGGCGATGGAGAACCCGCAGTTCCCTGCGACCACGGTGGTGACACCGTGGAAGCACGACGGCGTGAGTGCTGGATCCCAGAAGACCTGCGCGTCGTAGTGGGTGTGGATGTCGATGAACCCGGGGGCGACGACCGCTCCGCCCGCATCCACCGTTCGGTCGCCCGAGAGGTTCTTGCCGACCTCGACAATGCGGTCGCCCTCGATGGCCACATCGGCGTCACGGCCCGGAGCACCACTGCCGTCGACGACGGTGCCGCCCTTGATCACCACTCGTGAAGCCATCTCGCCCTCCCGTGGACGTCCGAATTGGTCGAGTGCCCCACTGAGCCTCAGGAAACCTCGACTGCTGCGGCGTCATGGTAGTCGCCCCTGATCAGGTGGCTGCCATGCCCCGGGGCAGAAACTGCAGCCCGGATCCGTCGGTCATGCCGAGCGGCTCCTGGGGCAGGTGCTTGCTGTGCGCTCTCAGTGATCGGTCGCTGAGAGCAATGCCTCGAGGTGTCGCGCCACGCCAGCGTCGTCGTGTGTGTGGGTGGTCACCTCGGTGGCACAGCTCCTGGTGACGTCGTCCGCGTTGGCGAGCGCCACCGATCGGCCTGCCCACCGGAGCATCGATCGGTCGTTGCTGTTGTCGCCGAACGTCATCACCTCGGTACGGTCGAGCCCGAGGCGGCCTGCGAGGCGCGCAACCCCGTTGGCCTTGTCGACCCCGTTCGGACCGATCTCGGCCGCCATGAGGCTCGTGTGCCCGACCCCGAACTCGGGAGGCACGAGCGGACGGAGCACTTCGATGAGACTGTCCTCGTCGTGTTCGGGATGGAACACCCACATCTTGAGCGGTTCGGCCGTGTCGTAGTCGAGCACGTTGCGGATCTCCTCGCCCTTGGGGAGCAGCGGGGATCGATCGAGAAAACCGGGCTCGAACACCATGAAGTCGTCGGTCTGCACGGTGAAGCCGAAGCGGGGGTCGGCCAGCCGCAGCGACTGCACCACCCGTACAAAGGCGGCTCGGTCGATGGTGAGGCGGTCGATGATCCGATCATCGTCGAATGAGCCGATGACGCTTCCGTTCGACGCGATACCGAAGCGCACGGCCGGTCCTGCCTCGGAGGCAGTGAGGCGCACCAGACTCCAGTAGCGGCCGCTGGCAAGCCCGATGGACGTTCCGCGGTCGGCTAGTGCTTCGAGCGCGTCCCGAGTGCGGTCGGCAACGCGTTCGTGAGCGTCCAGCAGGGTTCCGTCGAGGTCGAACACCACGAGCTTCGGCAGGGCACGCGGGTTCACCATGGAGCAGGTTCCGGCGTGCTGTCAGTCGAGGCGGGCCGACGCGTAGCCGGCGACGACGTCATCGCCGTCCTGATTGCGCGTGGTCACCTTGAAGTCGGCGAACTTCGCGCCGCCTTCGTCGCGGATCGCCTCGACCGTTGCGGTGGTGGTGAGGGTGTCACCGGGGAAGACCTGCTTGGTGAACCGCACGCCGTACTTGGTGATGCGACCGTCGCCCACCCAGTCGGTGATCACCCGGCCGGTCATTCCCATGGTGAGCATGCCGTGGGCGAACACGGTGGGGTAGCCGGCGATCTCCTGGGTGAACTTCTCGTCGGTGTGCAGCGGGTTGTAGTCGCCCGATGCCCCTGCGTACATGACGATCTGTGTTCGCTTGAGATCCTCCACGATGACGACCTCGCGGGAGTCGCCTACCTTGATCTCGGATGCCTTGATGCTCATTTCTGCTCCACCACCTTCTCGGTACGCACGCCGACGCCGCGTGCGGTGACCACGAGTTCGCCGTCGAGTGTGCGGTACTCGATGGTGGTCTCGCTGAAGTGCAGCTTGCCGCCCCGGCGCCCCTCCTTCTCCCACGTACGGGCAGGCAGCACGGTTGCAGTGAGCACCTCGCCCGCGCGGAGCGGACGGTGGTACTCGTAGTGCTGCTCGGCGTGCAGCGTCCCCCCGTTGCCGCCGCCACCCCCGCCACCACCGGGCTTCTTCGTGATGCCGGTGGCCTCCTTGCCGGAGCCGAACCATTCCTTGCCGATCACCGGGCGGAGTGGGTACTCGTCGTCGAACTGTGCGCTCGCCTGCACAAACGTGGGTGGAGCAATGATGGATCCGACCTCTGTGCCCTTCGCATAGTCAGGATCGGCGTAAATCGGGTTCGGGTCACCGATGGACCTTGCGAACATGAGGATGTGGGTCGCCTCCACGGGGAATCGATTGACCGCCATCGGTGCACCTCCAAGTGCGTGTGTAGGACGTTGATACGTGCCGGGTCAGGACCCGGTGGTGAATTCGGCTTTCAGTTCGCGCCGGAGCAGCTTTCCGGTCTCGTTGTAGGGGAGCGCGTTGCGGAACTCCACTCGCTCGGGCCGGCGCGACGAGCGCAGGTGCTTGACCACCCATTCGCAGACCTCGTCGGTGCCGAGTTGCTCGCCGTCGTGGAGCACCACGAACGCAGCGACAGCCTCGCCCCACTCGTCGCTCGGCATGCCGACGACAGCGGCCTCCTTGATGGCGGGGTGGGTGATGAGCACGTCCTCGATCTCGCCGGGCGAGAGGTTCTCGCCGCCGCGAACAATGACGTCGTCGATCCGGCCCTCGATGAAGAGGTAGCCCTCGTCGTCGAACGATCCTGCATCGTTGGTGGGGAACCAGCCGTCGTCGTTGAGTGCTCGCTTGGAGGAGTACTCGCCGGAGACCTGGTCGCCGCGTACCCAGATCTCGCCACGCTCGCCAGCGGGCAGCTCGACGCCGAGCGGGTCGCGGATGGAGATCTCCACAGTGGGGAGTGGACGCCCCACAGAGCCGAGTCGCCGGCGTGCCGCGGCGTCGTCTGCTGCAAAGGCGGAGCGATGGTCATCGGGTCCGAGCACCGCGATCGACGAACTGGTCTCGGTGAGCCCGTAGGCGTTCACGAAGTTCACGTGCGGCAGCAGCTCCATCGCGCGCTCGATGGTGGGCAGCGGCATACGCCCTCCGCCGTACGAGAGGTGCTGAAGGCTGGGCAGACCCGCACCGTCGGCGAGCTCGTCAAGGATTCGTCCGAGCATCGTGGGCACCACCATGGCGTGCGTGACTGACTCGGTGCGTACGAGGCGCACCCACTCGGTGGCGTCGAAGGAGGGGAGCTGCACGATGCGACGTCCCGAGAACCCCGAGGTGATGAGCGCTGCGATCCCGGCGATGTGGTACGGCGGCACGCTCACCAACGTCGCCTCGTCGTCGCCGGCGCCCATGAACTCCACCGAGCCGAGGACATACGACGTGAGATGACGGTGACGCAGCACGGCCACCTTTGGGTCGCCCGTGGTGCCGCTCGTGTGCAGCAGCACGGCGACGTCGTCTTCGTCCATCGACCAATCGGGTTCGGCTGGATCGGACGTGCGTGTGAGTGCATCGAAGGCGTCGGTATCGACCACTTCAATCCCATCGATACCGGCGAAGCGGTCCGCAGTGCCCGGGTCGCACACGAGGACCGCTGGTGCCTGCCGTGCGATGAGTGCCCTCAACCGATCATCGGCGAGGCGGTAGTTGAGCGGCACGTAGGGTTTGCCCGCCCACGCGGCTGCGTACATCGCCACCGGCAGCACCGGGGACGAGACCCCTGCATACAGCAGACGTTCGGCCTCACGGCTGCGGAGCCACGACGCGCCTCGGGCGGCGCGGTCGAAGAGTGATTCATAGGTGAGTCCCCCGTCGGACGACCCGACGGTGATGCGGTCGCCCATGGCCCCGGACGACATCTCCAGCAGAACGAGCAGATTCATGACGCGCTGTACGACCCCTTCGGACAGTTCACCACACGACGGTGCCCGGCTCCACATGCCGGTGGGCGGGTGCTGCGCCGGGGCCGCCGGCGTCCCGGTGGGTCACCAGCCGCGGGTCACCCACTCCTGGAGGTGTGGGCGCTCGGCGCCGATCGTGGAGTCCACTCCGTGGCCGGGGAGGATGATGGTGTCGGCCGGGAACGTGAACAACTTGGTGTCAATCGAGTGGATGATCGTCTCGAAGTTCCCGCCCTCGAAGGTGGTGTTGCCGGGTCCGCCCGGGAAAAGGGTGTCGCCGGTGAACAGCAGTGGAGCCCCTTCCACCTTGAACGAGATGGATCCCTCGGTGTGGCCGGGGTTGTGGATGGCGTGCAGGCGGAGACGGCCAACCTCGATGACCTCTTTGTCGTCGAGGAAGACGTCGTAGCCAACATCTTTCAGCCTGGGCGCGTCGAGAGCGGTGACCGCCACCTCGAAGCCGGCCTCGCGCATCGCCGGCACCGCCTGGATGTGGTCCCAGTGGCCGTGGGTCTCGAGGACGCGGCGCACCCCGAGCGACTGGCACAGCTCGAGGAGCAACTCGTGTTCGTTCGCTGCGTCGATGAGCACGGCCTCACCGGACTCCCGGCACCGGATGACGAACACGTTGTTCTCGTACGGGCCCACCACCACACGGTGGGCCTCGAGTCGGCTGTCGCTCCAGTGCAAGGTGCTCATGGGATGCAGTCTCTCATGTCGACACCACGTCGAAGCCGAGCGAGAGCGCAACCGGTATCTGCGCCGGGTCGAACGTGACAAAGGTGAGCGGCCGGGGGAGCCGGTCGGCGGCTGCGAGATGGATCGTGTCCGAGAGCCGGAGCGGCTGTTCACGCGCGAGCACCCCGGCCCGGTCGAGACAGCGCTGGTCCACCGGGACCAGATGGAAGCGGTCCCAGTCGAGCCGCACCCGATCTTCGAGCGCCTCGCGAACGGAGCGGTCGTCGGTGAGTCGGTCGATGAGTGCAAGTGCCTCGGTGAGGCTCACCGCCGAGGTGCACCACACGGGATCGGCCTCGAACACCCCGAGTGCCACCGGGCGTGCAGGGAGGTCCAGGTGGCGTGCGACGAGCGCCGATGCGTCGGCGTAGAGGGTCACCCGCGCAGCTCCCGAAGGAGGCGGTCGAGGCGGGCGCCCGCCCACGCGGGCAGCGGCTCGGCCGTGGTGGTTGCCCCCGTACGCCGCGGTGCGATCAACAGTCCGGCGGCCACCAGATCGTCGATCCCCGCGCTGCTCTCGTCGCCCGACACCGGGCCCACCTGCGCAATCGGGCGTCCGTCCACGGTGATGACGAATCGCTCGCCGGTGCCAGCACGTCGCACGACGGTGGCGACAGTGGCGCGGAGTTCACGGATACCGAGTCGGCGCATGTGTACACCAGTGTACACATTGCGGCTTGTGAATTGCCGCAACGCTCGGCAGACTTGCGCCATGAACTTTGCCTTCACCGAAGAACAGGAAGAACTCCGCAAGACCGTGCGTGCGTTCCTCGATGCCAAGTCAGCCGAGACCGACGTTCGTCGCCTCATGGAGACCACCGAGGGCTACGACGCCGCGGTGTGGAGCCAGATGGGCGAGCAGATGGGTCTGCAGGGGCTCGCTATCCCGGAGCAGTACGGCGGCTCGGGCTACTCATTCGTGGAGCTCGGCATCGTGCTCGAGGAGATGGGTCGTGCGCTGCTGTGCGCGCCGTACTACTCCACGGTTGTGCTCGCTGCGAACACGCTGCTGCAGTCCGGTGACGAGGCCGCCAAGAAGGCGTACCTCCCCGGCATCGCAGCAGGCACCACCATCGCAACGCTTGCGTACACCGAGCCGTCGGGCAAGTGGGACGAGAGCGGCATCACGATGCAGGCATCGGGCTCGGGGAGCGACTTCAAGCTCAACGGCACCAAGATGTTCGTGCTCGATGGCCACACAGCCAACCTCATCATCGTCGCTGCAAAGACCGGCAAGGGCACGAGCCTGTTCGCCGTCGAGGGCAACGCCGCGGGCCTCACCCGCACGGCGCTCTCCACCATGGACCAGACCCGCAAGCAGGCCAAGCTCGAGTTCAAGGACACGCCTGCGAAGCTCATCGGCACCGAGGGCAAGGGCTGGGATGTCCTCAACACGGTGCTCGACCTTGCTGCAGTCGGCCTCGCCGCCGAGCAGGTCGGTGGAGCCCAGAAGGTGCTCGACATGGCCGTTGAGTACGCCAAGGTCCGTGTGCAGTTCGGTCGCCCGATCGGTTCGTTCCAGGCCATCAAGCACAAGTGCGCCGACATGCTGCTCGAGGTCGAGTCGGCGAAGTCCGCTGCGTACTACGGCATGTGGTGCGCCGCCGAGATGAACGACGAGCTCGCCTCGGTCGCATCGCTCGCCAAGGCGTACTGCTCGGAGGCCTACTTCCACGCCACCGCCGAGAACATCCAGATCCACGGCGGCATCGGCTTCACCTGGGAGCACCCGGCGCACCTGTACTTCAAGCGTGCGAAGTCGTCCGAGCTGCTGTTCGGCGACCCGACCTATCACCGCGAGCTGCTCGCTCAGCGCATCGGTATCTGATCCCGCACCCGGGTCCGCCCGGGATGCTCACGCCTCGGCTCCGGGCCTGTCTCCGGCGGTGTTACCGCAGGGAGCGGGCCCGGTCCGCGTTCTGGGGTCGGGCCGTAGCATCGGGAGTGTGAGTGGCGCAGGCATTGCGATCCTTGTTGTTGCCGGCGTGATCGTCTTCGTGATCGCCGCAGGGACCATCGGCCGGGAGGCGCATCGACTCGATGCCCTCGCGCCCCGAGCGGTCTACTTGGTGGAGCAGGCCGTCGAGTACGTCGCCGATCGGCTCCCGCCTGCAGCGCAGGCTCGGCTCACCTACGACGAACTCGAGCAGCTGCTGACGTTCCACATGCGGTGGTTGCACGCGCGAGGTCTTCAGCCCGACAAGGTGGTCGACCGGCGCCAAGACATCGTCCTGCCCGTTGTGGTGGAGGAGACGAGCGAGATCGCCTACCTCCTCGGGCAGAGCGAGGCGGCGGGGCTCGAGGTGCTCGACGAGGACGTTGCGCACGTCGTGGATGCCCATCGTGCGTACTTCGCTGCCATCGGGGCGGTGGGGCCCGAGGCATCCGACCCCGATCTCGGCGTCAACTGATCCTCCTCCCGAGGCAGTGGTCGTTCCCCGGGGCCGGGCCAAGGAGTAGCGGGCCAAGGAGTAGTTCGTGCCCGGGGTCTGCTCTCGCTAGCGTCTGGTGCATGGAACGCCCTGTTCGGTTCGAGCACTATCGGTATGTCGGCGACAAGCGCACGCAGCTGGTGTACGACCTGGACTCCTGGACCGATGAGGCGGTCATCGACGAACTGATGGCTGCAGAGACCTTCCTCTGCTTCGGCCCCGACACGCTTGCCGAGGCGCGCAACCGTGGGTACACGCTTGCCCAGCCGGGTCAGCGTCGTCGAGTGCGCCGCAAGCCCCGCGCGTGAGTGCCGGGGCGCTAGCCGAATGAATGGCGAGTTCGTCTCCGGCGGACTCCGCCTCGCCCGCCATCTCGCTCAGCCGGTTGGCCGCCACGAGCGAACGACCGCCGTCATCATGTGCCACGGGTATCCACTCGGACCGCTCGATGCGCGACAGAGTGCCTCCACGTTCCCGGAGTTGATGGATCGGATCGCTGCGGAACTCGGGTGGACTGCCATGACGTTCACATTCCGCGGATGCGGCCGCAGTGAGGGCGACTTTTCGCTGCAGGGCTGGGTCGACGATCTGCGGCGCGCCATCGACGTCGTTGTCGAAGAAACAAATCCGCTCGGCGTCTGGCTGGTGGGCACCAACACCGGCGGCTCGATCGCGCTGTGCGTGGCTGCCGACGATCCGCGGGTTCGTGGGGCCGCGCTCCTCGGCGCGCGCTCCGGCTTCGAGGACTGGGCCGAGCAGCCCCGGCGTTTCCTCGAGCACGCACGCGAGATCGGTGCGGTTCGAACCCCGCGCTTTCCGAAGTCCATCGACGAATGGGGCCGCGAGTTCCAGCGGTTCCGCCCCCTCGATGCGGCGCGCCGGTTCGCGCCGCGTGATCTGCTCGTGATGCACGGCGACGACGACGAGTTCGTTCCCACGTCGGAGGCCCGCCAGATTGCACAGGCACACGGCAGCGCCGAACTGAGGATCGTGAACGGTGCCGGACACCGTCTTCGGCACGACCCTCGTGCGGTCGCCATCCTGCTCGGGTGGCTCGACCGTCAGCGCAACAGCTTCGCCGGCTAGGGCCAAAGAGCCGCTCACGTTCATTTCGCGCGACGAAAAGTCAGCGATGTCTGCCTCGCGGCCCGTCAGAACGCGGAGTTGGGGGGGGGTTAGGCGTGGAGGGAGAAGGGGGCGTCGGTGTCGATCCCGTAGCGGCGAATCGCCTCGCCCACCAACTCGGACTTCACCTCACCCTGCGCTGCGAGCCCCGACAACGCCGCCACGACGATGTTCCCGGCGTCCACCTCGAAATGCCGGCGGAGCGACTCGCGTGTGTCGGAGCGGCCCATGCCGTCGGTGCCGAGCGGTGTGAAGTGACGACCCGGCAGGAACCGCGCAATCTGTTCGGGCACGATCCGCATGAAGTCCGTGACCGCAACCACCGGACCGGGTGAGTCAGCGAGCAAGTGCGTCACCAACGGTGTGCGCGGTGCGCGGTCGGGGTGCAGTCGGTTCCAGCGCTCCACCTCGAGGGCTTCCTCGCGGAGCCGCTTGTAGCTCGTGGCACTCCACAACTCGGCACCGACACCGAAATGCTCTGCAAGGTCGCTGGCGGCTTGGCGCGCTGCGACGCTCGCGGTTCCCGAGAACAGCAGGGTCACCGACGGACCAGCAACCTCGGGCGCGGGAGCCCAGCGGTACAGGCCGCGCACAATGCCCTCCTCGATCCCCGGTTCGTCGGGGATCGGTGGCATTGGGTAGTTCTCGTTGTAGAGCGTCAGGTAATAAAAGACATCCGCATCGTCGCTACTGACGGATCCGTCGCTGCCGTACATCCGGCGCATGCCGTGCTTCACGATCGTGGCCATCTCGTAGGCGAAGGCGGGGTCGTAGGCCTGGCAGGCCGGCACGGTGGACGCGAGCACGAGTGAGTGGCCGTCCTGATGCTGGAGGCCCTCGCCGAGCAGTGTGGTCCGCCCGGCTGTGGCACCCATGAGAAAACCGCGTGCCCGGCTGTCGGCGGCCTGCCAGATGAGGTCGCCCACGCGCTGGAAACCGAACATCGAGTAGAAGGTGAAGAACGGGATCATCGGCACACCACGTGTGGCGTACGCAGTGGCCGCGGCGATCCAACTGGACATCGCGCCCGCTTCGGTGATGCCTTCCTCGAGGATCTGGCCGTCGCTCGCCTCTGCGTACGAGAGCACGAGGTTTGCATCGATGGGCTTGTACTTCTGGCCCTCCGCCGCGTAGATCTTGATCTCCTTGAACAGCGGGTCCATGCCGAACGTGCGGGCCTCGTCCGGGATGATCGGCACGATGCGCGCGCCCACGTTGTCGTCCCGGGTGAGGTTGCGCAGCAGTCGCGTGAAGGCCACGGTGGTGGAGACGGCTTGGGTGCCCGAGCCAGCGACGATGTCGGCGTACGGCTCGTCGGTGGCGGGCAGCGCGAGGGCTCGCCGCACGCGGGTGGTCCGTCGGGGCAGTGATCCGGCGAGGGCCCGACGTCGCTCCATGAGGTACTGGAACTCCACCGAATCCTCGCTGGGCCGGTAGTACGGCGGATCGTCGCCCTCGAGCGCTTCGTCGGGGATCTCGTCGTGGAGATAGAGCCGATCGCGCAGCGTGATGAGCTGCTCGCGGTTCATCTTCTTGATCTGGTGCGTGGCGTTGCGCGCCTCGATGTCGGGCCCGAGGGTCCACCCCTTCACGGTCTTGCAGAGGATGGCGGTGGGCTTGCCCGAACCGAGGTTCTCCACGGCGGTCTTGTAGGCGGCGTAGAGCTTGCGGTAGTCGTGGCCGCCGCGTGGCAGCAGCTGCAGTTCTTCGTCGCTGAGGTGTTCCACCATCTTGCGCAGCCGGGGATCGGGCCCGAAGAACGTCTCACGGATCTCGCTGCCGGGAGCATTGGTGAGTCGCTGGAACTCGCCGTCCACGGTGGAGTTCATCTTCTGGAGCAGCACGCCGTCTTTGTCCTTGAGGAGCAGCTCGTCCCAGCGGGATCCCCAGATCACCTTGATGACATTCCAGCCAGCGCCGCGGAACGTCGCCTCGAGTTCTTGGATGATCTTGCCGTTGCCGCGTACGGGGCCGTCGAGGCGCTGCAGGTTGCAGTTCACCACGAAGATGAGGTTGTCGAGGTGTTCGCGTGAGGCGAGCGAGATGGCTCCGAGCGTCTCGGGCTCGTCACACTCACCATCGCCGAGGAAGGCCCACACGCGGCTCTGGCTCGTGTCGTCGAGCCGACGGTTGTGGAGGTAGCGGTTGAACCGCGCTTGGTAGAGCGCCGTGATGGGCCCGAGCCCCATCGACACCGTGGGGAACTCCCAGAAGTCGGGCATGAGGCGCGGGTGGGGGTAGCTCGAGAGCCCGCGGCCGGCCCGACCGATCTCGCGGCGGAAATGGTCGAGGTCCTCGCCGCCCATGCGGCCCTCCAGATAGGCGCGGGCGTACACGCCGGGTGCCGCATGACCCTGGAAGTACACGTGGTCACCGGGGAGTCCGTCGTCCTTGCCCCGGAAGAAGTGGTTGAAGCCGATCTCGTAGAGGCTCGCCGACGAGGCGAAGGTGGAGAGGTGGCCTCCGATGCCCTCGGCGAACTTGTTGGCGCGCACCACCATGATCGCTGCGTTCCAGCGAACGTACGCCCGAATGCGTCGTTCGATGTGCTCGTCGCCCGGGAACCACGGCTCGTGCTCGGCCGGGATGGTGTTCACGTACGGCGTCGAGACGGTGGCCGGGAAACTCACCTGTCGCTCACGTGCGTAGTCGAGGAGTGCCGACAGCAGGTAGCGGGCCCGGGTCTTGCCGTGGGTGTCCACGACGGCATCGAGCGAGTCGAGCCATTCCTGGGTCTCCTCGGGATCGATGTCCGGCAGCGAGTGGACGAACCCATCGAAGATCATGTGGACATTCTCGCCCGTGCAAGAGTGGAAATGTGGCAGCCGAGCCGATCATCGTGTTCACCGACGGCGCGTGCTCGGGCAACCCCGGTCCGGGGGGCTGGGCGTGGGCCGTATCGCCGTCGGGAACACCCTCGGGTTCAGGAGGGGAGTCCCGAACCACCAACCAGCGCATGGAGGTCCGCGCCGTCCTCGAGGCGCTCCGGGCCCTGCCCCGCGAGCGGGCCGTCATCGTCACCAGCGACTCCACCTACGTCGTGAACTGTTTCCGCGATCGATGGTGGGAGGGGTGGATGAAGCGCGGTTGGCGGAATGCCTCCAAGCAACCCGTTGCCAACCGAGATCTCTGGGAGCCACTCATTGCACTCGTGCTCGAACGCGGCAATGTGTCGTTCCGATGGGTCAAGGGACACTCGGGCGATCCGATGAACGATCTCGTCGACCGCCTCGCCGTTGCGGCGTCGGCAGGGCCCTTCGACGCGCCGCCGCCCGTTGTGCCCGACGAGCCCGCGCAGGGGACGCTCTTCTAGCGCCCCGCCGTGAGGGACTGCTGCGTCAGGACGGAACTCCCTCGCTCACGGGATCGCCGCTGATGCGCGTGTGCTTCATCAGACGGGCCTCTGTGGGGTCCCACGGCCGCGCACGATGCAGCACGCACCGGTTGTCCCAGACGACGAGGTCGCCGGGGACCCAGTGGTGCTCGTAGAGGCGGGGCGGGCGGCACGAGTGATCGTGTAGGTCGGTGAGCAGTTGCTCGGACTCCTCAGGGTCGAGACCCGGGATCCCGTAGGCGTGGCGGCCGATGTACAGCGCCGGACGCCCGGTCTCGGGGTGCACCTTCACCAGAGGCCGCAGCGGCGGGTCGACGACGTCGTAGCCATAGGCGCCCTTCGGGGCATCGGTGTAGCCGAGCAGGGCCTGCGACCGGATGATCGAGTGGTACGCGCTCAGTGAGTGAACCCGCGCCTGCAACTCGGGTTCGAGTGTTTCGTAGGCGTGACGCATGTCGACCCACTGGGTGGTGCCGCCCACCGTGGGCACGATGTGCGCAGAGAGCATCGACGCCTTCGCCGAGACCGCCATGTACGAGCTGTCGGTGTGCCAGTCCTCGTTGCCCTTGAGGATGTGCATGATCGGGTCGTGCTCGGGCATCAACGTGCCATCCCGCCGTTGGTTGGTGATGGCGGTGGTGGTGGTGCGTGTGACGTCCTCGATCGGGCCGAACCGAGTCCCGAACGCACGTTGCTCGTCCTCGGTGAGGTGCTGGCCGGGGAAGACGAGGATGGCGTACTCGAGGAACGCCGCCGCGATCGCGGCCCAAGCCCGGTCGTCGAGCGCGTTGAGGCGCACTCCCCGCACCACTGCACCCAGCGTGGTCTCGAGCGGCTCTACCGTCAACGTGCCCGCCACCGTACCAGCCGCCCCATGTGGTCTCCCGGGCCCGGATCGCCCGGCGGGCGCCCCGGACGGAGCCGACGGTCGCCGTGGGCAATAGCCTGCCCGGTCATGGACATCAAAGGTGCAGTAGCAATCGTCACTGGTGGGGCCTCGGGCATCGGGGAAGCCACCGCTCGTCAACTCGCAGCACGCGGTGCAGTCGTGCTCGTCGCCGACCTGCAGGAGGACCGCGGCAAGGAGGTCGCCAAGGAGATCGGCGGTGCCTTCTGCAAGGTGGACGTCACCAACACCGACCAGATCATCGAGGCGGTGGAGATGGCCAAGTCGATGGGCCCGCTCCGCATGCTCGTCAACTCCGCCGGCATCGGGTACGCGCAGCGCACCATCGGCAAGGACGGCAAGTACGAGTCGGCGTTCGATATGAAGTGGTACCGCCGTGTCATCGACATCAACCTCATCGGTTCGTTCGACTTCGCTCGCATCGCAGCCACCGCAATGAGCACCACCGAGCCGCTCGCGGGCGGCGAGCGCGGTGCGATCGTCAACATCACGTCGGTTGCTGCGTTCGACGGCCAGATCGGCCAGGTTGCCTACTCGTCGTCGAAGGGCGGCATCGTGGGCCTCTGCCTGCCGCTGGCACGTGACCTCGCTGCGGTGGGTATCCGGGTGAACACCGTTGCTCCGGGTCTCATCGACACGCCGATCTACGGCTCGGGTGAGCAGTCGGAGAAGTTCAAGGAGCAGCTCTCCAAGGACGTGCTCTTCCCGAAGCGGCTCGGTTTCGCAACCGAACTTGCGTCGATGGTGGTGGAGTGCCTCACCAACTCGTACATGAATGCCGAGGTCATCCGCGTGGATGGCGGCATTCGCATGCAGCCCAAGTGAGGTCTGCCGGGGTCATCCCGGCCTGACGACCTCGTACCGGTCATTGGCAACGGCGCCCCTACTGGGGGCGCCGTTGTGCTACCTGATGGATGAAATCGAGGTGCGCCTCGGTGGAGTCGAGCCCCATCCCGGTGCACACCACCGAGAGGTGTGTGCCTCCGGCCGATGACCATGCTTCGATGGCGTGCAGCACCTCGTCGACGGACTTGCACGAGGTCGTGAGCAGGTCGGCGCCGTAGTCGGCGACGCTGCGACCCTCCTCGCCCAGCCGGCGCTGCACGTCGCTCCAGCCCTCGATGCAGGCATCGAGGCGCCCGGCGAACATGAAACCGTCGCCGAGTCGTGCACCGCGCCGGAAGGCCGCCTCGCCGAAGCCGCCGATCCAGATCGGAATCTGGCGTGAGGGCCCGGGGATGAGTCGTCCGCGATCCATCCGGTCGAAGCGGCCTTCGTAGGAGAGCACCTCGCCGGTCCACAGCTGTCGCATCAGGCCGATCTGCTCATCGGCTCGCGCGCCCCTTGTGCGGAAGTTCTCGCCCAGCGCGTCGTACTCCACATAGTTCCAGCCCACACCGACTCCGAGGCGCTGCCGCCCGCCCGAGAGGAGGTCGAGGTCGGCGGCCTGCTTGGCGACGAGCACTGTCTGGCGCTGCGGGAGGATCAGCACACCGCTCGCGAACTCGATGCGCTCGGTCATGCCGGCGAGATAGGCGAACATCACGAACGGGTCGTGGAACGGGTCGTTCTCGGTGTACGGCCCCCAGAGTTTCGGTTCACGGTCGGCGTGCACGGCCCCCACCACGTGGTCGTAGGCGAGGAGATGGTCGAAGCCGAGTTCCTCGGTGGCGAGGCCGATTCGTCGCACGGCCTCGGGCGAGCCCTTCGACTCGGTCTGGGGGTAGACGATGCCGATTCTCATGGGGTGCTCCTCACCGGGCGATGCCCGCGTCTCGTTGTGTGCACAGCCAGGCGTGGCTGCGACGGTTCTGCTCGGGGTAGCCGCGCTCCCACGCGGCTGCGTACGTTGCCGGTCCCGACTCTGCCAGATGCCGCATGGTGGCAAGCGCCCTGTCGAGGAAGTCGATGCCGTGGGCCACCACTGCAGAGCGCCCCGCCTCGGTGAGCCCGTGCTCGTCGCAGAAGAGGCGGAACCTGCGTCGCTGGTCGACCCCGGCGAACCCGTCGGTGACGTCGATCGGGTCCTTGAGCGGCACCCAGTGCCGGCACGCTATGGCGATGTCGCTGAGCGGGTCGTTGGGTGCGGCGAAGTCGAAGTCGATGAAGGCACTCGCCGATCCATCCCGGAACACCACGTTCTCGATGCACAGGTCGTTGTGACACACGGGGGAACCTCCACTGGCTGGTGTGAGGTTCGGTCGGTACCACTGCGCCCCGGGCAGCGGTGAATAGGAGCGCGCAGCGGTGTGCATCTGTCGCTGGAGTGCAGCAACGCTCAGGAGCGCATCATCGGATGCCACCCAGGACGGGAATGGTGGTAGCGCTACATCTCCCTCCATCCACGACAGGACGCAGCGTCCGCGGTGGTCTCGGCCGAGTGGTCGGGGAGAACCGGTGAATCCGCTCTCCGCGAGATGGGCGAGGAAGTGCTCCACTGCGGGTGTCTGGGCAACGAGCGGCCGCCGCACGGTGTCGCCGACCCGAACCACTGCGCCGCCCGAGCCCATACCTCCGGCAAGGGGAATCTCGTCGGGCTCGGGCCCGACGGCATCGTTCATCGGGCGTTGTCGCCGAAGCGGTACTCGTGCGTGAGGCGATCGAGTTCGGCCCTGAAGTCGGCGTCGAGCGGGGTGCCCACGGCACGTACTGCGTCGGCAAGTTGCTGCGGGCGCGACGCTCCGATGATCGGTGAGGTGATCGCAGGGTTTGCGAGCGTCCAGGCAACAGCGAGCTGCGCCATCGTCATCCCCACGTCGGCGGCCATCGGGCGCAGTGCATCGATGGTCTCGAACATGCGGTCGTGCCAGTACCGCTCCTGGTAGCGGCCCGACGCTGTTCCCAGCGTGAAACGGGTTCCCTCCGTGGGGGCGCCTTTGCTGTGCTTCCCTGTGAGGAAGCCACCTGCCAGCGGGTTGTAGGGAATCACCGCAATCGACTCCTCGGAGCACAGCGGCAGCAGTTCGCGCTCGATCTCGCGGAACAGCAGGTTGTAGCGAGGCTGCACGCTCTCGAACCGCACAACATTCATCGCCTCGCTGCGGCCGATGCTGCGTGCCAACTGGTACGCAAGGAAGTTCGAGCAGCCGACGTAACGCACCTTGCCGGACTTCACCACATCGTCGAGTGCCTGGAGGGTTTCGTCGATCGGCGTCCCGTCGTCCCAGAAGTGCACCTGATAGAGATCGACGTAGTCGGTCTGGAGCCGCCGCAGTGATGCATCGAGTGCCCGCATGATGTTGTGCCGCGAGTTGCCCCGGTGCCACGGCTGGGGTCCGGTCGGCGCCCAGCACTTCGTGGCGAGCACGAAGTCGTCGCGCTTGTTGCGCATCCACCGGCCGATGATTTCCTCGGTGACGCCGTACTCGCCCATCTCCGTGCCGATGGGATAGATGTCGGCGGTGTCGAAGAAGGTGATGCCTGCCTCTGCGGCGGTGTCCATGATGGCGAACGAGGTCTCCTCGTCGCATTGGTACCCGAAGGTCATGGTGCCGAGGCAGAGTCTCGATACCCGGAGGCCGGTACGGCCGAAACGAACGTGCTTCATGCCCGGATCGTAGGTTGCGACCCGAGGTCGGTCCCGGGTCAGCGGGCGCTGGGCTCCTTGGGCAGGCCGAGTACCCGCTCGCCGAGGATGTTCCGCATGACGTTGGCCGTGCCGCCCATGATGGTGTACGCAGGCCCGTACATGAGGCCAGCGGTCATCTGGTTCCAGAGTGTTGCCTCCGGACCGAAGGTCTCGGCCACGAAGTCGGCGACACGTTGCTCGTGCTCGGTGCAGAAGCACTTCGTGGCCGCACTGAACCCGGCGGGCGCCTGTCTGAGGACCTCGCGTGCCACGAGCACGCGCCCAATGGCGTAGCCGGTCTCGAGCCTGGCGATGGCCTGGCGCACCCGCGGGTCGCTCGTGTCGGCCCGCTCTCGCGCCATCCGATAGAGCGCGTAGTTCGAGACCAGCCGGTCGATGCCACCCCGTTCGTGCTCGAGCTGGCGCATCGTCTGCTTGAACGCAGCACCCTCGGCGCCCACCAGGTTCCCGATGGGAACGCGCACGTTGTCGTAGAACACCTCGCAGAAGTGCGTGTTGGTGGTCATGTCCTCGATCTTGCGGACCGTGATACCCGGCGTGCCCATCGGCACGATGATCTCGCTGATGCCGGCGTGCGGCGGCCCGTCGTTCGACGTGCGGCAGATGAGGTAGCAGTAGTCGGCTTCGGCCCCGAACGACGTCCAGATCTTCTGGCCGTTGATGACCCAGTGGTTGCCGTCGCGCTCGGCCTTGGTGGTGAGGCTTGCGAGGTCGCTCCCGGAATTCGGCTCGCTCATCCCGATGCACCAGGTGGTCTCGCCGGCGAGCATCTCGGGGAGGTAACGGTCCACCTGCTCCGGCGTGCCGTACTGCATGAGCGCGGGCCCCATCTGGCGGTCGGCGAACCACGTGGCGGCAATGGGGGCGCCCGCAGAGATCATCTCCTCGGCCACGATGAGTCGGTCGATGGCCGGGCGACCGCCCCCACCGAATTCCGTGGGCCACGTCATGCCGATGAAGCCCTCGGCAGCGAGTTCTTTGGAGAACTCCTTGGAGTAACCGTTCATCCAGCAGTCGTTCCAGCGCCCGTACCGCTCCACCCCGCGTTCGGCGACCGTGCGGGCCCGGGCCCGGAGCTCACGCTGTTCCTGTGTCCAGCTGAAGTCCATCGGGAGAAGCCTACGCCCGCACGCCCGACGGGCTGACGGGCTCCGGGCGACTTCGGGCACGGACAGCGGCAACGAGGCCAGCAGTTAGGTTGGGAGCCGTGGGTCGTCGCAGTGAGCGGGCGCTGTGGTGCGGGGAAGGCGTGCCGGCATGATCCGTGCCGTGCTCTCGGACTGGGGGCACACGCTGTTCGACACTGCGGGCAGTGTGGCGTTCCTCGAGCGATGGGCCGCCGATCACCGGAGTGCCGTGGACACCGCCGTGCTCTCGGCCCGGTACCGCGACGCCTTCGCCCGATCCCGTACGGCCGAGGAGCTCGCCAAGGGGCGCGACCTCTCGGCGAAGCGGCACCGCGAGTGCTGGCTCGGCCTCTGGGCCGAACTGGACGCCCTCCTCCCCGGGGTGGCAGCCGCGCTCTATGACTTCGAGACGGGTCCGGCCGGGTGGCACCCGTTCCCCGACACCCCGTGGTTCCTCGGGCGTCTCTCGTCACTCGGCATCCCGCTCGTCATCGTGAGCGATGTTCCGTTCGACCTCCGCCCGATCCTTGGCCACTACGGCCTGCTGCCGCTCGTGCACACCTTCGTCCTCTCGGGCGAGCACGGCAGCGTGAAGGCGCAGGGCGCGCTGTTCCGCATCGCGCTCGAGGCTGTCGGTGCCCGGCCCGAGGAGGCGTTGATGGTGGGCGACAATCCGTCGAACGACGGTTTCGCCGTGTTCTCCGGGATCCGGACGGTGCTGCTGCCGCTCCCGGCCCCGGGCCAACCGCGCGGACTCGACACGGTGCTGCGGATCATCGAGCCGACAACCTGAGGCAGCCTGAGCCACTGCGGTGTCGCTCGGCCACACGCAGAGTGCCCCTCGATCGCGGGTCATCGCCTACCGTGCCGGTGTGCGCACGGTGTCCACGCTCAGCGAACAGGTTCTTGCCCACGTGGTGGACCGCGTGGGGTGGATCACGCTGAACCGTCCCGAGAAGCGCAACGCGATCTCCGACGAGATGTTTGCTGCACTGTCAGCGCTCGCCGATGAGTGGGGGCGCGACGACGAGGTGCGTGTCGTGGTCGTTCGTGGCGCTGGCGAGCAGGCCTTTGCGTCCGGCGCCGACATGGGCGAACTCGATCACAGCACCGCTGGTTCGCCGCCGTCGGGTGCACGAAAGGGATTCACCCTGCAGATCCCCAAGCCGTTGATCGCCATGGTGCACGGCTTCTGCATCGGGGGAGGCTTGATGGTGGCAATGGAGGCCGACCTCCGCATCGCTGCCGACGACGCGGTGTTCGCCGTTCCCGCCGGGCCGCTCGGTGCCGGGTACCCGCTGCTGGGCGTTCAGCGCCTCGTCTCACTCGTGGGTCCGTCGCACGCCGCTTCAATCATGTTCACCGGCGACCGCTTCGATGCGCGCCGCGCGCTCGAACTGGGGCTCGTCAACGAGGTGGTGCCGCGCGCGCAGCTCGAGGAACGGGTGGTGGCACTCGCCGGACGGATCGCCGAGAACGCCCCGTTGTCGCTGGCGGCAGCGAAGGCGGTCATCGAAGCGACGATCGGCACACCGGGCGCAACATTCGGCGACGCTCAGGCGCTCATCGACGCGTGCTGGGTGTCGGACGATTTCCGTGAGGGGCGACGGGCGTTCACCGAGAAGCGTCGCCCCGAGTTCCGCGGGCGCTGACGCACAGCGCGAGACTCTCGCCATGCGCGCAGTTGTCCTGCATTCCCACGGTGGTCCCGAGGTCCTCACCATCGAGGACATCCCCGATCCGGTGCCCGGGCCCGAGGAAGTGCTGGTGAACATCCGGGCAACGGCACTCAACCGGGCGGATCTGCTGCAGCGCATGGGTCTGTACGCGAATCCGTATCCGGAGACCTTTGAGATTCCGGGTCTCGAGTTCGCCGGAACGGTGGCGGCTGTGGGCGATCGTGTTCGGTTGTGGCAGCCCGGGGATGCGGTGATGGCCATCACCGGTGGCGGCGCCTACGCAGAGCGGATCGCGATCCACGAGCGTCAGCTCATGCCGGTGCCCGGGCGCGTGGGGCTCGCCGATGCCGCGGCCATCCCCGAGGTCTACCTCACGGCGTGGGATGCACTGGTGGTGCAGGGTGGCCTCACGAGCGGGCGTTGGGCACTGGTGCACGCCGGCGCCTCGGGCGTAGGCACTGCTGCGATCCTCATCGCGAAGGCGATCGGTGCACGCGTGGCTGTCACGTGCAGCGCGGGGAAGGCGGCGGCGCTGCGGGCACTCGGCGCTGACGAGGTCATCGATTACGGCTCGCAGGACTTCGTGGAGGTGGCCAAGCACATCAGCGGTGGTCGCGGCATGGACGTGATCCTCGACGTGATCGGTGGCGACTACGTCAACCGCAACATCGCCGCCGTTGCCCTGCGCGGGCGCGTCGTTCAGGTGGGTGTGATGGGCGGCGGATCGGCGAACGTGAACGTCGGGGCGATGCTCGGCAAGCGCATGCAACTCATCGGTACCGTGCTGCGAGCCCGGCCGCTCGAGGAAAAGATCGCGCTCACGCAACGATTCATCGCCGAAATGCTCCCGCTCTTCGAGAGCGGGGAGTTGCGAGCCGTCGTGGACTCACGCTTCCCGCTCGCCGAGGTTGCCGCAGCACAAGAGCGAATGGAGAGCAACGCCAACGTCGGGAAAATTCTGTTGGACGTCGCAGGGACGTCCTGACCCTGCCCGCGCCCGGACAACCCGGACCCAGCGAGGCGGGCGGCAAGGTCGAGACCGAGCGAACGTTGAGCGAAGCGAAGTGAGTGAGGCTCGACGCTTGCGTCAGCCTGCCGAGTGCGGGGAGAGGTGCGTCAGCGCTGGATCATCGGCACGTAGTTGCGCTCGTCCGAGCCTGCGTACCACTGACGAGGACGGCTGATCTTCTGGTCCTTGTCGGTGAGCAACTCCTGCCAGTGCGCCAGCCAGCCCACGGTGCGCGGAATGGCGAACAGCACGGTGAACATCTCCACCGGGAAGCCCATCGCTTGGTAGATGAGGCCGGAGTAGAAGTCCACGTTCGGGTACAGCTTGCGGCTCTTGAAGTAGTCGTCGTTGAGCGCAACTTCTTCGAGCTTGAGCGCAATGTCCAGCAGCGGGTTCTTGCCAGTGACCTGGAAGACCTCGTACGCCGTCTGCTTGATGATGCGTGCACGCGGGTCGTAGTTCTTGTAGACGCGGTGCCCGAATCCCATGAGCCGGCTGCCCGCCTTGCCGCTCTTGACGTCCTCGATGAACGCCGGGACGTTCTCGATGGAACCAATCTCGGTGAGCATGCGCACCACGGCCTCGTTGGCGCCGCCGTGGAGCGGGCCGTAGAGGGCAGACGATGCGGCGGCCGCAGCCGAGTACGGATCGGCCTGGCTCGAGCCCACCACGCGCATGGCGGTGGTTCCGCAGTTTTGCTCGTGGTCGGCGTGGAGGATGAACAGCACGTCCATCGCCCGCTCGAGGCGAGGGTCGATCTCGTACTCGCCGACCTTCCACATCATGTTGAGGAAGTTCGCAGGGTACGACAGGTTGTTGTCGGGGTACACGAAGGGGAGGCCCACCGAGAAGCGGTGGCACATGGCGGCGATGGTGGGTGCCTTGGCGATGAGGCGCAGGATCTGCTTGTTGCGCACATCGGCATCGAGCACCTCCTTGGCCTCCGGGTAGAACGTGCCGAGAGCAGCCATCGACGACACGTACATGCCCATCGGGTGTGCGTCGTAGTGGAAACCGTCGAGGAAGCGCTTGCGCATGTTCTCGTGCACGAAGGTGTGGTGCGTGACGTCGAACGTCCACTGCTTGAGCTGCTCGGCGGTGGGCAACTCGCCGTTCAACAGGAGGTAGGCCACCTCGAGGTAGGTGGACTTCTCGGCGAGCTGCTCGATGGGATACCCGCGGTAGCGGAGCACGCCGTTGTCGCCGTCGAGGTAGGTGATCGACGACTTGCAGGCAGCGGTCTGCATGTAGGCCGGGTCGTAGATGAACAGGCTCGGATCGAGCTCGCGTACCGCGCTGGCGGGGAAGACGCCATCGGTGATCGGAACGGTCACCTTCTTCCCGGTCCGGTCGTCGATGATGGTGATGGTCTCGGGCACCTTGCGCGTCCCCTTTTGTGAGCTCTCGGATACTGACGTGGGGCTTGCTCCCCGGGCGGCGATGCTACCCCCGGGGGCACCCAAGGGCCCCAGCCCGGGACCACGGCAGCCCGGAACCGTCCACGGCTGGCCGGTGTGTCCGTTGGCCGGCCACGGCTCGAGTCTCGCTCACCGATCTGCGATCGACGTTCGCTCGTCCTCGACCGTGCCGTCCACGGCTGGCCGGTGTGTCCGTTGGCCGGCCACGGCTCGAGTCTCGCTCACCGATCTGCGATCGACGTTCGCTCGTCCTCGACCGTGCCGTCCACGGCTGGCCGGTGTGTCCGTGGGCCGGCCATGACCGACCATCAACACGGCGTGTTGTCGTGCTTGCGGCCGGTGAGGCGCTCACGCTTGTCCTCGAGCGCCGCAAGGGCCCGGCCCACGACCTCGCGGGTCTCGGCGGGCTCGATGACGGCATCGACGTAACCGCGTTCGGCTGCCACGTACGGGTTGAGGAGTCGTTCGGTGTAGTCGCGCTCGAATTCGGCCCGCTCCTCGGGGGTGGCCCGACGCTGGAGGATGGCTGCCGCCTGCCCGGCGCCCATCACCGCGAGTTCGGCCCAGGGCCACGCCAGGCAGAGGTCGTTGCCCATCTTCTTGGAGTCCATGACGATGTAGGCGCCGCCGTACGACTTCCTGAGGATGATGCAGATCCGTGGAACCGTTGCACGTCCGTAGGCGAACACGAGTTGAGCCCCGTGGCGGATCATGCCGCGCCACTCGAGGTCCTTGCCGGGGTAGAAGCCGGGGGTATCGACGAGGGTGATGATCGGCAGGTTGAACGCATCGCAGAACGCAACGAACCGCGCGGCCTTCTGCGATGCCGGGATGTCGAGCGTTCCCGCGAGGGCAATCGGTTGATTGGCGACGACACCGACGGGCCTGCCATCGATCGTCGTGAACGCAGTGACCACGTTGGCGGCCCAGCGGTCGCGCACCTCGAGATAGTCGCCGTCGTCGGCGAGCGCGGCGATGACCTTGCGCACGTCGTAACTGCCCGTCGACGACGCAGGGATGAGATCGCCCGCTTCCGGCACGGCTCGATCGACCGGGTCGTCGGTGGGCCAGCGCGGCGGTTCGTCGTCGCAGTGGTCGGGGAGGTACGCCAGCAGTCGTGCCACCTCGAGGCGAGCGGTCTCGAGGTCGGGCACCACCAATGCAGGAAGCCCGCTCTGTCGGGCATGGGTCTCGGCGCCGCCGAGTTCTGCGTTGTCGATGCTCACCCCGGTGAACTCGGCGACCATGGTGGGTCCCGAGACGAAGGCGTACGACTGCTCGGTCATGACCACCCAGTCCGACACACCGAGCAGGAGCGCCGGTCCCGAGACCGCTGGTCCGTCCACAATCGCAATGACCGGCACCACGCCCGAGCACGCCGTGATCGCGCGCGCCGCAACACCCCAGCCGTGCAGGGCCGAGATGCCCTCCACGAGGTCGGCACCCGACGAGGCGATCTGCAGCACCAACGGGAGCCGCTCGGCCCGGGCCACCTCGGCCCCCTCGGCGATGGTCATCGAGGCCGACGACGACAGCGCCCCGAGTTTGTGGGTGCCGTCGATGCTCACGAACACCACCCGGCGACCGTCGAGGTCGTCGATCCGGGCCTGTGCGGGTCCGGGGGCCCGGGATCGGAGTCCGGTGGGTGCAGGCACGGAGCCAACACTAGGTCGGTGTCGGGTCGGTACCGATGCCGAACTGGCCCGATGGTCAGGCCCGTACCGGCGACTCGACGCCGAGGTGGACGCCGGGCTGTCGTTGGGCGACTCGGCCGAGGAGTGCGGTGGTGGAGTTGCGTACAGCCCGGGTGGGCGCACTCGGAGCGGGTCGGCGGCGCTGAGCCCAGGCCACGACCCGTCGGGGCAGCTCGGGCACTTGGATCCGGCGGAATTCGCCACGGAGCCAGCGAGGCACTGCGGTGGCCGGCACGATCGCAGGCCCGAAGCCCTCGAACGCGAGCGAGGCGAGCAGACGGACACCGTCGATCTCGGCAAGGGGAGTGAGGGTGACGCCGGCTGCGCTGGCTGCGCGATCGATGACCCGTCGGAGCGCAGCCCCGGTGGGCGGGAGCACGAGCGGATGTTCGGCGAGGCGTGCAAGCGAGAGATCGTCGTGTTCGGCGAGCGGATGGTTCGTGTGCACGAGCACCATGAGGTCCTCGGCAAAGAGCGGTTCGATGAGCAGCTCGGGGTCGTCCACCGGCAGGTGCACGATGGCCGCATCGAGACGGCCGTCGAGCAATTCGCTCACGAGCGAGCTCGTCGCTCCTTCGGTGACGATCATCTTGAGCCGCGGGTAGTCCCTCGAGATCTGGGTGAGCAGCTGGGGCATCACCCAGCGCCCGGTGGTGCCGATGACGCCGATTCGGGTGGTGCCGGTCACCTCGGTGTCGCGTGACGCCATGTCGTCGGCGATCGACGCCAGTTCGCGTTGGATGCGCCGGGCGCGCTCCACCACCTGGAAGCCCTCCTCGGTGAGACCACCCTTCTGTCGGTCCACCAAGGTCACGCCGAGTTCTCGTTCGAGGTGGGCGATGTGGCCCGAGACGTTCGACTGAACCGTGAAGAGGGCTCGGGCCGCAGCAGAGAACGAGCCGTGGTCGGCAATGGCGATGAGGGCAGCGAGCTGACGGAGGTCCATCTGCAGAAACGATAACAGTTATCGGAACTAGCGGTTTGACCGTTCACCCGTTCACGTGCATACTGGATTCAGATCGACGAACGAAGTTCCCCCAAACTTCGAGTCGAAACGAACCCAAGGAAGGTCCCCCACCTTCCGGGTCCAGGTTGAGAGGCGCCGCTTCCCCCAAAGCGGCGCCTTTCCCGTTTTGGCGGCCGCGAGGCTTGTGATTGGTTGCTCCGTGGCATCGATCCGACGCTCACCCGTAGCGTGGCTCCCGTGGGTCTGCGAGCGGCCGCCTTCTTCGACCTCGACCGGACGATCATCCGTGGAGCGAGTGGGCGCGTGTTCTCGGCGGCCATGCGGGATGCCGGGATGCTCGGGCGCTCCATTCCCGGCGAGTCCCTGCTCTTCGGTGTGTTCGACCTCTTCGGCGAGAACCTTCCCTCAATGGTGCTCGCTCGACAGGCCGCATCGCTGGCCAAGGGGCGCAGTCGAACTGCGGTGCGCGAGGTGGCGAGGGCTGCAGTGCCCGCGCTCACCGAGATGGCCCAGCCGTATCTACACGGTGTTCTTGCAGGACATCGGGAGGCAGGACGCCTCGTCGTGCTTGCGACCACGACTCCGATCGACCTTGTCGAGCCGTTCGCCGAGGCGCTCGGGATGGACGGTGTGATCGCCACGAGGTACGGGGTTGCCGACGACGGCGATACCTACGACGGCTCGATCGACGGGAGTTTCGTGTGGTCCACCGGGAAGCTCGATGCCGTTCGCGCCTACGCCGAGCAACACGACGTTGATCTCAGTGCGAGTTACGCCTACAGCGACAGTGTCTTCGACGCCCCACTGCTCGACGCCGTCGGCAATCCGTACGTGGTGAATCCCGACGTGAGGCTCACGGCACTTGCTGCAGTGAAGCGCTGGCCCACGCTGCATCTCGATGTTGCGCCAGGAGTTGCTCGAGTCCCGTTCGTCGGGGGTGAGTTGCAGCGACTGCTCCTGCAGCTCGTGAGGCCGGGGTTGTTCCCCTTTGTGAAATGGGAGATCGACGGGACCGAGAACATTCCCACGAGCGGCCCCGTGATCCTCGCTGCGAACCATCGCTCGTACTTCGACGTCGCAGCCATGGCAATGCTCGTCGCTCAGGTGTCGCGTCCGGTGCGCTTCCTCGGGAAGAAAGAGCTGTTCGACGCCCCGGTCATCGGGCAGGTGGCCAAGGCGCTCGGTGCGATCCGTGTCGACCGTGGATCAGGCAGTGACGCGCCGCTCGAGGAGGCAGCAGCGACGCTTGCCGCAGGCGGGACCATCGTGATCTTTCCGCAGGGGACCATTCCACGCGGTGACGCGTTCAACGACCCGGTCCTCCGTGGGAAGTCCGGTGCGGCACGCCTTGCGGCGATGACGCGTGCACCGGTGCTGCCGGTGGGGCTCTGGGGGACCGAGGTCGTGTGGCCGCGCGAGGAGCGCCTCCCCAACGTGCTCGAGGTCTCCGACCCACCGACGGTGCAGATCCGCGTGGGGGTGCCGGTGGAACTGAAGTACCGATCCGTCGATGCCGACACCAAGCGCATCATGAGTGCGATCTCGGCGTTGCTGCCGGCCTGACAGCGCAGTCGCGCCGGATGAGCAAGAAGTCGCGCCCGGGTGTGACAACTGCGCGCTCGTTCACGTCCGATGGCGCCGAGCCCGCTGCAACGTCTGCGCAGTAGCCGACCTCAACCGGGCTCGTTCGCCGAGACCGTCAGTTCTTTCCCTCGGCAACCTTGCGGCGCACGACGTTGAGGGCCGAGCCTGCGCGGAACCACTCGATCTGCTCGTCGCTGAAGGTGTGCTTCGCCTCGAAGTCGGTGGTGGAGCCGTCGGGCTTGACAATCTGGCAACGCACGGGCTTGCCGGGAACCGGTGGCAGGCCGAGCACGTTGACGCGGTCGTCCTCGCCGATCTGCTCGTAGACCTCGGGGTTCGCAAAGGTGAGCGGGACGAGTCCCTGCTTCTTCAGGTTGGTCTCGTGGATGCGTGCGAACGAGCGGGCAAAGATCACGACGCCACCGCGGAAACGGGGCTCCATTGCAGCGTGTTCACGCGACGAACCCTCGCCGTAGTTGCGGTCGCCGATTGCGCACCAGCGGATACCGGCCTCGCTGTAACGCTTCGCCAGCTCGGGGAACGATGCTGTGGAGCCATCGATCGCGCTCTTCCCCTCGCCGACAGCGCCGTTGTGGGCGTTGACGGCACCGAGGAAGAGGTTGCCCGAGATGTTCTCGAGGTGACCGCGGTAGGTGAGCCACTTGCCGGCAGCAGAGATGTGGTCGGTGGTGCACTTGCCCTGTGCCTTCATGAGCACCGGGAGCCCCAGATAGTCCTTGCCGTCCCAGGCCGGGAATGCTTCGAGCAGTTGCAGGCGGTCGCTGGTGGGCGAGACCGAGACGGTAAGGCCCGACCCGTCGGCGGGCGGTGCCGTGAAGGTGTTCTGGCCGGGGTCGTACCCGCGCGAGGGGAGTACCTCGCCGACCGGTGGGTCGAGACGGACGGCGACGCCGTCGGCATTCACGATCGTGTCGGTGGTGGGGTCGAAGTCGAGACGCCCGGCGAGCGCCAGCGCAATGACCGTGTCGGGGGAGGTGACGAACGACAGGGTGTTCGCCGAACCATCGTTGCGCTTCGGGAAGTTTCGGTTGAACGAGTTCACGATGCTGTTCGGCTTGTCGGTGATCTCTTGGGCGCGCTCCCACTGCCCGATGCACGGGCCACACGCGTTTGCGAGCACGGTGGCACCGATTGCCTCGAGGTCGGCCATGAGGCCGTCACGCTCGATCGTGGCCCGGATCTGCTCGGATCCGGGCGAGATGAGCAACTCGGTCTTCGAGCGCAGACCCTTCGCTGCGGCCTGACGGGCGACCGATGCAGCGCGGGTGATGTCCTCGTACGACGAGTTCGTGCACGAGCCGATGAGCGCTGCCGAGATCTCGAGCGGCCAACCATTCTCGCGCGCCGCCGCGCCGATGGCCTCGCCGACCCGGTGCGCGCGGTCGGGTGAGTGTGGTCCGTTGATGAGCGGCTTGAGCGAGTCGAGGTTGATCTCGATGGTTTGGTCGTAGAACGCACCGTCGTCGGGCCGGAGGTGTTCAGCAACCTTGTCGGCTGCGTCGGCGATCGCCTCGCGCCCGGTCGCCTTCAGGTACATCGCCATGTTCTGGTCGTAGGCGAACAGCGAGCAGGTCGCGCCGATCTCTGCGCCCATGTTGCAGATCGTGGCCTTGCCGGTTGCCGAGATGCTGTCGGCGCCCGGGCCGAAGTACTCGACGATGGCACCGGTACCGCCCTCCACCGTGAGGATGCGAGCGACCTCGAGGATCACGTCCTTCGGTGACGACCAACCCGACAGCGTGCCCGTGAGCTTCACGCCGATGACCTTGGGCCACTTCACGTTGAACGGGAATCCGGTCATTACGTCGACGGCGTCAGCGCCACCGACACCGATGGCCACCATCCCGAGACCACCAGCGTTGGGCGTGTGGCTGTCGGTGCCGATCATCATTCCGCCGGGGAACGCATAGTGCTCGAGCACCACCTGGTGGATGATGCCGCTACCGGGACCCCAGAAGCCGATGCCGTACTTGGCCGACACACTGCGCAGGAAGTCGTAGACCTCGCGGTTGTCGTCGATGGCGACGCCCATGTCGATCTTGGCCCCCACCTTGGCCATGATGAGGTGGTCGCAGTGAACGGTCGAGGGAACTGCCGTGGTGGGCAGGCCGGCGGTCATGAACTGCAGCAGTGCCATCTGCGCTGTTGCGTCCTGCATCGCGACTCGGTCGGGGTTGAAGTCGGCGTAACTCTCGCCACGCTCCATCTCCTGGCCGGCGGGATCGACCAAGTGGTTGATGAGTACCTTCTCGGTCAGTGTGAGCGGCCGCCCAAGACGCTTGCGCCCGAGGACCACGCGGTCGCTGAGTGTCGCGTACACACGGTTCACAAGCTCGATGGGGGTTCCGGCGGACACGGCCATGGTGCGCTCCTCGCAAGTTGCGGCGGTGATATGTAGACAAGTCTAAGACAAGTTGGCAACATGGCACAACGAACCCCGCCGGTGCGTCGGTGGTGGTCAACCATCGCCGGGAGGTCAGCGCTTGCGGGAGCGGGCCGTGAACGAGCACCACGGGAGCAGGCCATGAACCATCGTCGGACGATTCGCTATCGCGAGATCGCCGATGCTCTGCGTCTGCGCCTCGAGGCCGGCGACTACGCGGCCGGGCGGGTACTGCCGAGCGAATCGGAACTGAGCGAGGAGTTCGGCGCGAGTCGGGTCACCGTTCGTCGTGCGCTCGAACTCCTGCGCGACGAGGGTTTGTTGGCAGCTCGGCAGGGTTTCGGCTGGTTCGTCGCCTCCGAACCGGTGCGTCAGCGTCTTGCGCGCCTCGTGACCATCGAGGGCCAGATGGAGGCGAGCGGGATGAGCCCGCAACGTCGCATCCTCGAGTTCGCGTTCGTCGCAGCGCCGGCACGGGTCCGGCGGGTGCTCGGAGCAGACCAGGTGCTGCGGGTGCGACGTCTCAATCTCGCCGACGGGGAGCCCTTCGCCGTGGTCACGGTGTGGTGTCCCGCCGATCTGGGTGCCGATCTGTCGAGGGCCGATGTCGAGCGGTCGCCGTTCTACGAGCTGCTTCCCCTCGGTCTCAGCGGAGCCACCCAGACCATCGGTGCCGACGCTGCTGGCGCCGCGGATGCCGTGCTGCTGGGTATCCCCGTCGGGTCACCGGTACTCCGATGTGAGCGGATCACCACCGCCCACGACGGTCGCCCGGTGCTCTTCTCGGAGCACATCTTCCCGGCGCACCGCACCGAATTCGTCGTGGAACTCCCGCACGTCGAGCCGTCCATCGCCCCCACGGGTCTGCGTCTCGTCGAGTGACCTGCCAGACTCGGGTCCATGTCTGACCGTGTCACCATCTCCGTTTCTGGCGGCATCGCCGATGTCCGTTTCAACCGTGCCGACAAGCGCAATGCGCTCGACGGCGAGATGTTCGCCGCCATCGTCGGTGCGGGCGAGCGCCTGAAGACCGAACCCGGTGTCCGAGTGGTGGTCGTGTCGGGCAACGGGCCGTCATTCTGCGCCGGGCTCGACTTCTCGTCGTTCCAGTCGATGTCGAAGGGCGAGGGCACGGGTGGCGGGAGCCGTCAGGCCGACAACATCACGAATGTGAAGGATGGCTCGATCACACATCATGGCCAGCAGGCATCGTGGGTGTGGCAGGAGATCCCGGTTCCCGTCATCGCTGCAGTGCACGGTCACGCTCTCGGCGGCGGCATCCAGATCGCGCTTGGCGCAGATATTCGAATTGTGCACCCTGACACCCAGATGTCGGTTCGTGAGACGTATTGGGGTCTCGTCCCCGACATGACCGGGACGCAGACGCTCACCCGCCTGTGCGGACTCGACGTTGCCAAGGAACTGACGTTCACGGCCCGCGTCTTCACGGGTCGCGAGGCCAAGGAACTCGGTCTTGCCACGAAGGTGTCCGACACCCCGTACGACGATGCGATGGAGATGGCCCGGGAGATCGCTGCGCGCAATCCCGATGCCATCCGCGCAGCAAAGCGGTTGTTCTCGATCCACGGTCTCGACGGTGCTGCAGAGCAGTTTGCCGCAGAGCGCCGGGAGATCGGAGCACTCATCGGTTCGCCGAATCAGGTGGAGGCCGTGATGGCCGGATTCGAGAAGCGGTCGCCGAACTTCCGGGACTGAGCCGGCGTCGACGACGGCGACGTGCGTGCGATCTACCAGTTGTTCCAGTGGACGAAGCGCGAGGTGTCGAGACGCTTGGCCTGCTTGAACTCGGTGCCGATGGTGTAAGCGATCGGGAAGAGGCCGCCCTGGGTGTACTTGTCGAACGGGATGCCGAGCAGTTCGGCTGCCTCACGTTCGGCCGGCAGGTGGATGGTGGTCCAGGCGGACCCCATGCCGCGCTCGCGGAGCGCCAGCATGAAGCTCCACACGGCGGGGAGCAGTGAACCCCAGGCCGACGCAGCCTGGAACACCGGGGCATTGTCGAGACGGCCCTCGATGAGCGGGATCATGAGTACCGGCGCACGGTGGAAGTTCTCTGCAAGGTGTTCCGCAGACGAACGCACGCCGGGTTTCTGATCGGCGCGGGGGTCGCCGTCGGGCCACTCACGTGAGTACTTCGAGTACTCGTCGAACAACTTCTTGTAGATGTCCCGGAGCCCCTGCTTCTTTGCGGGGTCATCGACGAACATCCAGTGCCAGCCCTGGCTGTTGGAGCCGGTGGGTGCCTGCAAAGCGATGTCGAGGCACTCGAGCACGACCTCGCGGGGCACGGGCTTGTCGAAGTCGAGCCGCTTGCGAACGGCGCGGGTGGTGGTGAGGACTTCGTCGGCGCTCAGGTTCAGTTTCATCCCGAGAGTCTGCCGTGTGGACCGGCGAAACGTTCGAGGAGCCCGAGGCCCAGCAGGCCCTCGATCCATTGCTCGACCGCCGTCCGGGTGGCGTGGCTCGGTGCGGCTGCGACGAGTTCGGCAGCCGATGCTGCGGACCCGAGCATCTCCCAGACCGCCACACCGAGCGGGTCGAGATTGACGAACCGGAGGCGCAGATGGTCGAACGCAAGGCCGGAGGAGTCTCCGAACTGCCACACCGTCACGCCGTCCCGCCGCCGCAACGGACCAAGGCGCTGGCCAGCGCCGGAGGTGGGGATCATTCTCTGGCCCGGCACGGCGTGGCCCATCGACTGCTCGAGTGCGGCTGCGACCGAGTCGGCGGCCGCGTCGAGGTCGGAGAACGGCAGTCTCCACGCGGGGCATCGGTTGGCGACCTCGACGAGGACGTCCATGCCGAGCGGGCCGGTCCGTTCGAGGTCGTAGCAGCACGATGCGAGCAGGCGCACCAGCTCTGAGCGCGACTCGATCGGCGACAGTTCGTTGTGCGCGCTGGGGTCGTACTGCGGCGCAATGACGACTGCAGGGCGGACGGCACTGCGCTGCGCCGTCCCGCCGAGGTCGCTCAGCGGCACCTCCACCCGTCGCGACTCGTCGCCGTCGTCCGATCCCTGAACGGTGCGGAACTGGCGCCAGACGGCCCGTCGCAACGTGATGGGTCGCGCGTAGGGGACCACCATGCGGTCCGAGGGGCGGATCGTCACCTGTTCGTCGGTGACGTACTGCCAACCTCGCTCGACGAGCCGCGCCGCAAGTGTCGACTTGCCCTGCCCCGATCGTCCGACGATGAGGACGGCGAGACCCCCTGCGGCCACTGCAGCACTGTGCAGGTGAACGAGGTGCGGTTCTGCATCGAGCTTGCGCTCGTTGAGCCGTCTCGTGACGGCGATCTCGAGGGCGAAGGAGTCAGCACCGCGGTACACCTCGTCGTTGTCGACCAGTGCCGTGAGCTGCAGCCGTTCGTTGGCTATTGCGATGTCGATTGTTGGCGCAGCGGGATCACCGTCGGGTAGTCCTGCGAGCAAGTTGGTCCATCGCCCGGCCGTCGCAATTGAGTTGGTCTCGAGGCGAAGGCGGTACGGGCCGAGTTGGGTCGTTCGCGCGCGGTGCACCATCGAGGAATGCGGGGGCGCGGCGCTCACAGGGAACAAACGCTACCGAGGCACTTGCCGTGCCGATCTATCCTTGGAACGGTGAACGGCCCATCGGGATCACCCGTAGCGACAGCGATCGTGGTCCGGCTCGGAGAGGACCTCGTCCGAATCACTGCGCCAGCTGAACGGCTCGAGGAGATCGCCCGGATGCTCGCCGACGAGATCGTGGTCGACCCGACACGGGTCGATGTGCAGTTTGCGGTCGATGACAGCGGTGAGATTCGGGTGGATGGTCGGCAGTGGGAACCCGACGGCGACCTCAGCCTCTGCGACAACGTCATGTACGCGCTCATGCGGATCGCGCTCGACCGGGAGCCCGCGCTGCTGCATCTCCACGCTGGTCTTGTCGGTGTCGCCGGACGCTCCCTCGTCATCGCCGGGCTCGCCGGATCGGGAAAGTCCACGCTGGTCGCCGATCTGGTTGCGGGCGGGATGCAGTACTTCACCGACGAGCGGGTGGGCGTCGACGAACAACTCGGTCTCTCGGCGCTCCGCAAGCCGATCTCGGTGGTGGCGGGCTCCTTTGCCCATCTTGCGGCATGGAATCCCGCACGGACCCAGCGCGGCACAGCGTCAGATCGAATCTGGCACCTGCCGGCGAGTGCCATCGCTGCTGCGTCGCCGGGCGCACCCGACCGTCCGGCCGGCCACCGGCCACCGGCGCTCGCAGGGATCGTCTTCACCGAGTTCAGAGCCCGCGCCGCGCCAACCCTGGAGGCGATGCACGCAGCGACAGCGGCCCGCCACCTGCTCAGCGACGCGCTCGACGTCGATCGGTACGGCCCGGGTGCATTGGCGCTCGCTGCGCGCCTCTGCGCCTCGGTACCGTGCTGGTCGATGGTGCATGGAGGCGGCGGACCGGCAGTGGACGCAGTGCGGTCAGCGGCCTTGGCGACGTATCAACGGCCAGCCGTTCGTGCCATCGCACCCGGGTCGAGGTCGGCGTGGAAACGCCCGATCACGGTGACCGCTTCGTCGGCGCTCGGTGTTGCGGCACGGACGTCGGGTGCGTGTATCGGTGAGCGGGCGTTGCTCCGCACCGAGTCCGGCGACCTTGTGGAACTCGATGAGGTACTCACCGCCTGGTTGCTCCTGCTCGACGGCAGCACGACGGTCGGGGCACTCGTGGGTGAGGTTGCTGCCGCCAATCAACTCGACCCGTCTGCGCTCATGGCGACCGTGACGGCCTCGCTCGCCCACCTCGCCCAACTCGGGGTTGCGGCATGAATGGTTCCCCGGATGATCTCTTCGCCGATCGGCCCGCAACGGTTTTCATTGAGGGTGTGGGCGAGGTACCGGTGGTGTACGAGTCGCCCCCCGAGCCCGAGGTGCTCCCGCCGGTCGATGCGGCCGCTGCCTACCGAATGTCCGACGGCGTTCAGTGGGTGCACCTGAACGAGGAAATCGTGTTGTGGAATCCGGACACCTCGGTGAGTCACGTGCTCGATCCGATGGCTGCGCTGCTGTGGCAGTGCATCGATGGCCGGTCCACGCTCACCGAGATCATGACCGACGTCGCCGAGGCCTTCGGTCGAGCCGTCGACGAGGTTCGGGACGACTTCGAACCCGCCGTTGCGGTCTGGCTGCGCGATGGCTTCCTTGCGGATGCCGATGCGGCCGATCACTCAGCGCCGCCTGGCGCGGGAGTGTCAGTCGTCGACGGAGCGGGCTGGCGTTTCCTTGTCGATCCACCGAACGATTGAAACGGCGCAGCGCGGTCCGTGTGGCCGCACTCCATCACGATTGGACTCGATGGCACGGTGGTCGTCGTCGCGAGCGATGACTCCTCGATCGTCGAGGAACTGAGACCGTGGAGCGTCGACGTCGAGCGCTCCGTCGTCGACCTTGCGCTCGAGACCACTCCCGCTCAGCCCGCCGAGAGGTCGGCGCCACGTACCTTGCCCAACCTCCGCCATGGATCCGATCGCATCGCCACCTCGCCGGACGTCGCCATGCTCCGCGCCGCGCTGATGCGCATGCTCGCAGCACACGGCAGTCGGCACGCAACCGGTTTCCTGCGACTGCCCGGCATGGTGCTGGTACGGGAAGGACGAGCCACCGTGGTGCCGCTCGGAGGTGCGCGGTTCGTCGCCCATCGACAGTTTGAACGGCTGGGGTTCGATCCCGTGTATGCACAGTCGGTGCTCATCGACGTTGCCGCTGTCGAGGCGGTGATCGACGCACCGCTCGGCAGCACTGAGTCGCCCCGTCGGCTACCGCTGGAGACGCTCTTCCTCTTTCACCGTGAACCCGATGCGCCCGTCACACGAGGCACGGTGGTGGCACGTTTGCTCGGTAACGCGTTGGGTGAGGTCGCTCTCCACGATGCCGTTGTCCTCGTGGGGCGTGTCCCGGTTCGCTGTATTGCATCGGGCCGCGAAGCGCTCGAAAAAGCACTCACCGCCCCGTGACGGGGCGGTGAGTCAGATGATGCGCTCGCTGGAGGCGAGCCGCTCAGCGGTGGATCAGACGCAGCGAATCCGGAAGAGAATGCCGAACTTGCAGCGGCTCGAGCTGTCGGCACCGGTACGACCGGTGTGGTAGTAGGCGTCCTGGAATGTTCCGCCGCCGACGTCACCGTTGGGTGCGCCCGCTTGGTCGATGGACGTGCTCGATGAACCCACCGCCCACGTCGAGGGAGCCGCTGTCTCGTTCGTGGGGCGGCAGACCTTGGTCTTGTCCGGATCGTCGGCCGGATCGTCCCAACCGGTCTGAGGACGGCACACCACGTGCTGAACCTCGACCCAGCAGCCGCTGTCGAGCGACTCGATGCGGCAACCACCGCCGAGGTAGGTGTACGTGTCGGTCGCGAGAGCAGCGCCGCTCGTTCCCGGGATGTTGTTCGGGTTGCCCGAGAAGCGCACGCTTCGAGAGGTTCCGCCAACGGTGGTGGAGACAGTCATGGTCTGCGTCGCGCCCGAGTCGGCATTCAGCGGGAGCACGTCGGCGTGCCACTTGCCGTTCTTGCTGTTCTGGTTCGGGCTGAACCAGACGCAGAGCGTTCCGCTCGACGAGTTGAAGCTCGGGAGTCCACCCGCTGCGTAGGCCGGGATCGAGCTGACGATCGGTGCGGCGTACACCACCGCACCGGCTGCTGCTGCCTTGGCGAGCAGGGCACGGCGGCTGGTTCCGGTCTCGTCGGGAAGGTTCTCGGTCTCGGCCATGGGGTTGCTCTCTCTCCACCAATCGTTTGTCGACGCCGTGCGTCAACTGAATCTCAAGGAATGCTAGACCACTTCGAGGGCGCCGACAATCATCAAGCGCTCGAACGGTATGACCAGATCATCCCGAATCTGGTCCTGGGGGACCCCGAAGTGCTCGGCGAGGGTCTCGATGATGTCTCGAATGCTGATCGGCTGGGCGAGGAGCGCCCACAGCAGGGTCGCTGATCCCTCGAGACGAACGGGCTCGGACGCCGTGCTCCCCAGCACGAGGACGGTGTCGAGGGTCCGCCGCGCCAGAGCCTTTGGCGACCTGACCAGCGTGAGGCCGGGCCCGAGCGGGTGCGCCGGAGGGGGAGTCACCATGCCCGCAGTACAGTACGGCCGTTGAGGCAAAACGGGCGGGGGAGCCAGCACGGCCGGTGGCAGCAGTGACGACCCGAACGAGCGACGCCGTTGCGGCGGTGGCCAGCGCCGGACTCGTTGCGCCGGGTGGACCGGTATCGCCCGTCATCGTGTCGGAAGCCAGCTGGACACGGTTCCTGATGGCGTGTGAGGAGCACCGGGTGCTGGGGTTGCTCCCTGTCGCCGAGCGTCTCGGACTCATCGACTTCGCGGAGTACCAGCGTTCGGCGGTCGAACTGCGGCTCCGGCATTGGTTGAGCCACGATCTCGCCGTGGAGCGGATGGCACAGGCCGTCGTCGGGGCGCTCGAGGTGGCCGGCATTGAGTATCGCCTGCTCAAGGGGGTCGTCCTGGCGAACTCGCTGTACCCCGATCCGTCGATGCGGGTGTTCTCCGATGTCGACGTTCTGGTTCGGTCATCGGAGTTCACCCGTGCGGCCAACCTGATCGCAGCCTCTCCCGAGGCGGGGGGGCTCGGAGCGCTCCGGGCCCTGCCGGAGTTGCGTCCGGGCTTCGACGACCGCTTCGGTCGGGAGGTCCTGCTGCGGTCGGGATCGATCGAGATCGACCTTCACCGCACGCTCGTCGACGGGCCGTACGGACTGCGGGTGAACCTGCAGGATCTCTTCGACGCCCCACGGACGGTCACGCTCGGCGGTCAAGAAGTCCTCACGGTGGGTCGATCCGCTCAGTTCCTCCACGCCTGCTTCTCCGCTGTTCTCGGAGAGTGGCCGCCGCGGCTGATGGTGCTGCGCGATGTGGTGGAACTCTTGGGCAGCGATCGGCACGCCGTCGATGCAGCCGAGGTCCTCCAGATGGCGGGCAGGTGGCGGGCCCAGCCGGTCGTTGCACTCGCCGTCAACCTCGCCCTCGACACGCTGCGGGCCGGACCTCGGCACGATCTCGTCGGTTGGGCCCGGGGTTTCGCCGCGGGGCCGGTCGAGCGCCTCCTGCTGCGCACGTACCGCGGTCGGGCCAGGGGTTACACGAGCCAACTTGCGTCGCTCGCTGCGGTACCCGGCCTCGCCCAGAAAGCGAGCTTCCTGCATGCCATCACCCGGCCCTCCCCCGAGTACCTCCGTGCCCGGGGGTTCCGCCGGGGTGAGCGGGTGCGACGTGCGCTCGGGTTGGTGAAACCCTGACACGACTGGTGCCTCGCCCCAGGTGAGGCCACCACGTGCCGGCACGAATTCGGTGTCCTCGGGCCGGTGCCACTCCATAGACTGAGAGTGGTTTCGGGCCAGCGTTGTCCCGTCCCGCATGAAGGTCTCGCCGGTTCCCTCGGCGATGTTCTGCAGAGGATGACGTCAATGCACACCGATTTGCCCTCCCCCCGCGGGCTCTACGACCCACGTTTCGAGCACGACGCGTGCGGGGTGTCCTTCGTCGCCAACATCAAGGGCGTTCGGAGCCACGACCTCGTCCGCAAGGGACTCTCGGCGCTGTGCAACCTCGAGCACCGGGGAGCGACCGGGGCCGAGGAGACCACGGGCGACGGTGCGGGGATCTTGATCCAGGTGCCGGACCGCTTCCTGCGCGGCGTCGTCGAGTTCACCCTCCCGACCGAGGGGTCCTACGCGGTTGGCATGGCGTTCCTACCCGCCGAGCCCTCGCTCTGTGAGAAGGCCGAGGAGGCAGTCGAGGCCATCGTCGTTGACGAGGGGCTGACGGTCCTTGGTTGGCGGTTGGTGCCGACGAACCCTGACATCCTCGGCGCCACCGCACGGAGTGTGATGCCGACGTTCAAGTTGCTGTTCATCGCCGACCCAGCGGGCGCGTCGGGTATTGCGCTCGACCGCAAGGCGTACGTTGCGCGCAAGCGAGTCGAGCACGAGCTCGCGCCCGAGTTGCGCACGTACTTCCCGTCGCTGTCGTCGCGCACGCTCGTGTACAAGGGAATGTTCACCTCGCCCCAGCTCGGCGACTTCTACCCCGACCTCCACGACGAGCGGATGGAGACGGCGCTGTCGCTCGTGCACAGCCGCTTCTCCACCAACACGTTCCCGTCGTGGCCTCTCGCTCACCCGTACCGGTTCGTTGCGCACAACGGCGAGATCAACACCGTGCAGGGCAACGAGAACTGGATGCGTACCCGCGAGGCGATGCTGTCGACGCCGCTCATCCCGAACCTCGAGCGCGTGTTCCCGGTGTGCACACCCGGTAGCTCCGACACGGGTCGACTCGACGAGGCGATCGAGCTGTTGCATCTCGGTGGGCGTTCCCTCCCGCACGCGGTGCTGATGCTGATCCCAGAGGCGTGGGAGAACCACCCCACGATGGATTCCACCAAGCGCGCGTTCTACCGATTCCACTCATCGCTCATCGAGCCGTGGGACGGCCCGGCCAGCGTGGCGTTCACCGACGGCACCGTCATCGGTGCTGTGCTCGACCGGAACGGTCTGAGGCCGAGCCGGTACTGGGTCACCTCGGACGACCTCGTCATCATGGCGAGCGAGGTGGGCGTGATCGATGTGGATCAGTCCCGCATCGTGAAGAAGGGGCGGCTCCAGCCGGGCCGCATGTTCCTCGTCGACACTGCGCAGGGCCGCATCGTGGGCGACGAGGAGTTCAAGGCCCAATTGGCCGCCGAGCACCCCTACGCGGACTGGCTCGATGCCGGCCTCGTCGAACTTCCCGACCTCCCCGATCGCGAGCACCTCGTGTTCAGCCACGACAGCGTGGTGCGGCGCCAGCAGGTCTTCGGTTACACCCACGAGGAACTCAAGATCATCGTGGCGCCGATGGCGCGGTCGGGTACCGAGCCCATCGGCTCGATGGGCACCGACACACCGATCGCCGTGCTCTCGGAGCGGCCCCGGCTGCTCTTCGACTACTTCCAGCAGCTGTTCGCGCAGGTCACGAACCCGCCGCTCGACGCCATCCGCGAGGAAGTCGTGACCGCCGTGTCGTCCACCATCGGACCGGAGGCAAACCTGCTCCTCCCCGGACCGGAGAGCTGCCGTCAGCTCGTGCTGCCGTTCCCGATCATCGACAACGACGAGCTCGCCAAGATCGTCCATGCTGCCGACGACTCCCGCTACTCGCACCTCAAGGCCGAGGTTGTCAGCGGGCTCTTCCCGGTCGCTGGCGGTGGCATGGCGCTGAAGCAGGCGCTCGACGATGTCCGCCTGCGCGTGTCGTCGGCGATCGACGGTGGTGCACGCGTCATCGTCCTCTCGGACCGCAACAGCGATTCGGCACTGGCCCCGATCCCTTCGCTGCTCCTCACCAGTGCAGTGCACCATCACCTCATCCGGCAGAAGAAGCGCACGATGGTGGGCCTCGTGGTGGAGTGCGGCGACGCGCGCGAAGTGCACCACATGGCGCTCCTCATCGGGTACGGCGCGGGGGCGATCAACCCCTACCTCGCCTTCGAGTCGATCGAGACGATGATTGCCGACAGCGCAAACGGCCTCGGCGGGATGGACCCCAAGAAGGCGGTCAAGAACTACATCAAGGCCTGCGGCAAGGGTGTGCTCAAGGTGATGTCGAAGATGGGTGTGTCGACGGTTGCGTCGTACACCGGCGCCCAGATCTTCGAGGCAATCGGCCTCAGCGCCGACCTCGTCGCCGAGTACTTCTCCGGAACCGTCTCACGCATTGGGGGGATCGGCCTCGACGAGATCGCCAAGGAGGTCTCGATCCGTCATGCGGCTGCCAACCCGACCCGCCCCGAATTGAGGGCGCACCGCGAACTCGAGCTCGGCGGTGAGTATCAGTGGCGCCGCGAGGGTGAGATCCACCTCTTCAATCCCGAGACCGTGTTCAAGCTCCAGCACGCCACGCGGGCCAAGCGGTACGACATCTTCAAGCAGTACACGGCACTCGTCGACGACCAGAGCCGTCAGCTCGCAACGCTCCGCGGCCTGTTCGATTTCCATTCCGGGCTGCGGTCGCCCATCTCGATCGACGAGGTGGAGCCGGCCAGCGAGATCGTGAAGCGCTTCTCCACGGGTGCAATGAGTTACGGCTCGATCTCGCAGGAGGCTCACGAGACCCTCGCCATCGCCATGAACCGCATCGGTGGCAAGAGCAACACCGGCGAGGGCGGGGAGGACGCAGAGCGATTCGTGCCGGACCCCAACGGTGACCTTCGGCGTTCGGCGATCAAGCAGGTGGCCTCCGGCCGCTTCGGCGTGACGAGCGAGTACCTGGTCAACGCCGACGACATCCAGATCAAGATGGCGCAGGGGGCCAAGCCGGGCGAGGGTGGCCAGTTGCCGGGGAGCAAGGTGTACCCGTGGATCGCCAAGACACGGCACTCCACCCCGGGTGTGGGCCTCATCAGCCCGCCACCGCACCACGACATCTATTCGATCGAGGACCTCAAGCAGCTCATCCACGACCTCAAGAACGCAAACCCGCTTGCCCGGGTGCACGTGAAGCTGGTGGCCGAGGTCGGTGTGGGAACCGTTGCGGCGGGTGTGTCCAAGTGCAAAGCCGATGTCGTGCTCATCTCGGGTCACGACGGCGGCACGGGTGCGTCGCCGCTCACCTCGCTCAAGCATGCAGGTGGTCCGTGGGAACTGGGCCTCGCCGAGGCACAGCAGACCCTCGTGCTCAACGGCCTGCGTGATCGAATCGTGGTGCAGGCGGACGGTCAGATGAAGACCGGTCGCGATGTGGTGGTTGCTGCACTGCTCGGAGCGGAGGAGTTCGGGTTCGCAACGGCCCCGCTCATCGTCAGCGGCTGCGTGATGATGCGCGTGTGCCACCTCGACACCTGTCCGGTCGGCGTGGCCACCCAGAACCCTGAGCTCCGCAAGCGGTTCAGCGGCAAGCCCGAGTTCGTCGTCAACTTCTTCGAGTACATCGCCGAGGAAGTGCGCGAGTACATGGCGCAACTCGGCTTCCGCACCGTGGATGAGATGGTGGGCCACGTCGAGATGATCGATGCCCGTGCTGCGATCGACCACTGGAAGGCATCGGGGCTCGATCTCTCCCCGATCCTCGCGGTGCCCGAGAACCGCTACAACCAGACCCTGCGCCAGACCGTCGCCCAGGACCACGGGCTCGACGCAGCCCTCGACAACGTGTTGATCGAGAAGAGCGGACCGGCGCTGGAGCACGGCACTGCCGTGCGCTTCGAGGTCCCGATCCGCAACGTGAACCGTACGGTCGGGACGATGCTCGGTTACGAGGTCACCAAGCGATACGGCGGCGACGGTCTGCCCGACGGCACGATCGACATCTCGTTGCGGGGCTCGGCGGGGCAGAGCTTCGGGGCCTTTGTCCCCGCAGGCATCACCCTGCGACTCGAGGGGGATGCCAACGACTTCCTCGCCAAGGGACTCTCGGGCGGACGCGTGGTGGTGCGCCCGGACCGCGAGTGCAAGGTGGTGGCCGAGGACAACGTCATCGCCGGCAACGTGGTGGCCTACGGAGCGACCGCCGGCGAGGTGTACGTCCGCGGAGTGGTGGGCGAGCGCTTCTGTGTCCGCAACTCGGGTGCCACCGCCGTGGTCGAGGGTGTCGGTGACCATGGGTGCGAGTACATGACCGGTGGCCGTGTGGTGGTGCTCGGTGTGACCGGACGCAACTTCGGCGCCGGTATGAGCGGCGGTATCGCCTACGTCTATGACGTCGACGGCTTCTTCGGTGCGCGCGTCAACTACGAGATGGTCGAGATCGAGCACCTCGAGGATGAGGACGTGGAGTTCCTCGAGTCGACACTCCGCAAGCACGTGGAGTACACCGGTTCGGCCGTCGCTACCCGACTTCTCGGCGACTGGGACGAAGCGCTCGAGAAGTTCCGCAAGGTGATGCCACGTGATTACCACCGGGTCCTGCACGTGATGCGCGAGGCAGCGGCCGCAGGTCTGTCCGAGGAAGAGACGTTCAAGCGAGTGATGGAGTCGTCCCATGGGTGAGGCAACCGGATTCCTGAAGTGGGGGCGTGAGACCCCGAAGCGTCGTCCGATCCCCGTGCGGATCCACGACTGGAGAGAGGTGTACGAGGCATTCGACCGCTCGGCCCTCGCTACGCAGGCCGGTCGGTGCATGGACTGCGGCATCCCGTTCTGCAACAACGGGTGTCCGCTGGGCAATCTGATCCCCGACTGGAACGACCTCGTCTACCGAGACCACTGGCGAGAGGCGATCGACCGTCTGCACGCCACGAACAACTTCCCCGAGTTCACGGGGCGGCTCTGCCCGGCTCCGTGCGAGAGCGCCTGCGTCCTCGGGATCAACGCTGAGCCGGTGGCCATCAAGCAGGTGGAGGTCGAGATCGTCGATCGCGCTTGGGACGAGGGATGGATCGTGCCCCAGGTGCCGTCGGTGAAGACCGGACGGCGCGTTGCGGTGATTGGCTCGGGTCCTGCGGGTCTTGCCGCTGCGCAGCAACTCACGCGTGCCGGCCACGAGGTAGTGGTGCTCGAACGTGCCGACCGCATCGGGGGTCTGCTGCGATACGGCATCCCCGAGTTCAAGATGGAGAAGCGTCACCTCGACCGACGCCTCGAGCAGATGAGCGCCGAGGGGACCGAGTTCCGCACCAACGCCGGGGTCGGATCGACGGTCGACGCTGAGGTGCTGCTTGCCTCGCACGATGCAGTGGTTCTTGCCTGCGGGGCAACGGCGTGGCGTGATCTGCCCGTTCCCGGCCGCGAGCTCACCGGTATTCACCAGGCGATGGAGTACCTGCCCCTCGCCAACAAGGTGCAGGAGGGCGATCTCACCGAGTGCCCGATCGATGCGGCCGGCAAGCATGTCGTGATCATCGGGGGCGGCGATACCGGTGCTGACTGCCTCGGGACCGCCATTCGTCAGGGTGCAGCCACCATCACCCAGCTCGAGATCATGCCGGCGCCCCCGGAGAAGCGCGCAACGAACAACCCGTGGCCCCAATACGCGATGGTCATGCGGACCTCATCGGCCCACGAAGAGGGCGGAGAGCGCGTGTACAGCGTGAACACGGAGCGCTTCATCGACGACGGGAGCGGGCGTGTCCGGGCATTGCTCGTTCACGAGGTAGAGATGCGTGATGGTCGATTCGTGAAGGTCGAGGGGACTGACCGCGAGATCGCTGCGGATCTCGTGTTCCTTGCGATGGGCTTCGTCGGACCGGAGAAGGACTCGTGGCTCGGCCAGCTCGGCGTTGCGCTCGACGATCGCGGCAACGTTGCCCGTGACCATCGATACATGACCAACGTTCCCGGCGTGTTTGCAGCCGGCGACATGGGTCGCGGGCAGAGCCTCATCGTGTGGGCGATCGCCGAGGGCCGAGCGTGCGCAGCGGGCGTCGACGAGTACCTGATGGGTGAGACCCGACTCCCGGCGCCGATCCCCCCCACGGCGCGCCCTCTCGTCTGACCGAGTCCCGCCGCCCGGGGCGCCACCAGATGCGTGCCGCCGGCCATTACCATCGCCTCGATGCCTGAGCCCGCCCCCCGAGCTGCAGCCGGTGCACGCCGTTGCGTCACCCGGGTCGCCGCAGGCCTCGTCGGGGCGTCGCTCCTTGCCGCGTGCGGGTCCGCAGCGTCGAGTTCGGAAACCACGCTGTCGCCGAGTGCCACGCCGTGGAGGACCGTGCCGCCCGTGTCGGCGACGGCGATCCCCACGCTCGCCCCGGTGCCGAACGTGAACTACATCGCACGCGAGGGCGACTACTCGAACCTGATCGCACAGCGCGCCGGGGGCGGCTGCTCCGGTGCCGAGATCCTGTCGGCGAACCCGGGGGTCACCACCATTAATGCGGGCGACGTGATCCTCATCCCGGCCAACTGTCTCGGCCCCGGTATCACCGAGGCCATCCTCAACGAGACCGTGGTGCCCGACGACACCGTCGCCGAGAAGACCACGACCACGCGCAAGGAGTCGTACAACTCCTACACCATCCAGCGCGGCGATTCGTGGGTGAAGATCGCCCGCAGGGTGGGGTGCACCTACCGCCAGATGCGCAATGCCAACCCGGATGTCGAGCGTCTCTACGCCGGTCGCAAGTTGCGCGTACCCAAGTCGTGTGACGATCGCTGACCCGCCGAACGGTGGTTGCTGCGGTTCACTGCGCCCGTGAAGCGCCAGGCAGAGCCCGACCGGGGAGGAATCGCACAGCGAGCAGCGAACCGATGATCGCCACGATCCCCACCGTAGTGCACGCCACCTGGAACCCGTCGAGGAACGACGACGACGCTGCTTCGCGTATCGCAGCCTGTGCCGAGGCGCTCGGTGTCCTGTCCGCAACGGCGAAGGCGGCACCGACCGAATCCTCTGCTGCAGCGATCGCTTCTCTCGGGAGCCCAAAGGGTGTGATGAGCTCAACGATCTTCGGCCCGTAGGTAGTGGAGAAGATGCTGCCGATGATGGCGACGCCGAGCGTGCCGCCCACCTCCCGACTCGTGTCGTTGATCGCTGAGCCGACGCCGGCCATCTCCCTCGGGAGCGAACCCATCACCGATTCCGACGCCGGGCTCGTCACGAGCGACAGGCCACAGGCCATGAGCACCATGCTCCCCACCACCGGGCCGAAGTAGGCCGACCGCTCACCCAGTGTGCCCGCCCAGATCTGGGCGCCTCCCATGAGGAGCAGTCCGATCGGGACGATCCGGCGTGCGCCGAAGCGGAGAGCGAGGCGTGCGGCAATCGGTGCGGTGATGCCGGCACCGACGGCGAACGGCAGGGTGTGGAGCCCGGCCTCGAGCGGGTCGTACCCGCGCACGAACTGGAAGTACTGCGTGACGAGGAATGTGAAGCCGAACAGCGAGAAGAACGCAATGAGGATCGACGACGTGGCCGCAGTGACGCGCATATCGCGGAGCACGCGGACATCGAGCAGGGGGTGCGCAGTTCTCCGTTCCCGCACCACGAAGGCTGTGACGAGCACTGCGGTGCCGACGAAGCCGGCGATCGTCCCCGTGCTGGCCCACCCTCGGTGTGGGCCCTCGATGATGGTGTAGACGAGCAGCGAGACGAACGAGATGGAGAGCAGGAATCCGGGGACGTCGAGTCGCTCGGCGCCGGGGTCCCGCGATTCGGGGACGAAGACGGCCTGCAGCACGAGCCCGACGGCCACGATCGGGATGTTGATCAGGAAGACCGATCCCCACCAGAAGTGCTCGAGCAGGAAGCCGCCGGTGACCGGGCCGAAGGCGACGGCCGCTCCGGAGACTGCCGACCACACCCCGATGGCCTTGGCCCGCTCGGTCGGGTCCCGGAACACGTCGATGAGGATGGCGAGCGTTCCCGGGAACACCAGCGCCGCACCGATTCCCATGAGGCTGCGAGCGGCAATCAGTTCACCGGTCGAGTCCGTGAACGCCGCCCACGTGGAGAAGATCCCGAAGAGCACCATGCCGAGTTGCATCATCCGCTTGCGGCCGAACCGATCGCCGAGACCGCCGCAGGCGAGGAGCAGTCCGGCGAAGACGAGTGCATACGAGTCGACGATCCACTGCAGGCCACTGGTGGTTGCTTGGAGCTCGTTGGCGAGCGTGGGGATCGCGACGTTGATGATGAGGTTGTCCACCACCACGAGGAAGACCGAGACGCAGAGGATGGCCAGGATCCACCAGCGCTGCCGCTGCACCCGGGCATCCGGGTGGCCGGGGAGCAGTGCGCTGGACGACTGGGGGCCGGACGACGGGGAGTTCGGGGACGGCGGAGCCATGTAGACAGTGTCTAGTTGACGGACTTGATAGTGTCAAGTTGTGGCAGAAGCGCTCAGGGACAAGGTGATCCGCGCAGCGGTGGAGTACATCGCTGCGTCGGGCCCCGATGGGCTCTCGTTCCGCCGGATCGCGGCGGACGCAGGTGTGAGTCACCAGGCGCCCTATCACCACTTCGGCGACCGGGAAGCGATCTTCTGCGAGATCGGCCTCGAGGGTTTTCGTCGGTTTGTCGAGGTGATGACCGCTCCGGCGTCGGCGGACGATGACCCCGACCTCGTCACCCGCTCGCTCGAGCGCTATGTCTTCTTTGCCCTCGGGAACGTGGGCCACTTCCGGGTGATGTTCCGGTCGGATCTCTGCCGGATCGAACGGTTGCCGGAGTTGCAAGATGCCGCCGACGCAGCATTCGAGACCCTGCTCACCCTCGTCGCCGAGGTCCTCGGTGAGGGGGCATCGGTGGACGAGATCCGTGTGATGGCCACCACGCTGTGGTCGCTCGCCCACGGACTCGCCACACTCCTGATCGACGGTCCGCTCGGGGCAACGGTTGGTGTGGCGCTCGACCCACGCGAATTCGTGCGTGCGGTAGCGACGCAGGCGCGTGCAGGTTTCCCTGCGGGGTAGTCGCAGGACCGTCGGGCCGGCCCGTCAGACCAGTCGGAACACCACGCCACCGATGAGGTGTGTCTCGCCGACCCGTGAGCGGTCGTTGGCGACGAGGTCGATCCCGTCGATGCCCTCGCCTCGCGGGCCGGCTTTCTCGAACCGCACGCCGTAGTCCACGTCGAGTTGCCGCCAACGTGCTCGCATCGCAACGGGGTCGTCCGCCGTCACGGTGATGCCGGCCACCGCGGTCGCGACACCGACACGGGGTGTCCACGTCGGCCCCGCCCACGGCCAGCGCCCCCACACTCGGGGCTCGTCCACCGACACGATGGCCCCACCGACGTCGCGCGGGTGGAGGTGCCGCCCGCGGATCTCGGGTGTGTTGCCGGCCCAGACGATGCGTACCCCGTGCTCGGCGAGCAGGGCCTCGCGTCGATCGAGGTCGTCCACCTCGTAAATGGCCATGTACCCGCCATCACCGCCGCGCTTGTCGAGCAGTCGACCGGCCGTGGTGCCCGGTCGTACCGGTGCAACCACCTCGATGATCTGGTCGCCCACCACCATGAGCGCGTTGTGCAGGCCGAAATCGCCCACTCCGGGGTCGTTGAAGCACACCGTGAGGTCGAAGGTGCTGCAGAGCGCGTCGACCACGGGTTCGAGGGTCTCGGCAACGAGGGCAACCTGTCGGAGGCGGATCATGGTGGGGGACCCTAGTGTTCGCAGCCATGAGCACCCGCCAGAACGGAATCGTCAGTCAGTTCGTGCAGACAGCCGACCTCCGGGTGCACGAACGAACCGCGGGTTCCGGCTCCTCCGGCAACGTGGTGTTCCTCCACGGCTTCCCGCAGACCGGCTACCAGTGGAGGCACCAACTCGCGGCAGTTGCCGACGCTGGTTATGCGGGCTTTGCGCCCGACAACCGGGGCTTCGGCCTCACCGACAAGCCGGGAGCGCGGGTGAGCCGTTCGATGCTCGCTCAGGACGTCATCAACTACCTCGACGCCAAGGGCATCGAGGACTGCACGCTGGTTGGTCACGACTGGGGCGGCATCATCGCGTTCAAGACCGCCATCGACTTTCCCGAGCGCATCACTCGTCTGGCGCTGATCGACACCCTCTGCACGACGTGGTCACCCGCTGGGCCGCATGGCTGGTGGTTCAAGGTGCCGGGAATCGCCGAGGAGTTCTTCGAGCAGCATCATCGTGACTTCATCGAGGTGCTGTTCGCCGGTGCCGACGCCGGTGTGCTCGGCGACCGTCCGCAGAACCCGTGGGGCGCGATCCCGAGCGGTGTGCGTCTCCGGCCCGACTGGATCGACGACGAGGCACTTGCTCACTATGTGGACGCGTTCTCGGACCCGATGTCGTGGTGGCACGCCATCAGCTACTACCGGTATGCACTCCCGTTCCACGAGGTGATCCCCGACCCGACGCGTGCAACGGGGGAGCGATACCGCTCGCTCTCGGAGCAGGACGTGGCGTCGTTCTGGCTGCACCCCGACGGGATGGAGAATCACCCCGACTGGCCACGCTTCCCGGAGTACGGACCCGAGGACCGTCACAAGCGGTATGCCCACCCGACGATGTGGCTCTACGGCGGCTATCTCGGCGGAGCACTCGACGAGGGTCGCGCCGAGATCCCTGCAGGGAACCCGTTCCTCGATCAGTTCACCCGGTACTTCCCGGACCTGCGTGCTCGCTCGGTGGGTGGCGGGCACTTCCTCGGCGAGGAGTGTCCTGCGTATGTGAATCAGTGTCTGCTCGCCTTCCTGGGCGGGCAACTCTGACGGGTGTCGCTCCGCAACGACTCAGCGGTTGAGCGCCCGGAACAACGAGAGCACCGCCGAGGCACTGAAGCCCACTCGGTGGCCGGTGCGTGAGAGGAAGCCGAACTGCACGCCCGTGTTCGGGTCGTGCACCGTGAAGAAGTGCTCGTGACCGTGCGCGTCGACGGCAACGTCGGTGAGGAGTGGCGCCCCGAGAGCATCGAGTGCAGCACGTGCATATCCCGCGTTCAGCACCTCGATGCTGAGGTGTTGCACACCGGGACCGTGGCGGTCGAGGTACTCGGCCACCTCTGGTCCGGCCTCGCGACTCACGAGCACGAGGTGGACCCCACCGGCCGCCACGACGGCGATGCCCGTGCCCGGCTCGGCCATCGGTTCATCGCGGAACCCGAGACGGTCGACGAGCGAGGAGCGCGCTGCGGCGAGATCCTCCACCGCCACCACAACATGATCGACTCGGCTGGCCACCGTGTCGAGGCCGCTCCGATCACCGACGGCGGCCGCCTTGGACGGCGCAGGCTCGGGTCGTGAGCGAGCCACCTCGATCCGGTGGGTCTCGGTCAGCAGCACCCGCACCAGTTGTTCGGCGAAGTCGGGGTCCACCCCGGCATCGATCGCCCACTGACGGCGGGTGTCGATCACTGTGCGCACACGGGCTGGCTGGATGATGGGGGTATCGGACCGCTCCTTGAGGCGGGCCACCTCGTGGCAGACGGCGAGCCGCTCGGCGACCACCCGGATGAGCTCCTGGTCGAGGGCGTCGATGCGGGCCCGGAGATCGTTCAGGTCGGTCATCGGCAGCGACGGTAGCGGCTCACAGGGGAGGTACCCGGCCCGGATCTGCAGCGGCCCTGTTATCCTCCCGGGGTCCGCTGTGGCGATGGCTGCGGCGTGATGCCGGGCGGCTCCCGCCGACGGCGTCCCTCCCTACAGGAAGGCTGCACTATGTCCAAGCAGGAAGAACTGAAGCAAGGTGTCATCGGGGCAAACCGCCTCCACGGCACCGACACCGGTTCGCCGGAGGTCCAGATCGCGCTGCTCACCTCCCGCATCAACCAGCTCACCGAACACCTGAAGGTCCACAAGAAGGATCACCACAGCCGCCGGGGTCTGCTGATGCTCGTAGGTCGGCGTCGCCGCATGCTTGACTACGTGAAGGCCAATGACATCGAGCGCTACCGCTCGATCGTGGCCAAGTTGGGTCTGCGTCACTAACGACCCGCACAACACCACACCGGAGCGTTTCGTCCGGTTGTCAGTCGCCAGTTCTCTGGAGGCCACCGCAGATGCTGTCGGGCCTGCTCGGGAGGACCGCCGACTGGGAACCGGGGCGCTCCACAACACATAAAGGAGCAAGGTATGGCTGACGCCATCCGCGTGTCGGGCCCGGTTTCGGGTACCGACAAGACCCTGTCGTTCGAAACGGGCAAGTTGGCCCAGCAGTCGCAGGGCGCCGTTGTTGCGTCCATCGGCCTCACCACGGTGCTGGCCACGGCGAATGCCGCCAAGGACGTGCGCGACGGGATCGATTTCTTCCCCCTGACCGTCGATGTCGAGGAGCGCGCCTATGCGGCGGGCAAGATCCCCGGCTCGTTCTTCCGCCGCGAGGGTCGTCCCACCGAGGACGCAATCCTCACGTGCCGACTCACCGACCGCCCGCTGCGTCCGGCATTTCCCGACGGCTACCGCAACGAGACCCAGGTGGTCATCACCGTGCTCGGCGCCGACCAGACCAACCCGCACGACATCCTGTCGATCAATGCGGCCTCGGCGTCGTTCATGATCAGCGGGATCCCGTTCGAGGGGCCCATCGGCGCCGTGCGCGTGGCGTACAGCCAGACCGGCGAGTGGATTCCTCACCCGAGCTTCAGCGAGGGCGAAGAATCAACGTTCGAGCTCGTCGTCGCCGGCCGTGAACTCGACAACGGCGATGTCGCCATCATGATGGTGGAGGCAGGAGGCACCGAGAAGGCGTGCGAGTACTACGACGCCGGCGCCCCCAAGGTGACCGAGGAGGTCATCGCAGGCGGACTCGAGGCGTCGAAGCGCTGGATCAAGGAGTCGATCGCGCTCCAGAAGCAGCTCGTCGCCGCCGTGGTGGCCGCCCGCGGGCCTATCGCACCGCTCGTCTACAAAGAGGTCGCCGACTATGGCGACGATGTGAAGGCCGCGGTCGAGCGCGTTGCTGGAGCGAAGCTCTCCACGGCGATCACCATTGCCCTGAAGGCCGAGCGCAATGCCGCCACCGACGCTGCCGCCGCCGAGACGGTGGCAGAGCTCTGCGGCACCAAGGATGCGCCGGGCCAGTTCGCCGGCCGCGAGAAGGAAGTGAAAGAGGCCGTTCGCAGCCTCACCAAGTCGTTGGTGCGCCGCCGAGTGGTGGAGCAGGGCGTTCGTATCGACGGGCGCGGCCCCAAGGACCTCCGTCCGGTGTCGGCCGAGGTGGGCGTACTCGCCACCGCACACGGTTCGGGTCTGTTCCAGCGTGGCGAGACCCAGGTGATGAACGTCACCACGCTCGCCATGCCGCGCATGAACCAGTTGCTCGACACCCTCACGCCCGAGACCCAGAAGCGCTACATGCACCACTACAACATGGCGCCCTGGGCGAACGGTGAGACCGGCCGCGTCGGTTCGCCGAAGCGCCGCGAGATCGGCCACGGCGCGCTCGCCGAGCGTGCGCTGCTCCCGGTTGTCCCGAGCCAGGAGGAGTTCGCCTACACGCTGCGCCTCGTCTCCGAGGTGCTGTCGTCGAACGGCTCCACCTCGATGGCATCGGTGTGCTCGAGCAGCCTCTCGCTCATGGATGCCGGCGTGCCGATCAAGGCCGCTGTTGCTGGCATCGCAATGGGTCTGATCTACGCCGAGGGCAAGTACATCACCCTCACCGACATCCTCGGTGCGGAGGATGCCTTCGGCGACATGGACTTCAAGGTTGCCGGCACCGCCGATTTCGTGACTGCTCTGCAGCTCGACACCAAGATCGACGGCATCCCCGCCGACGTCCTGGCCGCCGCGCTTCAGCAGGCCAAGGAGGCACGCCTCCAGATCCTCGACGTCATGAACCGGGCGATCGCCGCTCCGCGGCCAACCGTACGCGACACTGCGCCGAAGATCGTGAACTTCACGATCCCGCTCGACAAGGTCGGTGAGGTGATCGGGCCCAAGGGCAAGGTCATCAACACGATCCAGCAGGAGACCGGTGCCGACATCGCCATCGACGACGACGGCGTGTTCGGCATTGTCACCATCGGCTCCACCGACGGCGACAAGGTCGAGGCGGCTCGCGAGCGCATCCTCATGATCGTCGACCCGCCGAAGGCCGAGGTGGGCGCCACCTACAACGGCCGCGTGGTGAACATCACCAAGTTCGGTGCGTTCGTCAACATCCTCCCGGGTCGCGATGGTCTCGTTCACATCTCCAAGCTCGGTGGCGGCAAGCGCATCAGCCAGGTGGAAGATGTGCTCAGCCTCGGTCAGGAGATCCAGGTGACCGTCGACGAGATCGACGAGAAGGGCAAGGTGTCGCTGTCGCCCGTGGGCCTCGAGATTCCCGAGTCCGCAGTGAGCGGCGGTGACCGCGGTGACCGCGGTGATCGCGGTGATCGCGGTGATCGCGGTGACCGGGGCGGCCGGAGCGTCTCGTTCGAGGAGTCCTTCGACGATCAGGCACGCCAACTGTTCGGCGACCTCGGCCCCGGCGGTGAGGCCGGCGGTAACGACCGCGATGGAGATCGCGGCCGTGGCGGTGATCGTGGCCGCGGGGGAGACCGGGGTCGCGGTGGAGACCGTGGCCGACGTCATCGCTGATCCCGTCGCCGACGAGGGCGTCACTGTCAGCACGCTGTCGAGCGGGCTCCGGGTCGTGTGCGAGCACGTCCCCGGGGCCCTCTCCGTTTCTGCGGGCATCTGGGTCGGGGTGGGAGCGCGCGACGAGCCCGCACCGTTGTGCGGTGTGTCCCACTTCCTCGAGCACCTGCTCTTCAAGGGAACGCAGCGGCGCTCCGCCCGCGAGATAGCGACGGCGGTCGATCGTGTCGGCGGCGACATGAACGCCTACACCTCGAAAGAGTCCACGGCGTACCTGTGTCGAGTACCGGCACGCCACCTCGGCCTCGCCCTCGACATCCTCGGCGACGTCATCACCTCGCCGAGTCTGCGCGACGACGACGTGGAGAGCGAGCGCCAGGTAATCCTCGAGGAACTCGCCATGGACGACGATGCGCCCGATGACACGGCGTACCGGCTCTTCGCCGATGCCGTGTTCCCCGAGCACCCGCTCGGCCGCGAAACCGCGGGCGACCCGATCACCGTGCGGAACATCACGGCCGACGACGTCCGCCGGTACTTTGCCGCTTCCTGCGGGGTGGATCGAATGGTGGTTGCGGTCGCGGGTCCCATCGTGCACGACGAGGTGGTCGCCTGGGCCGAGTCCACCCTCGGGCAGCACCGTCGTTCGACGATCGGGGTCGATCGATCGCTGCCGACTGTCGGGCCCCGGGTCGTCGTCGGCGAGGAACGCGACTGCGAGCAGGTGCACATCGTGGTGGGTGGACGAGCGCTCGACCGCCACGACCCCGACCGCGAGGCCCTCGACATGGTGATGCACGCACTTGGCGGAGGGCCCTCGAGCCGACTCTTCCAGACGATCCGGGAAGAGCGCGGGCTCACCTACAGCACGTACTCGAGCTCGTCGTCGTTCTCCGATGCGGGTCTGTTCGCTGCCTACGCCGCCACGAATCCCGAGCACGCTGCCGAGGTGCGCACACTGCTCGATGCCGAGATCGATGCGATCTCGAAGCACGGCATCACCGCCGAGGAACTCGAGGTCGCCAAGGGCTATCTCACGGGAGCATTCTCGATGGGTTTCGAGGGCACCGGGAGTCGCCTCGAGCGCATCGGTTCCTCGCTCACCAATTACGGGCGTATTCGTCCCCTGGCCGAACAGGTACGGCGGTGGGAATCGGTAACCCTCGACGACACTCGTCGGGTGGTCGAGCGTGTGCTCTCGGGAACCCGGGTCCGATGCGCGGTCGGACCGGTGGTTCCCGCAGCGCTCCTCGGGTGACGCGCTGCCCGGTTCGCGGTGTCGGGTGCCCGAACCGTTGGGAGCCGGGCGTCAGCCGATACCGAGTGCTGCTGCGAGTCGGTCCGGCGCGTCGCCGGGATCGACGGCACGGGGTGACACGAGGCTCGTGACCGACACGTAACCATCGGCAACCAGAGCCGTGTCGGTATCGGGCTTGAGGGTCACCTCGCGGGGTGTGACCACGACGCGCAGGAGGCCCGGTTCGAGCTCGATCACCGAGGTGGAACTCGGTCCGAACGCGGAGATGCGTGCCTGACGGACACCGCGCAACTCACGGAACTCGAGGTCGGGGATGTTGACGTTCAGCGCGGTCTTGCGGGGTGCCGCCTCGAGGACCGGGAGTGCTCGCCGCGCCACTTCGGTGGCTGTGGCCCACCGGGCGCTGCTGTCGGGACCGAGATCGAGCGAGAGTGCCATACCGCTGATGCCGAAGTCGGCTGCTGCGAGTACCGCTCCGACGGTGCCGCTGTGCAGCAGGCCACGCCCGGTGTTGAGCCCCGGGTTGACCCCCGAGAGCACGAGATCGGGCTTGTCGCCGAATGCCCCGAGGAATGCGAGGAAGACGCACCGAGCCGGGGGTCCCTCCACGCCGTAGGCGGGGATGTGGTCGATCGTCTCGAAGCGACGGGCCTCGACTCGGATGTCGACGCCGTGGCTGAGGTACCCGATTGCCGCCCCCGACCCACTCGATTCGTGCAGGGGCGCGGCCATGACCACGTCGTGGCCGAGGTCGGCGACGGAGTGGGCCAGCGCCGAGATGCCGGGTGCGTCGATTCCGTCGTCGTTGGTGATGAGGATGCGTGCCATGTCGCCGAGCAGTCTGGCCGACGGCGCATTCCGTAGCACAATGGGAACCGGCTCGGGATCGGGCAGTTCGGAGGGGTATCGGGCATGGGCATCAGGGTCGGCGTGGTCGGGGCAGGCGGAAAGATGGGCACTGCAGTCTGTGCAGCGGTCTCGGCCGATCCGGAGCTCGAGCTCGTCGCTGCGGTGGACCCCTTCGCGGCGGGGGAGCAACGTTCTGGCATTGTCGTTGAACGTTCGCTCGATACTGTCGAACGCGCCGGTGCCCAGGTGGTTGTCGACTTCACCGTTGCTGCTGCGGCGCGCGAGACCCTGCCGTGGCTGGCGGCGCGGGGGATGCATGCGGTGGTGGGCACGACCGGGTTCTCCGACGACGACCTCGCGTCCTTCCGGTCTGCCTTCGTGTCGAGCAACTGTCTCATCGCAGCAAACTTCGCCATCGGCGCGGTGCTGATGATGCGTTTCGCAGAGATGGCGGCGCCGTTCTTCGAGACCGCAGAGATCATCGAGATGCACCACGACGCGAAGGCCGACGCGCCGTCCGGTACTGCAGTCACCACTGCGAACCGAATGGCGGCGGCGCGAACCGCGCCATGGGCTGTCGACCCCACCAAGCACGAGGTCTACCCGGGCGCCCGCGGCGGACTCGGGCCCACGGGCATCCGGGTTCACGCAGTGCGCATGCGCGGGATGATCGCGACCCAAGAGGTCATCCTCGGCACCACGGGTCAGACGCTCACGGTCCGCCACGACACCTTCGACCGGGCCAGTTTCATGCCGGGTGTGGTGCTCGCCTGCCACCGCATCGCTGCGCGACCGGATCGGTTCACGCTCGGGCTCGAGCCGGTCCTGGGCCTCTGACGCGGATCGAGCGCGTGCCCCGGTCCGGTCAGCGGCTCGCGGGCCGCCGGGACCGCTGTCAGCGGTTCCGCACCACCGTGCCGTCGGGGATGTCGTCGAACACAGCGGTGCCGTTGGCGATGACGACCTCGGCACCGATGTGCAGACCGAGGTAGATGCTGACCCCCATCCCCACCAGGGTGTTGGGGCCGATGTGTACGCCGCCGGCCAGCAGCGCACCGGGGGCGATGCTCACGTGCTCACCGAGTATGCAGTCGTGGCTCACCACGGCATTGGTGTTGATGATGCAGTCCGCACCGATCGACGCCTCTGCGCCCACAGAGGCGCCAGCGAGCACCTGCGCGCCATCAGCGAGTCGTGCGCTGCGGTCGATGTGCGCGCGTGGGTGCACCAGTGCCGGGAGTCGGAAGCCGGCGGCTCTCAGGCGGTCCCAGACCGAGGAGCGCACCGAGCGATCACGAATGCCGCCGACGGCATTCGCCGCCGATGGGATACCGCGATTGCGGAGCGTCGAGAGGTGCTCGGGCGAGTCGGGTCCCAGGACCTCGACGCCGTTCACGAGTGTTCCGGGTGCGATCGTGCTGTCGACGAGTCCGACCACGTCGAATTCTCCCGACGCGTGGAGCAGGTCGATGAGCACCTTGGCGTGCCCGCCCGCGCCGACGATGAAGATGGAGCGATCGCTGATCGGGGAACCCTGCGGCGTGACGGTCCGGTTCAACTCACGGCCCCGGTCGCGGATCGTGTTCATCGGGCTCGACGCGGGCGATGGGCTCACTCGCGCGCGCTGTGGCGGTACCGCGGCGCCACGCCTGGAGGACCGTGATGGCGAGGAACCCGCCGACGAGCCACCACTGGTAGCGGCTGATCCAGCGAAGCGCGTCTTTCAGTTCTGACTCGAAATGGTCAGCGGCCAGCCACACCCACCAGAGGCGCGCCGCGGTGCCGAGGACCATCAGGGAGAAGAAGAGTCGTGGTGCCATTCGCCGGTGTCCGACGAGCGCGCAGACGATGTTGGAGCCGGGCATCAGCAGGACGAACAGCGGACCTACCCGATCGGCGGCTGCCTCGATCCAGCGCAGAGCGGCAGGGCGTTGGTTGCCGAGTTGTCGGTCGAGCCACGCAAACCCACGGGTTCCGTACCAGCGGCCGAGCAGGAAACACACGGTGCCGGCAACGAAGATCCGGGCGAAGCCGATCAGGCCATAGAGGCCCGGAGAGATACCGGCGGGCACCGAGAAGAGGAGGTGTCGGATCCGGCTCGACAGGGCGAGGAGCAACTCGGGGTTCCGCTCCACGATGCGCGGCGCCATCACTGATCCGATGTTCGCAGCGGCGTAGAGAGCGACGTAGGTCCCGATGAGGATCTGGAGGCGGGAGTCGCGCTCGACGGGCGGTGTGGCGGCGGTGCTCACGAGGCTTTCACACTAACGTCCGGTCCATGTACAGCACCATGCAGGACTATCCCTTGACCATCGTGCACCTCTTCGAACGGGCGGAGACCTACCACCGGCACAAGGAGATCGTCACTGCGACGGCAACGGGGCGTGAGCGGACGAACTACGGCGCATGGGCGGAGCGGACCCGCCGTCTCGGGGGTGTGCTGGACGCCCTCGGGATCTCGCCGCTCGGCCGTGTCGCCACCTTCGGCTGGAACACGGCCCGCCACCTCGAGCTGTACTTCGCTGCGCCGTGCACGGGACGTGTGCTGCACACACTGAACATCCGTCTCTTCCCGGAGCAGTTGACCTACATCGTGAACCACGCCGAGGACGAGGTGATCTTCGTCGACCGCTCGCTGTTGGCGTTGCTGGCCCCGTTGCTCAAGACCTTCGAGACGGTGAAGCACCTCGTGCTGATGGATGACGGCAAGGGCGACATCCCTGACGACCTGGCTGGGATCCCGCTCCATCAGTACGAGGACCTGCTGGCGTCTGCGCCTGCCGTTGACTTCAGGGTTACCGACGAGCGCCGAGCGGCCTCGATGTGTTACACGAGCGGCACCACGGGCAACCCCAAGGGTGTGGTGTACAGCCACCGGTCGACGTTCCTCCACACCATGGCCACGATGTTCGCCGATGGTGTGGGCGTACGCGAGTCCGATGTCATCCTGCCGGTGGTGCCGATGTTTCACGCCAATGCGTGGGGTCTTGCGCACTCGGCGGTTGCAGCAGGAACCGGTCTCGTGATGCCCGGCCCGGATCTCTCCGGGCCGGCGATCGCCGGCCTCATCGTCGACGAGCGCGTCACCGTTGCAGCCGGCGTGCCCACCATCTGGCAGGCAGTGCTCCCGGAGATGCGCGGTCGTCGGCATGTGCTGCGTGCCATCCCGTGCGGTGGCTCGGCGGTGCCCAAAGGCCTGTCGGAAGGCTTCCGCACCGACCTCGGCGTGCCGTTGCTCCAGGCGTGGGGGATGACGGAGACCTCTCCGGTTGCGGCGGTGTGCACGATCCTCGGCTCGGAGGCGGACCTGCCCGAGGAGGAGAAGGCTGAACTGCGCACCATGGTGGGCCGGACGCTGTTCGGCGTCGAGGGTCGCGTGGTCGAGCCCGGGACGACGAACCCGCTGCCGTGGGACGGCGAGACGAGCGGCGAACTGCAGTGCGCCGGACCGTGGGTGACGGGCACCTATTACAACGACGAGCGCGCAGGTGAGAGTTTCACCGAGGACGGTTGGCTGCGCACCGGCGATGTGGCGACGGTTGACCAGTTCGGGCGCATCCGCCTCGTGGACCGCACCAAGGACCTCATCAAGTCGGGCGGTGAGTGGATCTCCTCGGTGGAGATCGAGAACGAGTTGATGGCACACCCGAAGGTGAAAGAGGCTGCGGTGATCGGCTGTGTCCACCCGAAGTGGGGTGAGCGTCCGCTCGCCTGTGTGGTGGTGCGTCCCGGCGAGACGATGACCAAGGACGACGTGATCGATCACCTCCGTCCGACGCTCGCCAAGTGGCAGCTCCCCGAGGACGTCGTGTTCATCGACGAGGTCCCCAAGACGAGCGTGGGCAAGTTCTCCAAGAAGACCCTCCGCGATCGATTCGCCGACTACCGGTTCCCGGGCACCTGAGGCCGCTCGACCGGCGGCCGCTGCCGGCGGCCAACTGGTTGACGCTGAGACACTTTCCGTCCTAGTGTCTCAATCGATGTCCGGCCTGCCCGTTGCCTCCATCGCCGACCGCGTGCTCGACGCTGCAAACGTCTGCTGCGAGCGGTGGGGGTACGACCGGGCGACGATCGACGACATCAGCGCCGAGGCCGGGGTCTCCCGGGCCACGCTCTATCGGCTCTTCCCGGGTGGCCGGGACGTGCTCTTCGACGCCATGCGGGAACGCAACGTGCGTCGGTTCCTCGACGAACTCGATGCTCATCTCGCCGATGCCGACACCCTCGAGGATCTCGTGATCGGCATCGTGAGTCATGCGACGCAGCAGCTGCGCAACGACGCACATCTGCAGTTCATGCTCGCCTCGGAGCCCGGTGCGGTCGCACGCGACCTCGGCGTCGAGAGCATGCCCCGGATCGTGAGCACCGCAACGCTCGTCTTCGGCCCCCGCTTCGCGCCCTTTCTGTCCGACGACGCCGCCGCCGATCTCGCCGAGTGGGTGAGCCGCCTCGTGGTCTCGTACTTCCTTGCGCCGTCGCCCTCCACCGACCTCGCCGACCCGCAGCACGCAGCTGCATTCGTCCGCCGGTTCGTCCTTCCCGCGTTCGCCATCCCTACCAGCTGACCCATCGATCACACACAGGAGTACACACCGTGTCCACCACCGAAGACATCCTCGGACGTTCGGAACTCAACGACATCGAGGCCATCCTGTCGGTTTCCAACACCGACGTGAACGAGGTCGAGCACATCGTCAAGAACAACGCCGACACGATCTTCACCTGGGACTACTCGCTGTCCCGGCCGGCCCTGCGCCGTCTGTACGAGAAGGCGAAGACCGGTCAGTGGAACGGAACGACCGACCTGCCCTGGGACACCGAGGTCGATCTGGAAAAGACGATCACGGCCGACCAAGCGGTGATCGGCTCGGGCGTGGACCCGAAGATCTACATCGGGACCCCCGTGGAGAAGTGGGGTGAGAAGGAGTGGATGGAGTTCGGTGTGCAGAACCGTCGCTGGACCCTGAGCCAGTTCCTCCACGGTGAGCAGGGTGCGCTCCTGTGCACCGCAAAGATCACCGAGACCGTCCCGTGGTACGACGCCAAGCTCTATGCCGCCACCCAGGTGGTGGACGAGGCCCGCCATGTGGAGGTCTTCGCCCGGTACATCGAGGAGAAGCTCGGCGGCTCATACCAGGTGAACGCTCACCTCCGCACGCTGCTCGACGACATCGTCAACGACAGTCGTTGGGACATGACCTACCTCGGCATGCAGGTCATGGTGGAGGGCCTTGCGCTTGCCGCCTTCGGGTTCCTGCACCAGCTCACCGGCGAACCGTTGTTGAAGCAACTCCTCCGGTACGTGATGAGCGATGAGGCCCGCCACGTGGCCTTCGGCGTGCTCTCGCTCAAGGAGGTGTACGACGAGATGAGCGATGCAGAGCTTCGGGAGCGCCAGGAGTTCGCCTTCGAGGCAGCGGTCCGCATGCGCGACCGTTTCCTCTCCCAGGAGGTGTGGGAGCGCATGGGCATCAAGCCGCGCGAGATCGTGCCGCTGGTTCTCGTCGACCCCACCCGTGCACTGTTCCAGCAGATGCTCTTCTCCAAGATCGTGCCCAACTGCAAGAAGCTCGGTCTGCTCGATCGGAACGACGCCTGGCTGCGCCGTCGATTCGAGGAGATGAACGTCATCCAGTTCGAGGACTGGGAGAGCACGGGCGAGGAGTACCTCAAGTTCGAGCTGGGCAAGGACGCTCCGTCGCCGATCCCCGGGTGACCCGGGAGCGGCTCGCTGCCCGGACGGCGGTCCGGACGGGTCGATGCAGAACGGCAACACGAAACCGTCCGGATGGGCGGGCGAGCCTCACTACGATGTCACGGATGGCTGCGTCCGATCCCCAGTTCCGTTCGTTCCATGCCCTTCGAATCAAGGGCTTTGCCAAGGCCTATGTGGTCGCCGAGATCGCCGGGTTGGTGCTTGCCGAGGTCGAGGAGCACCTCGTTGCGCTGCAGGCTGCCGAGCACGCTCTCTTCCGTGAGGCACGGGCGCTGTGGCAGCTCACTCCTGCAGGCAAGGAAGCCCACCGGGGCGATCTCGCCAAGGACGCCCCCGAGGCTGTTCGCGCCGCAATCGAGGCCACCTACCCGACCTTCCTCGACCTCAATGTCGAGTTCAAGTCGCTCTGCGGCGATTGGCAACTCGTCGACGGGGACGCGAGCCGCGTGAACGATCATTCCGACAGCGCCTACGACTCGCAAATCATTGCCCGGTTGCTCGACTTCGACGACCGGGCACGACCCGTGGTCTCTGCGTTTGCCTCTGCACACGAGCGGATGTCGCCGTACAGCCCGCGTCTGATGGGGTCGCTCGACCGGCTGCGTGCAGGCGACACCAAGATGTTCACTGGCGTGATGTGCAACTCGTACCACGACGTGTGGATGGAACTCCACGAGGACCTCATCCTGACGCTCGGCATCGACCGTGCAGCTGAGGGGTCGTTCTGATGGCCCGGTTCGGTCGCGTCCTGACTGCAATGGTCACCCCGTTCGACGCCGACGGGGCGCTCGACCTCGACGGGGCCCGCACGCTGGCTCGCTATCTGCAGGATCACGGCAATGAGGGACTCGTCGTGGCGGGCACCACCGGAGAGGCTCCGGTGCTCACCGACTCCGAACGGCTCGATTTGTTCGCTGCCGTGGTGGAGGCGGTCACGATCCCGGTGATCGCCGGCTCGGGCACCAACGACACCGCTCACTCCATCCATATGACGAAAGAGGCGAGCCGTCTCGGTGTCGCCGGGATCCTTGCGGTGTGCCCCTATTACAACCGACCCTCGCAGGCGGGGATCGAGGCGCACATCCGTGCCGTGGCGGCCAGCACCGACCTGCCGGTCGTCGTCTACGACATCCCGGTCCGCACGGGTCGCAAGATCACCTCGGCCACCCTTCTCCGTCTGGCGCGCGAGGTCCCGAACATCGTGGGCCTCAAGGACGCCGCAGGAAACCCGGCAGAGACCGCCAACGTCATCGCACAGGCCCCCGCTGGGTACGAAGTGTACTCCGGCGACGACGGGCTCACGTTGCCGCTCATGGCGGTGGGTGCTGTTGGCGTCATCGGCGTTGCCACGGCGTGGTCCGGCACCGATCATCAACTGATGTTCGACCTGCTTCAACTCCAAGTCGGGTAAATTGTGATGTTGTGCCATCACAAAATGATTTGAAACACCCAATTTTGTCCCTCCGGCGCCGAAATTTTCCCATTGATTTCCATCCCGGCCTTCGGCCGGGGGATTTTCAGGCACATCACGCACGAACCCG
>JAULYZ010000031.1:0-1915 GCA_032117595.1 Acidimicrobiia bacterium | reverse complement strand
TCGTCCGCTGGGCCTGCGCCGCGCTACGGCACCGCTTCTCGGGCTGACGGTGCCGGACGGGCCGTACGGTCTCGGCTACCCCTTGAGGATGGGCGACCGGGCGACGCTCGCCGACACCGCCCCGCTCGGGCTGATCGTCGTAATGAGCCGCCGGGAGGACACCACCACCTGTGAGCCATTGGCGCCGCCGATGACTCTGGTGCGGCTCACCGGGCAAGCCCTGAGGACACCGGGGCGCGAGGGGCAGATGTTCCGTCGACTGGAAGCACTAGCCCGCAGGGTCCCGGCCGTGATGCTCGAGCACCACGACCTCCATCTGGCGGTCGACCTCGTGGAAGCACAGGTAGCCAACGTCGCTCGTGTGTGAGATCGCTACTCGCCGAGCAGGTCGATCAGTGCACTCAGCGCCTCCACGGCGTCGCCGCGCGTGCCGCTGACCGCCGCAGAGTTGTTCGCCACCGCGAGCGCTGCGTCCAGCGACTCGTCGGGACGCGAGCGGGCACACACCGTATTGGCCATCAGGCCGACGACGGCCTCGGCGGCCGGGACCGCAAACCAGTCGTTGCCCGAGCCGTGTCTGTATTGCACCAGTGCGACGAGCCCGACTGGGAGCGGCGCGGACGGGGATGCGAGGTCGAGTCGCCTGACGCCTCCCGCTTGGCGAACGCGCACTGGACGCTGCCAGCCTCGCACTTGGCCGGTGCTCGGCTCGATCAGCGCGTACTCGTCAGAGAGCACCAGCGCGCCCCGTGCATGGGCCGCCACGCAGAGCTGACTCTTGCCCGCGCCCGAAGCCCCAGGGACCAGAATCACCTGACCATTCCAGGCGATCACGCCAGCATGCACGGCGACGAGCCCGGCGAGCCGCTCCGCAGTGAACAGCGCCAGATCGGACTCGAAGCGTTCCCATCCACCGGGCGCCGCGTCGCCATCGACGATGACGTTCACTGCACCGGTGATCCAGTCGAGGGACACGTCGAGAACAAGAGCGGGATCGCCCGGAGCGGCCTGCTGCCGCGCCAATCCGACCGGCGGCCACCGATCCGCGATGACGTGCGCGACCATACGCGGGTACCGGACTTCGACCACGGTACCGTCGTCCGCGACCCCGAACGCCAACTGAACAACAGGCCCAGACGAACTCGTGTCTTCGTGGGCCTCAGCGCGTGACGGGATGCTCACATTTTTCAGTTTACGGTTGCGGTCGGTCTCAATGCGCAGAATAGACTATTTGTCGACATGAGTGTGCAACAGTCGGTCTCGACGCGCTAACATCCCCTCATGCTCGACATGAGCGTGCAACATCGAGCACGGAGATGGCGATGAAGTTAGAACTACAGGCGGGAATCAGAGTTGAGACGGTGGGCAACGACGCCATCGTGCTTGATCGTTCCGGCGTCACCTTCCACCACGCCGTGGGCGACGCCGCTGAAGTGCTCCGCCGGGTGACATCCGGGGAGGGCGACATTGACCTTCCCTCCGAGCTGCTGCCAGCAGTTGCAGCCCTCACCGAGGCGGGCGTGCTCGTGCCGACCGGCCTTTCTCGCCGCATGTTGCTGCTGAAAGGTGGCGTCGGTGTCGCCGCTGCGGGACTCACTTCGTTCGCCCTCGCCACGCCAGCCGCAGCAGCCTCGCTCTGCCCGGGCAATGTCACCCCGGACGGAACGAAGACGTTCACTTCGGCGGGAACCTACATACCAGCCCCCGGTGTCAGTTCAGTGGTCGTGCGTGCCTGGGGTGGTGGCGGCGGTGGCGGGCGTGGTTCTTCATCAATGGCGGGAAATTTTGCTAGTTCAGGTGGTGGAGGCGGGGCGCTCAACCAGAACCTAACGGTCGCAGTGACCGAGTGCGTGAGCTACAGCGTTACCTACGTCGGTGGCACCGGCGGCGTTGGCGCGTCAATGGACGCCATGGC
>JAULYZ010000030.1:0-69214 GCA_032117595.1 Acidimicrobiia bacterium | reverse complement strand
GTCGACGAACGGCCGATGGAGATCGGTGACGGCGACACCGAAGTCGCGCTCGAGTTCGGCACACGAGCCGTACACGTCGATACGTGGGTACTCGGGGTTGTCGCTCTTCCACACCGGGATCGGCGAGCCCCAGAAGCGATTGCGGCTGATCGACCAATCGCGTGCATTGGCGAGCCACTTGCCGAACGACCCGTCCTTGACGTGCTCGGGCACCCAGCGGATCTCCTGATTCAGTTCCACCATGCGATCGCGGAACGCAGTCACCCTGACGAACCAACTCGAGATGGCGCGGTAGACCAACGGCTCCGCACAGCGCCAGCAGTGCGGATACGGGTGGTTGTAGGAATCGTGGCGGACCACGACACCGGCCTCCTTGAGATGCCGGATCACGTCACGATTGGCCTCGAAGACGTGCTCCCCCGCCCAACGACTGACGACCGAGGTGTACCGGCCACGACTGTCCATCGGACAGATCGTGGGGATCCCTGCAGCGCTGCAGGCCACCTGGTCGTCCTCGCCGAATCCCGGGGCAAGGTGCACGACGCCGGTGCCGTCCTCGGTCGAGACGAAGTCGGCGCCGAGCACCTGGAACGCGTTCTCCGTATCGGCGAGGAAGTCGAACAAGGGCGTGTACCGGCGTCCGACGAGATCAGCGCCCCTCACCGTGCCCACCCTCGTTGCAGCGGCGAGTTCCTTCTCGTAGGCGCCGAGCCGCGCTTCTGCGAGGAGATAACGATGCCCGCCCTCCTCCATGACTGCGTAGTCGATGTCCGGCCCGACAGCGAGCGCCAGATTGGAAGGAAGGGTCCACGGCGTGGTGGTCCAGGCAAGGATCCGATCGCCGTTGTCGAGTTCGAAGGCCACCGTGAGCGCCGGATCCTGACGGTCCCGGTAGACGTCATCCATCCGGGTCTCGGTGTTCGAGAGTGGGGTCTCGCAGCGCCAGCAGTACGCGAGCACGCGATACCCCTCGTAGATCAGGCCCTTGTCCCACAGCGTGCGGAAGGCCCACATCACGCTCTCCATGTAGGCCGGGTCGAGGGTCTTGTAATCGTTCCCGAAGTCGACCCAACGGGCCTGGCGGGTGACGTACCGCTCCCACTCGTTGGTGTACCGCAGCACGCTCGTGCGGCACGCATCGTTGAAGCGACCGATCCCGTAGGCCGTGATCTCGGGGTGCCCGCTGATCTTCAGTTCTTTCTCGGTCTCCACCTCTGCGGGCAGACCGTGGCAGTCCCAACCAAAGCGCCGCTCCACGCGCTGACCACGCATCGTTCGATAGCGCGGTACCGCGTCCTTCACGAATCCGGTGAGCAGGTGTCCGTAATGCGGCAGTCCGTTCGCAAACGGCGGCCCGTCGTAGAACACGAACTCGTCGTCGTCCTGACGGACCTCGATCGAGCGGGCAAAGGTTCGTTCGGATTCCCAGCGGGCAAGAACAGCGTTCTCGAGCGCAGGCAGATCGGGCTGGGGGTCGACGTTCGGGTACACCATGGCAAGCGCCTCAGCATACGAGTTGATGTACGCGCCGACGGGACTACGCCGCAGGCTCCCCCTGCATCAGGAGGGGGTCCGGGGTCTCAGTGCGCGTTCTCTGCGGAGTCGTGCCCGTCGGGACGCACGACACGGATCCGCACCGACGGCGGCTCGTCCCAGTCATCGACGTCGGGGACACTCACCGGCCCCGACGACGGGCGCACAGCGGGGATCGGGCCGGTGGGATCCTCCGAGAACGACAGCGTGAGCGGTGCGGTGGTGGTCACCCCGGCCCCGGGTGAACTCGACTCCGCTGCGGCAACCTTCACCGCATCCGGAGCAATCACTGCCGACGGCGCAGCTGCTGCCGAGATCACTGCCTGCGGCACCTCACGCTGACGGGGCATCTCCGCCGAGGGCGACAGCACGGGCGCAGGCGCCTCGGACACCTGGCCCAAGCGGGCCTCGGCAACCATTCGGAGTGCCTCAGCAGACTCCACGAGGCGCTGGCGCTGCACATCCGCATGTGACTGCATGGCGCGCACGTCTTCCCGGAGAAAGTCGAGTCGGGCGAGCAGCGCCTGGATCTCTGCTGCCACCTTCACTCGCTCGGCCTCACCGGCACGCTGTGCCTCGTTGCGTGCCTCGGCGAGCAAACGTGCCGACTCGATCTCGGCATCCGAGCGCATCCGGGCAACATCTGCCTCGGCATCAGCGACGAGCGATGCGGCAGCAGCTCGCGCTTCCTCGATCGCCTGATCGGCGGCTCGCTGTGCGAGCACCATCGTGCGGCTGATCGCCTGTGCGTCGTCGGCGCGGATCACCACCGTGCTCGAGGTGACGGCAGGTTGACCCGGCGTGTGATCGGCGCCGTGTGTGACGGTGCTTCCCGTGCCCGACTGATCGAGCTGGTTCAGACGCGCCGCTGCGGCCTTTGCCCGCTGCTCCATGAGCGATGCGTATTCCAGGGCGCTGTCGAGGGCCTGGGCCACCGAGTGCTGGAAGGCACGCACCTCGTCGGGGTCGAAACCCTTCCGAACAAGGGAAAAAGCAGCGTTTGCGATCTGATCCGGGGTCACCGACATGCACGCATCCTAGACGCGGGTCGGCATGCACACGAGGACGGAAATGTTTCAGTCGTCGTAATTGTCGGTGTGCCCGGTCCGGCTGAACGGCTTCAGGAGGTACACGCCGGTTGCCACTTTTTCCATCGTGCCGCTGAGTCCGTAACAGAGACCGCTCGCGAAATCGATGAGGCGTCGGGAGAGCTCGCGGTCGGTCCCCTCGAGGTTCATGATGACCGGCTGGCCCTCCTTGAACTTGTCCGCCACTTCCTGCGCCTGATCGAAGCGGCGCGGGCGCACGGTGTGAGGTTCACCCGGGGCTACGGTTGGCTGAGGCCGTGCCGACGCCTGTTGCCCGCGCGGTGGGAGGCGAACCGTGAGCCCGGAGGGGTCACCCGCGTCGACCGGCGCGGGGCGTCGCGGCGGCACGGGATCGAGATCGCGCGCAGGATTGACTCGATAGGCAGGACCGCGCCCGGAGGGATCGTCGTCCCATCCCCGCTGACGCCCGCGCGGTTCAGCGTCCCAGCCCTGCGGCGCCGGCCGGGGTCCGCGCTGGGGGCGCTGCGGCTCGGGCTCCTCGGGCAGGTCGTAGTCGTCGTAGGGATCCTCGGGCCCAAGACCGAGATAGTCCATGGCCCTCTTCCAGAGCGTCATTGTGTCCTCCGGGCGCAAGGGTAGTTCATGGCCTACTGCCTCCGTGATCCTCCTGCCCGGACTCGTCCGTGCGCGCGGGTGGTCGACGCCCGGGGCGCGGACCGAACAGGGCGGTACCGATGCGGACCAGGGTGGTCCCCTCCTGCACTGCGATCTCGAGATCCGAGGACATCCCCATCGAACAGGTCCGCAGGCCGAGCCGGTCGACGGCCGCCCGAGTGGCCCGGAAGACCGAGCGCGTCGCCACGGGGTCTGCGTCGGTGGGACCCACGGTCATGAGCCCTTCCACCCGAAGACCCAGTTCGTGCGCGACCCCGACGAGTGCGTCGAGGGACTCGGGGGAACAGCCGCCCTTGTCGGGCTCGCCCGTCAGGTTCAACTGCACGAGGACTCGCGAACCGGGAGATCGACGTGCGATCTCGCGCACTGCCGGCTCCCGGTCGACGCTCTGCCACAGGTCGACCACCTCGGCGAGCTGTCGAACCTTGTTGGTCTGGAGCCGACCGATGAAGTGCGACTCGAAGGCGAGACCGAGCGATCGTGCGACACGGACCTTCGGGATCATCTCCTGGGCAAAGTTCTCCCCGATGTGGCGAACCCCTGCTGACACCGCCGCCCTGATGGCGTCCACGTCGGCCCCCTTGGTCACCCCGACGATGTCCACCTCTTGCCCGCCTGCAGCACGGATCCGGTTGCGGACTGCGTCGACCCGCTCTCGGACCGACGCTTCGTAGAGCTCGTACTGCTCGCTCACCGACGGGGCAGGTGCCCGCTTCTGTGGCGAACAAGGCTCATTTGAGGAACGAGGGCACGTCGAAGTCGTCGTCGCCGTCGGAGAGCGGGTCCCGGCTCGCGTCGTCCTCGGCAAAGAGCCCCTTCAACGAGGAAGCCGGCTTCGGGGAGTCGACGGCACGCAGCGTGGGCTGCTTCGCCGTTCCTGCGTCCCATCGGTCGAAGCCCGCAGCAATCACGGTGACCTTCACCTCGTCGCCCATCTCATCGTCGATCACCGTGCCGAAGATGATGTTCGCATCGGGGTGCGCAACGCCCTGGATGATCTCCGCTGCCGAGTTCATCTCGAACAGACCGAGATCGCTCGGACCCGTGATGTTCAGCAGGATGCCGCGGGCACCGTCGATGCTGCTCTCGAGCAGAGGACTGCTGATGGCCGACTTTGCAGCAGCCACCGCCCGGTTCTCGCCGCTCGCCTGACCGATACCCATCAGGGCTGTGCCAGCGCTGGACAGGATCATCTTCACGTCGGCGAAATCAGTGTTGATCAGGCCCGGTGTGGTGATGAGATTCGTGATGCCCGAAACGCCCTGGAGCAACACCTCGTCCGCCATCTTGAACGCGTTGAGCACACTCGTCTTGTCGTTCGAGACCGTCAACAGTCGATCGTTCGGGATGATGATGATCGTGTCGACCTTCTCACGCAGCTTCTGGATCCCGGTCTCGGCCTGCACGGCGCGACGGCGACCCTCGAAGGCGAACGGACGGGTCACGACACCGATGGTGAGTGCGCCCATGTTCCGGGCGATCTCGGAGATCACGGGCGCGGCGCCCGTTCCGGTCCCGCCGCCCTCACCCGCGGTGATGAACACCATGTCGGCGCCCTTGATGACTTCCTCGACCTCGTCGCGGTGAGCCTCTGCAGCGGCACGGCCGACCTCGGGATCGCTACCGGCTCCGAGACCGCGGGTGAGGTCCCGGCCGATGTCGAGCTTCACGTCGGCGTCGCTCATGAGGAGCGCCTGGGCATCAGTATTGACGGCCACGAACTCGACGCCCTTGAGGCCGGCGTCGATCATCCGGTTGACGGCGTTGACACCGCCACCGCCTACACCGATCACCTTGATGACGGCGAGGTAGTTCTGGGGAGATCCGGGCATGAGGCGATCCTCTGACTGGTTCGTCGGACTGGGATTCCGAGCATTCTCCCAGACAAGGGGCCGAAGGAGGCGTCTTTCCGGGCACAAAACGCCGTCTGCAGCCGCGGCTCACCGTACGCAGCACTCCAGCGACACTCGCATGCGCTCGGACGATCCGGGATCAGGAATCGGAGGTGGTGACCAAATCCGGTTTGCAGGCTGTGATTCGGCCCGGCGGGGTGGCCTTCGGGTCCACCTTCGTCTTCAAGAACGCAGCGAGGGCCACCATCTGACGGATGTCGAGGGTCTCGGCGGAGCACAGATCGACGAGCGTGTCGCCCTTCTTGTTGATCCGGAGGGTCAACGACACGTTGAACTGTTGGTCCACCTCGAAGTGACGTACGAGCGGCACGAGCGCGGGCGGCGTCGACGAGACGAGCTGAGCCACCTGTGCGAACTCCGGGCTGTTGGCGCCGGGTTCGAGCAGGGGACCCGCCCCGTAGATCGCCATGTAATCGACGGGTCGACCGGCGAGCACGTCGATGACACGCCCCTCCACGTCGATGACACGCCACTTGTTGTCCTCACCGAGGAAGGTCGCCACTGGTGTGCGCTCGGCAATCTGGATCACCACGGTGTGCGGGAAGTCCATCGTGACACTTGCGTACTTCACCCAGGGAAGCGCTTCGAGGCGGTCTCGCGCAGAGTTGAGATCAGCGGTCAGGATCGGCTTCCCGCGAATCGACTTGGTGATCTCGGCGATGTCCTCCTGATCGGTGTACACGATGCCCGACAGGCGGATCGTGTTCACGGCGAACAGCGGCGTGGAGAGGATCCCGATGGCAACGACCGCAATGAGCAGGAGGCCGCCCGCAACGGCGGACCAGTAGATACGCCGTCGACCGGCCTTCCTGCGGATGGCGAGACGTCGTGCACGAAGTCGAGGGTGCACTCGCGGACCACCGGGCGCATCGGGTGAACGCGAGTCGGCGACGGTGTAACTCGCGTCGGGCAGACCATCGTGGTCGCTGATGACGACAACCCGTGACGTGCCGTCCCGGACAGTGTCTGCGCCATTTCCCTCCTCAGCCAACGGTGCAGTCACAACACGGCCCGAGAGCCCGGTACCTGCCGTTGGCGCCGGGTCGTCGAGGCTGCTCGGCGAGCTGGTGGCGCCGGACTCCCCCAGGAGTCCAGGCTCCCCGCGGACCCCGGTTGCGTCGCGACGACCCACCATGGCCGTTCGTGAGCGCGAGACACCGCCGGTGCGGGAGGTCGCTGCGACGATCCGCTCGGTGAGCGACGTGTACTCGTTCGGATACTGGACACCGGAGCCCGGTGCGGCCTCGGACTCACCGATCACCACGGTGCGACGGGGACCCCGGGCGGCGGCCCGGGCGGCGGGATCGGGTGCCTCCGACGGCGGTGGCACATCGGGGTACGGGATCCGCCTCGACGGACTCGTGGGGTCTCGGGGCGTCCCGCCGTCCTGCTCGACCTCGGGTCGCTCAGCCATGACCCGCCTCTATCGCTCGACGCGGTTCTGGCTCATCGCCGAAACCCACGAGACGGATCTCGCTGCGAAGCAGGATGCCGCGCTCGCTGAACACCCGCTCGCGCACTGCCTCCATCACTGCCCGCACGTCATCGGCACTGCCGCCCTCGGCGGACTGGATGAAGTTGGCGTGCTTCTCGGAGACGGTCGCTGACCCGATGGCGAAGCCGCGCAGACCGAGCTCGTCGATGATCTGACCCGCTGCGAGGGATCCGGGAATCGGGTTCACGAACACTGAACCTGCATTCTGTCCGCCGGGCTGGTGCTCCCGGCGCCACCTCACGATCTCACCGATCTCACGCTCGCTCGTCGATACGTCGCCGCTTCGAAGCCTGAACCGTGCGCTCACGACGAGATCCGTGTCGCCGAGATCCGAGCCACGGAACCGAAGCCCGAGCGATGCTGCGACGACCCGTCGTTGTCCTCCCGAACGGAGATCGACGAGGTCGACGTCGATCAGGCTCGCCGCAACATCGGACCCGTGGCCGCCTGCGTTCATCCGGATGGCGCCACCCACCGAGCCGGGTACACCTACTGCCCACTCGAGCCCTGTCAGGCCGGCAGCAGCGGTGCGGCGAGCGAGCACAGGAAGCAGCGTCGAGCCGCCGGCCTCCACCACGGTCCCGTCCGTGGTGATTTCGGCGAACTCCTCGCCGAGGATCACGACAAGTCCGTCAAAGCCAGCATCGGCGACGAGCAGGTTCGAGCCGCGTCCGAGCACCAGCACCGCCACACCCGAAGCAGCGACCGCCTCAGCGACTCGCGCAAGGTCCTCCCGGCTGCGTGCCCGCACGAGCAACCGTGCCGGCCCGCCGACCCGGTACGTCGTGAGCGCACCGAACGGGGCGTCCACCTCGGCGAGACCGGCGAGGAGCTGGGCCGCCCGCTCGAGCGAGGCAGTGCTCATGGCTCAGCGGTCCCGGCGCCCAGTTCTGTCCGTCGGGCGATGATCTCTGCCGGGAGGCTCGCAACGTCGCCACAGCCCATCGACACGCACACATCGCCGGCGCGCACCTCGCGAGCGAGGAACTCGATGAGATCGTGACGCCGCGGGAGCCACACCACCCGGTGGTCGGGGTGCGCATCGAGTACTGCGTTCACCACGAGCTTCCCGGTGACACCCGGTATCGGCGCGTCGCCCGACGGATAGATGTCGGTGATCACGGTGAGGTCAGCGCCCACGAAGGCGTCGCGGTACTCGGGCCAGAGCAATTCCATGCGCCGGTAGCGGTTCGGTTGGAACACGGCCACCACCCGCTTGAAGCCGTCGCCGCTCGTACGCAGCGCGTCGAGCACGGCAGCGATCTCGTTCGGAATGTGCCCGTAGTCGTCCACGAAGGTCGCTCCCCCGTGACGACCCCGGAAGTCCAGCCGTCGGGCAACACCGCTGAAACGCGCAAGCGCAGCAGCCGTCGTGCCGAAGGGCACGCCGAGCGTGGTAGCCATCGCGATGACCCCGGTCGCATTGCGGACGTTGTGCATGCCACGGAGGGGAAGCTCGACCCGACCCAGCAACTCACCGTCGTGGACGACGGAGAAGCTCCAGGTCCCGGCGTGCGAGCGGGCGTCGACGGCGCGGAACCCCGCCGACGGGTCGGTGCCGTAGGTGATCACGTCGCGCGACCCAGCGAGGCGACGACAGACCTCGTCGTCGATGCAGAGCACCCGCGGACCATGTACCTGATCGAGGTATCGCTCGAACCCGGCGACGATCGCTTCGAAGTTGCCGTAGTGCTCGAGGTGGTCGACATCGACGTTGGTGAGGATCGTGCCGTGCAGCGGGAGCTGGAGGTGGGTGAAGTCGCTCTCATCGGCCTCGACCACCAACCAGCCGGGGCCGGTCCACTGGGCGCCGGTGCCCGTGTCGGTGACGTCGCCGCCGATGACGAAGCCGGGCCGGTACCCCGCCGCCGCGAGCACGAGCATGAGCATCGACGAGGTGGTGGTCTTGCCGTGGGTTCCGGCGACACCGACCGCACGGCCCATTGCGCAGATCGAGGCCAGCATCCCCGCTCGGTGCAGCACGGGTATTCCCGCGGCCCTGGCCGCCACGAGCTCGATGTTCCGGTCGGGAATGGCCGTCGAGTACGTGACGGCATCGCACCCGACGATGACGTGTCGATCGTGCCCGATGTGGATCTCCACACCTGCGCTCCGGAGTCGGTCGAGCACGGGAACCTCGCGGAGGTCGCTCCCCGACACCCGGTGTCCCATCTCTGCGAGCACGAGGGCGACAGCACTCATACCCGGGCCGCCGACGCCGACGACGTGGAAGCGTCCGGGCCGCGACAGATCGAGCGGCGCAACAGGCATCGGCTCAACCACGAGCGACCCCGTCGATTAGCCGGGCGAGCGCGTCGCTGCGGTGTGGCGCACCGGCCTCGAACGCTCTCGCTGCGAGCGCCTCGCGCTCGTCGGGATCTGCAAGGAGTCGATCGACCTCTGCGGCGAACCGCTCGGCGGTGATCTCCGCCTCGGGGATCAGCACCGCCGCGCCGATGTCCGAGAGCCAACGGACATTTGCCGTCTGATGATCCTCGGCGGCACCCGCCCAGGGAACGAGCACCGCGGGAATCCCGACTGCGGCGACCTCGCACACCGTGCTTGCCCCGCCGCGGCCCACCAGCACGTCGGCAGCCGCGTACAACAGGGGCATCCTCGGCTCGAACCCAACCACGTCGTACAGAATGCCGTGTTCACCGTCTCGTGGGGATGGCATCTTGTCGAGAAACCGATCTCCGCAGACGTGCCTCACCGCAAGGTGACGGTTCTGCGCGTGGGTCTCGATGTATGAAGCGGTTGCCTCGTTGAGCACACCCGAACCGAGCGAGCCGCCCATCACGGCGACGACCAGTCGGTCATCTGGAAGGCCGAGTTCCCGGCGTGCCCGCTCACGGTCCTGTGACCTGTTGACCTCGCGAACGGCCCGACGCAGGGGGGCGCCAGTGTGGACAGCCCGCGGCAACGGTGAATCGGGGAACGCAACGGCGCACGCTGCAGCGCGGCGGGCAGCGAAGGCGCTCGCCCGACCGGGGCGCTTGTCGTAGCTGACGACGACCACCGGAACCCGAAGCCGACGGGCTGCGAGTACGGCCGGGAGACTGGCGTAACCACCGACCGACACGACCACTGCCGGCCGGAGACGGCGCATCAACACCGTGGCCTGCCGACGCGCTGCAATCATCTTGGTGACAAAGCGAAGGTTCCTCGGATGGAGCGAGCGGGCGAGACCGACCACATCGAGGAAGGTGTGCGGGATTCCCGACGGCGGCACCAAACGGGTCTCGACGCCGCGCTGGGCACCCAGATAGTGGATGTCCTCATGTCGGTACCCGAGGTCGACCAGGCCATCGGCCACGGCGAGTGCCGGGAGTACATGGCCGGCCGTACCCCCGCCGGCGATCACCACGACTCGGGAGGTCATCTCCCCATTCGGGCCACGTTCAGCAACAGACCCCCGGCAGCCATCATCGTCAGCAATGAGGAACCACCATACGACAGGAACGGGAGTGTCAGACCCGTCACCGGGATCAACCCGACCACTCCCCCGATGTTGATGATGGCCTGGATACCGATCCACGCCACGACCCCACCTGCCACGAGGGTCGCGAAACGGTCACGCGACGCGAGCACCACGTTGGTCCCGGCCCACACCAGCGCAACGTACGCACCGAGTACGGCGAAAACGCCGAGAAAGCCGAGTTCCTCGGCGAGTACGGCGAAGATGAAGTCGGAGTGCGCGAGCGGCACGTACCCCCACTTTCCGGAGCCTGCGCCGACACCACTCCCGGTGAATCCGCCGTTCGAGATGCTGAGCAGGGACTGCCAGGTCTGGTAGCCACCCCCATCGCGCGTGCTGGCGAGGTCGAGGAACGAGGTCCAGCGTTCGCGACGGTACGGCGTGCTGAGTGCAAAGGCCATGCCTGCGCCCGCCATCCCTCCCGAGACCGCCACCATCGGCAAGAAGGGAGCGCCGCCGAGGAAGAGGACCGAGAGTCCGATGCACGACACGACGATCGCCGAGCCGAGATCGTTCTGGGCCACCATCAAGCCGGCGGCGAGACCGATCACGAACAGGCACGGCACCATCACCTGCCGGAACTCACCCATCTTGCTCGTCCGGCGTGTGATGACGTCCGCCACGACGAGCAGAACGGCAAGCTTGAGGAATTCCGAGGGCTGGAAGACGAGCGGACCGATTCCGACCCACGCCCGGGCGCCACGCACCGAGATGCCCAGACCGGGGATGAACGGGACGAGCATGAGGCTCATCGCCACGAGCCAGTAGCTCCGGCACAGGATCCGGATCTTGCGGAGGTTCGTCCGGAGCGCTGCGACCAGCACGGCGAGACCGGCGATCGCCCAGATCACCTGGCGCTGGAAGAAGCGCCACGGTGAGTAGCCGCTCTGGAACTGGGTGATCGAGCTCGACGAGAGGACCATCACGAGACCGAGCGGGACCATGACCGTCAGCACCAGGGCGATCACGTAGTAAGAGATCGGCAACGGCTCCGTGTGGACCACAGCGCGTCCCGACGGATGACGGCGACGGGAGGCAAGCTCGGAACGTCGCTCACCCCGGGAGCCGAGGAGCTTCTGGAACTGAGCGGTCATCATCGCGTCACCCCTGCAGCCTCACGAAGTCGTTGATGAACAGAGCGAGGCCGAGCGCAACACATAGTCCCGAGATGATCCAGAAACGGATGATCACCGTGGTCTCGGGCCAACCGGACAACTCGAAGTGGTGATGGATCGGCGACATCTTGAACAGCCGCTTCCTGCGCCCCGTTGCACGGAAGTAGCCCATCTGCAGCGCCACCGACCCGATCTCCATCACGTTGAGGCCGCAGAGGAGGATCAGCAGGAGGTGGGTGTTCGTGGTGAGGGCGAGCATGGCGAGTGCGGCGCCGATGCCGAGAGCCCCGACGTCGCCCATGAAGATGCGCGCCGGTGCTGCGTTCCACCAGAGAAAACCAATACACGCACCGGCGAAGGCCGCCGCCACGACCGCAAGATCAAGAGGGTTGATCACACCCTCACGGACGCCGGGCGAGAAGGCGTAGATCGTCGGGTTCCGGAATGCCCAGTAGGCGATGATCGTGTAGGCGGCAAACCCGAGCAGAGCAGATCCGCCGGCGAGCCCGTCAAGACCATCGGTGACGTTGACGGCATTCGTCGTTGCGAAGATCATGAAGCCCGCCCAGAGGACCCAGATCACGAGCGGGAGTTCCCAGCCCGGCGAGTCGTGGCGGGTGAACGAGATCGTGCGGCTGATATTGGTGGTGAGTGCGAGCAGCAGCGCCACCCCGATGCTCAGTGCGAGGGTGATGTAGCCCTTCACCTTCCAGAAGACGCCCCGGTTGCGACCCTTGCGCACCTTTGCGAGATCATCGAGGAGGCCGAGGGCGGCCATGATGACCACCGCGAGAAGCATGATCAGCGCCTGGTCGGAGAACACCACGCCCTTGCGGATGTGGGTGAGCATGTATCCGACGATGGCCGAGCCCACGATGGCGATCCCGCCCATGGTGGGAGTGCCGTGCTTGTGGGAGTGCTCCGCAACCACCGCGTTGTTCTCGTCACGGGTGAGGATCGGTTGTCCCTTGCCGAGGTTCTTGAAAAAGCGGATCAGGAATCGGGTGCTGATCAGGGAGACCACGAGCGAGATCGCCCCTGAGAGGAAAATCGCGATCATCGCAGGGCCCCCAGAACGCGTCGCGCAACCGCACGGTCGTCGAACTCGATCACCGAGTCCCCGATGGTCTGTGTCTGCTCGTGACCCTTGCCGGCGATGAGCACCACGTCACCGGCACGCGCGATGCGACACGCTCCCTCGATCGCATTGGAGCGATCGGGTTCGACAATCACACGGACCCGGTCGTCCGGGTCGATGCCTGCGTAGATCTCGTCGATAATCACCGACGGATCCTCGTCGCGCGGGTTGTCCGAGGTCACCACCACGAGATCTGCACCGCCGGCGGCCACGCGCCCCATCTCCGGCCGCTTTGCGCGGTCCCGGTTCCCGCCGCACCCGAACACCGTGATGATCCGCGGCGCAGACCCCGATCTGCCCGTAATCGCCGCCCGCACTGTTGCCAGCACGGCAGCGAGGGCGTCTGGGGTGTGCGCGAAGTCGACGATCACGTCGAAATCCTGACCCATCTGTATCGGTTCGAACCGACCCGGCACCGGGGCCGCTGCGGCGAGTGCGGTCACGGCATCGTCGATGTCGACGCCGATCTCGACTGCCGCGGTGAGGGCCGCAAGGGAGTTCGACACGTTGAAAGCGCCGCCAATCGGCACACTCACCTTCCGGGAGCGCCAGGTGTACGAGAGCGAATCCATCGTCACCTCAACGTTGGCGAGCGAGGAGGCGGAGTACGTGGTGCACGGGATACAGATCGAGCCAGCGAGTCGTCTGCCGGCCTCGTCGTCGCTGTTGATGATGGCCTGCTGCGACAGGTCACTGTCGAACAGGCGCGCCTTCGCCGCGAAGTAGGCCTCCTGCGTTCCGTGGAAGTCGAGGTGATCGCGGCCGAGGTTCGTGAACACACTGGCAACGAAACGGGTCCCGTCGACTCTCTGGAGCGCGAGCGCATGCGAGGAGACCTCCATCGCAACGGTGGTGACCCCCGACTCGACCAACTCGGCGAGTCTCCGCTGCAGGTCCGGAGCCTCGGGGGTCGTCATCGCCCCGGACAGCGTCCCGATCGTGGCAACCGGACGGCCCACCCCCGAAAAGATCTCCGCGAGCAGATGGGTGGTGGTGGTCTTGCCGTTGGTCCCGGTGACACCGACGATCTCGAGGCGCTGCGACGGGTGCCCGTACACCGCAGCGCTGAGTGGGCCCATGGCGGCCCGGACGTCGGCAACGACGACCTGCGCCACGTCGAGGTCGAGCTCATGATCGACGAGCAGGGCCCGGGCACCGGCGGCGACTGCGGCGGACGCAAAGTCGTGGCCGTCGAAGCGTTCGCCGCGCACGCAGCAGAACACCGAATGCGCCTCCACCGCACGCGAATCGTGAGTGGCGGACGCAACAATGGCGTCGCGGTCGCCGACGATCGACCTCAGCCCGGGCAGATCAGCACCGGCCACTGCGGCCGCAAGCGTCGTCTCCCGTCTCGGGACTCCCCCGCTCACCGGTTCTCCTTCGGTTCGCTCGGGCAGCCACCGCTTCCCGTGGGGGCCTGGATCCCGAGATCGACGATGGCCGAACGGGCAATCTTGTTGAAGACCGGTGCTGCGGTGTTCGCGCCGAAGTGCTGCGCGTTCGGCGGCGGCTCGTCGATCGAGACGAGGATGGTGATCCGCGGGTCCTCGGCGGGGAGGAAGCCGACGAACGACGCGTAATACGCACGACGGCCCTCGTCGTCGAAGTACGTGCCGTTCTTGTGCGCCTTGTACCCGGTGCCGGTTTTGCCGGCGATCGTGTACCCCTTGATACCGGCCCAACCCTTTGCTGTGCCCACACAGACGACGTCACGCATCAACAGGTTCATCTGTCGCGCCACATCGCTCGAGACCACGCGACGGCTTGCCGAGGCCATCGTGGACTCTGCCTCGCCCCCCGGCCGGGTGATCGACCGCACCAGCTTCGGCGCAACGTACACACCATCGTTGGCAATCACGTTGACGGCGCTGACGAGCTGTACGGCCGTTGCAGAGACACCCTGTCCGTAGGAGACCGTCACGTTCTCGGTACCGCGCCAACGACTGCTCGGGTGCAGGATTCCCCGCGACTCGCCCGGGAAGTCGAGCGCAGTCTCCGCCCCGAACCCGAAGGCTCGCATATAGGCCTCCTGCTTGTCGGGCCCGATGGTCTGCGAGACGAAGATCGTGCCGATGTTCGATGACTTGGCAAGAATCTCCTGCACGGTCATCGGCATCGTCGGGTGCGTCTCGGCGTCGTGCAACCACTCATCCCAGAACATCTTGCGGTCGGGCACCATGAACGTGGTCGAGGTCTGCACCTTCTTCTCGTTGAGCGCAGCGGCCACCGTGATGACCTTTGCGACCGAACCCGGCTCGTAGGAGTCAACGGCCGCATAGTTGCCGCCGCCCACCCTCACGGCACCAGTGTCGGCGTCCCGCCGAACCGATGCCATGGCGTAGACCTCACCGGTACGCGAATCCATGACAATCGCCGAGGCGCCGCGGGCCTTGAGCTCTTCGACCTTGGCGATCAGTGCACGTTCGGTCTGGTACTGGAGCGCGAGATCGATGGTCAGCGTGATGTCGTTACCGGGGACCGGATCGATCAGTGCCTTCTGGCTCGACGGGAGTGACCGACCCTGAGTGCCCCTCGTATAGCGCAACTGCCCGGGGGTCCCGGTGAGCACGGCGTCGTACTGCTTCTCGAGACCGGCCGAACCGACGCCATCGACATTCGCCGTACCGATCAGGCTTCGACCGACCTCGCCGTTCGGCAGGTGGCGACGGATCTCGTCCTGCGTCCCGATTCCGGGGAGCTTCAGGTTCTCGACGACGAGTGCCGTCTCGGGTTCGACCTGACGCGCCACATAGACGAAGCTGCGGTCCGGAACCGAAAGCTTCGCGAGGAGTTCTTTCTGCCGCTCGGCACTCAGCCCCAGCGCACGGCCGAGGACCACCACCGTCCGACCGGCGTCCGCGATGGCGCGTGGATCTGCATAGATGGCCTTCGCCGCAACCGAGATCGCAAGGGGCTTGCCATTCCGGTCGAGCAACTGCCCACGGGGGGCAGGGAGTGTCTCGTTGCGCTTGCGCTGGGCAGCCGCGAACTTCGCGTAGACGTCCTGCTGGGTGGTCTGGAGCATCCCGACGCGGACGAGGATCCCGACGAAGCAGAGGGAGATCACCACGAGGATGACCCACATGCGCGTCCGTACCTCACCCACACGGAAGTGATGAGCGTGAACGTCCACCGGGGTCCGGCGCTTGAGCCCGTAGGCCGTCGAGCGGCGGGGCTCGTTTGCCCGGGCGGTCACGTCGCGGCGACGCACCTCGCCGACGCTGCGCAGCGTCTGCGCTGTCGAGCCGTCGGCCACCCGAACGACACGTCGCGTACCTGTCCCCTCGCGGTCAGGATCGAGGTTCCGCGAGCGGTGGCTCATGGGGTGGACCCGACCTCGTCGCGCTCCATGCGGCCCGAGGCGGCAATTGCGTCGACGTAGGTCTCGAGATCGACCTGTACGAAGCCCACGGTGCCTGCCTGCACCATGCCCATCGCCTGGGCCTCGCGCCCGAGACGTACCGGGGAGCGAAGTTCGGCGCGCTGCCGCTCGAGCGACTGTTTGGTGGCCCGGGCGCGGTCGATGCTGCGCTGCAACTGATCGATCTCCACCTGCGTCTGCGCCATTCGGGTCTGGAAGGTGGCGATGCCGAGCATCGCAGCAAGGACCACGATGATCGCAGGAGCGAGGACCGATGCGAAGCGTCGCGGGCGCGGGATCGACCGGAGGTGACGCTCACGGCGCTGGGCGATTCTCTGCTCCGGATCCACCCGTGCCCGGAAGAGATTGTCCCCGACGACAGCCGACAGCGGCTCGACGACACGCTCGGGTGGACGGAGATCGGACCGACGGGTCAGCGGAGCAGCGGCGGGCGCGCGGCGACCAGTCCGTGCCGTCGTTGCCGCAGGGCGCTTGCCGCGGACGGTCGCAGCGGCTCCCCGCTGTGCCGTCTGCTGCGCGCCACGGGCATTGCGTGCTGACGGTCGCGGTGACTGCCGTTGCTGCACCGGAGGACGTTGATCGGGCCGCGCAGTGGTGCGCTGTGTGGGCCGCGACTGAGACCGCGAATCCGCCGACTCGCGCACCACACCGGTGCTGTACTCCGAACGACGCTCGAGGCGCGACGCAGCAGCAGTCACTGCCCGCTCGCAATCTTCTCGACAACACGGAGCACCGCCGACTCCGCACGCGGATTGCGTTCGATCTCGGTGGACGTCGGCGTGCGCTTCTCGGGCCGCACGATCCGCACCGTTCGGATGGCCCCGCACGCGCAAGGCAGTCCCGGTGGGCAACCGCATCCGCCGGTCGAGGCCCGCCGGAATGACGCCTTGACGATCCGATCCTCCCCGGAGTGATACGACAGCACGGCGACACGCCCTCCGGTCTGCGTCGAGCGGATTGCTTGGTCGAGCGCAGAGGGCAGGATCTCGAGCTCGGCATTCACCTCGATACGAATCGCCTGGAAGGTCCGCTTTGCCGGGTGGCCCCCACGTCGGCGTGCTGCTGCAGGGATTGCCGAACGGACGATCTCGGCGAGTTGGAACGTCGTCTCGATCGGGCGCGCCGCCACGATGGCCGCTGCGATCCGTCGGGCAAAGCGCTCGTCGCCGTACTGCTCGAGTACCCGTGCCAGTTCGGGCTCCGGGTACCCGTTCACCACATCCGACGCACTCCATCGGGCCGAAGTGTCCATCCGCATGTCGAGCGGCGCGTCGCTCCGGTAGGAGAAGCCCCTCGTCGGCTCGTCGAACTGGTGCGACGAGACACCGAGATCGAACAAGACTCCTGAGACCGCAGTGATCGCCAGTTCCTCCATAACGCTGCCGAGAGAGTCGAACCGCACGTGTTGTGTCACCACTCGGTCGCCGAAGCCTGCAAGCGCACGCCGAGCTGCAGCGAGTGCAGCGCCGTCGCGATCGATTCCGAGCAGTCGACAGTCGGGTCGCGCCTCGAGCAGGCGACGCGCATGTCCCCCACCACCGAGCGTCATGTCGACGAGCCAGCCGGCGGGCACCGTCGAGAAGACCTCGACGATCTCGTTCAGCATGACCGGCTCGTGCCGGAACCCCTCATCCATCGACATCGACCCCGCAGGCACCGAGTGGAACCCTGCGCGTTCCGCTCACGGGCAGCTCCCCGCTCAGCGAGTGCTGCCGGGATGTCTCCCCGGAACAAGCGAGATGGAAGCGGGCGGAGTTGGGGCTGTCCATCTTGCTGACCGGGAAGCTGCCGATGAGCGGAACGTCATCGGTTACCACGTGTGTTCGTGTTCCTCGTCCTCCCCTCAGCGCTCTTCGCCCTTGATGCGGGCGGTTCCCTGCTTGATCTGGGCGTCGTAATCGCTCGGCTTCCAGAGCTCGACCCGATCGAACGAGCCAGCAACGGTCACCGCGGACCGGAGCTCGATGCCGGCGTACTCACGAAGTTCTTGGGGCAGAAGGATCCGGCCCTGGGCATCGGGCGTGACCTCGCTCGTGTCGCCGGACAGAGCGCGCTGCTCGGAGCGGCTCACCTCCCCGCGACGGACCTTGGCGAGGACCTCTTCGACCATCGCATCGAAGCCCTCTTCGGTCAGGACGTCGATGCACCCCTCGGCACCCTTGGCGAGGAAACAACGCGGCTCGAGGCGGGCGCGGAACCCCGACGGCAGCGCAAGTCGACCCTTGTCGTCGACTTGGCGCTCGTGGCGTCCGACAAACCGCTGCATCTGCCGCTCCGCCTTTCTCGTTCGCTCGTTCCGGGACCCGTGTGGAGCGCCGACCGATGAGGTCGCCCTCCCACAGGTCCCCATTCTTCCCCACTAGACCCCGAAAAGTCAACCTCTCTCCCCACTCCTCACCACTATCGTCCACACCTGATCCTGTAGCCCTCTCACGGAGCGCGCGACAAGGCCCCCATTTCCCCGAGAAATGTCACCTTCCGCGCGAATTCAGGGAGCCGGGGCGTCCCGCCCAGCACCTGCATCGGTGGGTGGATCCCCACCGTCCCCCACCACGGGTCGGGTGCCGTCGTTCCACACCAAGGCGGGCCGAGCCCGCACGTGGCACTCAGGTCGCGGGCGGCACCGAGACACGGGACAGCGCCCGCTCGAGATCAACGAGGCCGAGATCGGCCGTGGCGACGAACCCACCGAGTTCATCGGGGCTCGGGCGGGGTGGGCGGAGCACCGAGTGCATCAGACCCGCATCCCAGACCCGGTAGACCGCGCACTGGAATCGGGCTGCATCCCTCGTCCGGCGCTGGCTCAGCCCGAGGAGCTTTCGGCCGTGGCGTCGCACCTCGCCCGGACCGAGGCCCGCAAAGCAGACCGTCGACGACCACGCCGAGGTGAGCAGACCACCGCGGTGCACTTCGCCGTCGGACTCACCGAGCGCGTCGACGACGACGTCACCGACCCACCACGCGGCGCGTCCGATGTCACCGTCCCACAGCGGATGACTGCGCGGAATGACAAGATCGAACCAGGCGACCTCGCCGGGCACGAGCAGGACCGCTCCGCCGCCGCTGCGACGTCGGACGATCTCCACGCCGAGGCGCTCGCAGGCGTCCCGATCCACCACCTCGTCGACCTGCGCCGAACCGAGCACGATCGCCGGTTGCTCGATCTCGAACCACCAGAGTGACGGGACCGGATCCGTCGGAATCGGTCGCTCGTGGAACGCCGCAGCCGATCCCCGGAACCGCTCGACCGACCAGTGCACGATCAGCATTCTCGCAGCGGTTCACCGCAGGCGTACCTGCAGTGATCGACGATCGTTCCGGTGCCTACGAAGCCCGGGCGAGGTACGGCAGCCAGTCCTCCGGGACGCGCCCCACGCTCACATCGATCCACGCACCGTCGCGAGGCGGGCTGGGCGCATTCGCCAGTCGCATGCCCGCCTCGTCCGGGGTGCGATCGCGCTTGCGGAGGTTGCACGGCCGGCAGGCCGCAGCGACGTTGTCCCAGGCATGAAGCCCGCCACGCGAACGGGGGATGACGTGGTCGATCGAGTCGGCCTGACCACCGCAGTACTGGCACCGATGCTGATCACGCACGAAGACCGCCCGTCTCGAGAGAGCCGTCCGCCTCAGGAAGGGGACCTTCACCACGTAGCGGAGGCGAATCACGGTGGGCGCCTCCAGCACAAGACTCGCCGAGCGGATCAACGAGTCTGCGGCGTGCACCACCTCGGCCTTTCCTGCCAGCACCAGGCACACCGCCCGCCGCGCAGACACCACCGAAAGCGGTTCGTACGTGGCATTGAGGACGAGTGCGCTGCGCATGTCTCAGCCGATCCCGGCGCCTCTTGGTGCGGGGCTGTCGACACACGTTCTCTGGCGCCTCATCGGGGTCCGGCCCCCAACCGCTGCATCTGTTGGCACCATGAGAGGTAGTGAATCACATCGCTCGGGACGGGTCGGCGCGTTCCCCCGCCGTACTGGGTCTCCATCCGGAACTCGAGATACGAGCGGCCCGGCAACGGCAAGAACGGCGCGCGACGCCACCAGTCGCGCCGAGCGAGTCGGCCCACCTGACGCAGCGCGGTGATCCAGAGGCCCGGGCGGACGAGCACCGCTCCAACGACGGGGAGCCAGACCAGCGGATTGCTCGGACGGGTTCTCCGTACACGGGACATCTCAGCGGGGCTCCTTGGGCAGACCGAGCACCATCTCGCCGAGGATGTTCCGCTGCACCTGCGACGTCCCTGCATAGATCGTCCCCGCCCGCGCATTGAGGAACACGTTGCTCCATGAGCCACTGCTGTTTGGCGCCCCGACGTCGTCGGTCTGGAACGCACTCGACGGACGGCGCCCCGCAGGCACGAGCGCATCGGGGCCGAGGATGTCGACAGCCAGTTCGGTGACGATGCGGTGGTACTCGCTCCAGTAGAGCTTGAAGATCGAGCCGTCCGGACCCGGATGGTGTCCGCGGATGAACTGGGTGAGTTGGCGCCAGCCGAGCCACTGCATGATCTGCACCTTGGAGTAGCACCAGGCGAGCCGCTGACGGAACAGCGGATTGTCGGCGGCGCCACGTTCGCGTGCCATGGCGAGGAGTCGGTCGACCTCGGCGCGGAAACGCAGCGGCATGGTGGCGGCGGCCTCGCCTCGCTCGAAACCGAGCAGCGTCATCGCGACTGCCCAGCCATTGTTCACTCCGCCGACAACGTTCTCCTTCTCGGTGACCGCATCGGTGAAGAAGGTCTCGTTGAACTCCGAGTCCCCAGACATCATCTTGATCGGGCGAACCTCGATGCCGGGTTGGCGCATGTCGCAGAGCAGGAACGAGATGCCCTTGTGCCGCGGCGCGTCGGTATCCGTACGGCACAGCACGAAGATGTGGTCGGCGAGATGACCTGCCGATGTCCAGATCTTCTGACCATTGATCACCCACTGGTCGCCGTCGAGTACCGCACGCGTGCCGAGGTTCGCGAGATCCGATCCGGCATTGGGCTCGCTGTAGCCCTGGCACCAGATGTCCTCGCCCGAGAGGATGCGCGGAACGTAGTGCCGCTTCTGCTCCTCGGTCCCCCAGACGAGCAACGTGTTGCCGAGCATCCCGATGCTGAAGACATCGTTGCTGCCGCCGGTCGGCACCCCGGCGCGGGCGAACTCCTCGGCGAGCACCACCTGCTCGAGCGACGAAAGACCTCCGCCGCCGTACTCCTTGGGCCAGCCCGGGGCGAGATACCCGGCCTCGTACAGCGTGTGCCTCCACTCGCGGCTGAACTCCTCGGCCGCCTCGGTGCTCAGTGCCCCGATCCCTGCCCAACTGCTTGGGAGTCGGGACGACAGGAAGTCTCGGACCGAGGACCGGTACTGCTCGGCCTCTGGGGAATAGGTGGGCTGCATGGGCCTGACGTTATCCATCCGACCAAGACCGTTAGCGTGCTCGTCCGTGGCCACACTCCCCGACTCGTACGCCGCTGCGACCCCACAATCGGCGAGGCGCTTCGCCGACCTGTTCGAAGCGCTCACGTCGAACATGGCCCGGGTCATCCGCGGCAAGCGCGAGGCCATCGACCTGGCGACCATCTGCATGCTCGCCGAGGGCCACCTGCTCATCGAGGACGTGCCCGGAGTCGGCAAGACCAGCCTTGCAAAGGCACTCGCCGCCTCCATCGACTGCTCCTGGGGTCGCGTCCAATTCACCCCGGACCTGCTCCCCACCGATCTGGTGGGCGTGAGCGTCTGGCTCAAGGCCAAGGAAGCCTTCGAGTTCCAGCCCGGGCCGATCTTCGCCAACATCGTCCTCGCCGATGAGATCAACCGTGCCTCGCCGAAGGTGCAATCAGCACTCCTCGAGGCGATGGAGGAGCGTCAGGTCACCGTCGACGGAACGACGTACCCGCTTCCCAGCCCGTTCATGGTGATCGCCACCCAGAACCCGGTGGAGCAGGAGGGCACCTATCGCCTCCCCGAGAGCCAGCTCGACCGATTCCTGCTCCGCATCTCGCTCGGTTACCCGGGCCGCGAGGCCGAGGTTGCGATCCTCGACACGCACGGTGCCGGGAACACCGTGTCCGAGCTGCGTCCGGTCCTCTCCATCGCCGACCTGCTCGGGATGATCGAGGCCGTCAAGACCGTGCATCTCGCAACACCGCTGAAGCACTATCTCGTCGCACTTGCCGAGGCCACCCGCCACCACCCGAGCATCACGCTCGGGCTCTCGCCGCGGGCAACACTGCAGCTCGCACGCGCAGTGCGCGCACGGGCTGCGGCCTCCGGACGCGACTACGGGACGCCCGACGACGTGAAGGCCATGGCTCCTCACGTGCTCGCCCACCGATTGCTGCTGCGCCACGAGGCTTCGGCCAGCGGCAACACACGTGAGCGCGTCGTCGCCGAGGTGATTGCGTCGGTGCCCGTCCCCACGGCGCGATGACCGCCAGCCCACGAGGTCGACCGGACCCACGATGATCACGCGCTACGGGTTCGCCCTGATGATCTGCGGAGTCCTTGCCGCAGGCCTCGGACGGGTCTTTGGCGCGATCGAGCTGTACGTCATCGCCGCAGGGCTCATGGTGCTCCCGCTGCTCAGCTGGACCATCGTGCTGCTCTCGCGACCGAGGTTGCGGATGACCCGGATCATCACACCCAGCCGCATCTTCGTGAACGAGTCCGCACGAGTGGACCTCGTCGTCCAGAACGCAGCGTGGCGCACCTCACCGGTGGTCCGCCTCAACGACCCGGTCGCCGGCACGATCGGTGCGCAGTTGAGCGTGACGCCGCTGCGCCCCAAACGCGAGGCGCGGGCCACCTACCGCCTTCCCTCCGAGCGGCGGGGTCACCTCGAGATCGGCCCGATGAAGATGCAGCGGCGCGACCCGTTCGGGCTCGCTTCCCGGGTCCGCACCGTTGCGCCGCTTGCGGGCGTCCTCGTCCACCCGGCGTGGCGACTCCTCGAGTTCCCCGACCGGTGGAGCGGCTCGGGGCCGCTCGCCCTCCTCATCCGGCGTCGTCTCCTCGCCCGCCAGACCGAAGAGTTCCATTCGCTGCGCAACTACGTGCCCGGCGACGACCTGCGACGCGTGCACTGGAAGCAATCCGCCCGCAGTGAGGACCTCAAGATCAAGCAGACCGACCCCGAGGCCGTGCAGCGGGTGGCGGTCCTGCTCGACGTGGCCGTCGAACGTCACTCAGCCGCTTCCTTCGAGGCCGCCGTCAGCGCTGCGGCGAGTTTCGCCCTGAGCGCAGAGCGCGCCGGCTTCAAGGTGCACGCAACGGTGTCCGGGGTCGGCGAGACACCCGCTGTCGACGTCGACGAGTTCCTCGATGTGCTGGCTCTCGTCGAACCGGGGCCGAGCCGAGCCCTCACCGACGCCATTCACGATGTGACCCGGATGCTCGAGGGCGGAATGGTGGTGCTCATCACCGGGCAATCGCATCCCGATGTGCTCACCGCGCTCCGCAATGCAGCACCCGGCACCGACGCTGGGCTCCTCGTGGTGTGCGAACCGGCCGCCGCCGCTCAGCTCGGCGACGGCTTCGTGCGCGGTGGCTTTGCGCTCGACGGCAGCACCCCCGAGGCGCTCGTCCGGGACTGGACTCGCCTCATCGGCCCGGGAGCCTCATGAGCCCGCTCGCCACCTATCGACTCGGACGGGTCGGGACGGCACCCACGCTCGCACTCGTTGCGCTGTCGATGGTGACCGCCACCGCGTTCCGGCGGGTGTTCGAGGACTGGTCGTTCCTGCCCTTCCTCATCGTTCTGGCGGCAGCGGTGCACATCGTGCTCGCCGTCTGTCGCCTGTTGCGGATCCACCTGCTCGTTGCGACGCCGCTCGCGCTCATCACGGGCGTCGCCGTGATTGCCCGGCGCATGTACCCCAACACAGTCCGGCTCGGGTTCCTGCCCGGTGGCTCCACGTGGCGCTCGGCGATCGACGACATCACCCAGTCGTGGAGCGACTTCAACTCCAGCGCGCCGCCCGTGGCGCCGGCAGGTGGGTTCCTCCTCGTTGCCGCGCTGGCCCTGCTGATCGTCTGCTACACCGCCGACACGTTCGCCATGCGCGCCTACGGCCGGGTCGAGGCGGCCATACCGAGTGCCATCGTCTTCACCTTCGTGTCCGTCCTCGGCGAGTCCGGCAACCGGTCGAACCGCATGTGGACGACGGCGCTGTGGCTCTTCACCGCCAGCGTCACCGTTGCGCTCCTGCGCGACGACCACGGCGATCAGGTGAGTGTGTGGCTCGGCACCGGCCGTGCGCGACGCGCGCTGCGCACAGCACTCGCGGCGGGCCTCCTCTCGCTCGCTGCGGGCGGGATTGCGTACGCAGTCGCGCCACGCCTCCCCGGCGCAACGTCTGAGGCGCTCATCGATCAGGACGACGGGGACGAGTCAACGGTCTCGGTGGTGAATCCGATGGTCGACCTGCGCAGTCGCCTGATCGGTTACTCGAACCGCATCATGTTCCGCGTCGAGGCCGAGCGCCCGGCCTACTGGCACCTCACCTCGCTCCCCGACTTCGACGGCAAGTCCTGGAAGGCCAACGAGACCTTCACCTCAGCGAACGGCCGCCTGCGCCCGAGCCCACGAGGCCGGTCCCTGCGCCAGAAAGTCACCGTCGAGAACATGGGAGAGGGTTGGGTGCCCGCTGCGTTCGAGGCCGTGGCGATCTCGGGAAAGAGTTCTTTCGTCTACAACCCCGAGACGGCCACCGTCCGCCTTGCGAACAACGCCGACCTCACCCCGGGCATGACGTACACCGTCACCTCGGTGATCGGCTCGTACTCGGTCCGCCAGTTGCGCGCTGCCGGTTCGGCGAATCCGCCCGATGAGCGCTACGTCGCGCTGCCGAAGAACTTTCCGGACTCCCTGCGCGCGCTCGCCGCCCAAGTCGTGGCCGGCAAGGAGTCCAGCTATGCGCAGTCCGTTGCCCTGCAGAACTGGTTCCGCGACAACTTCGAGTACGACCTCGACGTCAGCTACGGGAGCAGCAGCTCCGCCATGGAGGACTTCGTCGAGGAGCGACGTGGATTCTGTGAGCACTTTGCGAGCACCTTCGCCGCCATGGCCCGTTCGCTCGGCATACCGGCGCGCGTTGCCGTCGGCTTCACCTCAGGGGTTCCGGAGGACGGCAGGTTCGTGGTGCGGGCGCGCAATGCACACGCCTGGCCCGAAGTGTGGTTCGACCGGATCGGTTGGGTCTCGTTCGAACCCACGCCGGGGCGCGGCGCGCCGGGCACCGAGGGCTACACCGGCGTCCAGCCCGAGCAGGATGAGACCGTTGCTCCCGACGACAGCGATCCGAATGCCTCGGGCCCTGACCCCGCACCCACCACCTCGTCCGCAACGGGCGCGAGCGGGGCCCCGGGCAGCAGCACCCCTGCTGGCGACACCGGAACTGGCGCCACGGGCGTCGGGGCGTCAGGGGTAATCGGCTTCCCCACGGGTCCGGGAACGTCCTCGCCGACCGACACGCTCCCCGATCAGGACGGTTCGCAGGGCCCCGGCGCGCTCCTCACTGTCGTGCTGGTGATCCTCGGCCTCGTTGCGCTCGTCGCGGCCTGGGTGATCGGTCTGCCGAACGTCGTGCGCAAGCGCCGACTGCGGCGCGCCGGCGACTCGCCTGCCGATCGCGTCCTGCAGGCTTGGGCCGACGCGACCGTGCTCCTTGCGCTGCTCGGCACACGCCGCAGGCCCGAGGAAACCCCGCTCGAACACGCTGAGCGGGTGGCACAACAGGCGGTCGGTGTCCGTGACGAGGTGCAACGACTCGCCGATCTCGCCACCCGGGCGCTGTACGCATCGGAGGCCGTCGACGAATCGTTCGCCGAAGAGGCCGACCTGATCAGGCGTCAACTCGCCCAGTCGCTGCTTGCCGATGCCCCGGCAAGAATCCGAATCCGACGGTACGTCGATCCCCGCCTTGCGGCCGCTGTCAGCTGATGCGGTCAGTTCCTGCCGGCAACTGACGCAGGTGGACGCCCGAGGCGGTCCCGACTGCGGCGGTGCGACGAGAGAGCGACGTCGTCGAGGCGACGCGAAGGGCCCGAGTTCGCAGAGGTCTCGTCAGCTGCCGGACTGACCGCGGGTGCGTGAGCGAACCGACGCCCGCACACCGTTCAGGCCGGCTCGGCCGACCTTGCGCAGGCTGTCCTCGATCACGAAAGCAAAGCCGAGCATCAGGGCAAAGCACACGAACGACACCAGGAAGTGGACCTGCAGCGAGATCACGAGTCCCACGAGGGAGAGCACGAGGCCGACGACCGACCAGCGCGCCTTGCGCAGTGCAGGTCGGTAGAGCCCGGGCGCGCTCACCTTCTCGGCGAACGACGGATCGCTTTCGTAGAACTGTTCCTCGATCTGATTGAGGATGCGCTGTTCGTCTTCCGAGAGCGGCATGGGCAGTCCTTCAGAGGCTCGATGACCGGACGGGTGTGCTCATCGGCATCTTGGCACGAATCATCCCCCGGGACAACGCGTCCCTCGGAGATGTGACAGACGACGGCCGAATGAGGACGGCCGAATGAGGACGGCCGAATCAGGGCGACCGGTCGGGGCCCCACTGCTGCTCACCGGGACGCACCGGACGGACCGTGCCGTCGCGCATCGATCGAGCAGGGCCGATGGCGTCGCTCCCGAAGCGGGAACGGATGCTGTCGAGGGCCTCGCTCGCCGACGACCAGTCGGCCGGTCCGTTCGCGCGGCGCCGGTCCGACTCCTCGGCGCCCCCGACGGCGTCAAACAGGGTCAACTGCTCAGAGACGGGGCCGAGGTTCGAGCCGCTCACCCCCACGAGCCGGACGCCCGCCGTGACGTCGACTGCTGCGAGCAAGGGTTCGACCGCTGCGCAGATCGCCGGTCCCGTGGCAACCGCCCCGGGAAGGGTGACCGATCGGGTGATGGTCGCAAAGGTGTTGAAGCGGATCTTGAGGTTCAAGGTGCGCGCCCCTACCCCTGCGTGACGCAGCCGGGAGGCCACGGCGTCGGCCAGACGGACCACCTCACCCCACACCTCCTCCTGCGACATCAGGTCACGGGCGAAGGTCTCCTCGTGGCCGATCGACTTGACCGCTCGATCCGGCTCGACCGGACGCTGGTCGACACCGCGAGCCAAGGCTGCAAGGTGGGTCCCGTGCGCTCGACCGACTGCGCCGACGAGGACCGAGGGATCGAGTGCTGCGAGGTCGCCGACCGACACCACCCCGAGACGGTGCAGACGCTCGAGTGTTGCGGGACCCACACCCCACAGCGACTGCACCGGGAGCGGGTGAAGAAACGCCAACTCGCGGCCCACCTCGACCTGGACGACGCCGTGTCCGGGTTCCACCCCGGCCGAGGATGCTCGCGGCTTTGCGGACTCCGACGCGAGCTTGGCGAGGAACTTGTTGGGGGCGCACCCCACCGAGCAGGTGAGACCCGTGGCCTCCAGCACGCGCTGTCGCACGCGGTGCGCCAGATCGGGACCGTCGCCGAGCAGTCGGCGAGCACCAGTGACGTCGAGAAAGGCCTCGTCGAGCGACAGCCCCTCCACCAACGGCGTGAACTCGTGGAACACGGCGAAGACTGATCGTGACACCTCTGCGTAGTGCGCATGGTCTCCCGGCAGGAACACCGCGTGGGGGCACATTCGCCTCGCCAGCACCGCCGGCATCGCGCTCTGCACGCCGAACCGCCGTGCCTCGTACGACGCAGCCGCCACCACACCCCGCTCACCGGTTCCTCCCACCACCACGGGCTGACCGCGTAGCTCGGGACGCCTCAATAGTTCGACGGACACATAGAACGCGTCCATGTCCACGTGGAGAATGGTCCGGGTCACGCCGGATCCGTGAGGCGGACGACCGTCGAGGTGGCCCGGTTCGATCCCCTCACTGCATAGCGGTAGACACGTCGGTCTGCCCAGCGACCCTCTATCCACTCGTGCACCGGGTCGCGCACCCACGGCGCAACCTCCCCGAGCAGGAGCCGGCACTCGTCGTGTTCGACGTACCGAACCTCCTCGACGATGCCGTCAGGGTCGTCGATGGCGAGCTCACCGGTCACCCGAGTGGCACGCCACGCCTCGACCCGCATCCGCCAGCCCAGACCGGGTGCTTCAACGTGCACCTCGTAGCACGGACCGTCCCACGCGAGCACGACCAGTCCGGTCTCTTCCTTGACCTCGCGCGTGAGGCCATGAAGCACGGTGGGATCCTCGGGATCGATCACGCCGCCGGGCGGGGTCCAGTCGACGCTCCCGTTCATCCGCCGGTTCGCCACGAGCAGGATCGAGTTCGAGTTCTCGATCAAGGCACCCGCGACCAACCACTCACGCACGGCATCAGTCTGCCATGCCGCACCCGCCGACGAACGCCTGTTCGTGAGCGCCCGCGGCGCGTGCGCCCGTGAGATGTCGGCGCATGAGCACAACGCATCGCTCCCCCGGTACCACCCCTACGATGCTCGTGTGCCCGACTCGACACTCCAACCCCCGAACGGCGCACCGCCACCGGCACCCTCGTCGCTGTCTGCACTGCCCTCGCGCACCGCACGCGCCATGGCGTTCCTCGCGATCCTCATCGGCGGCGGCGCAGGGGGCCTGATCGGGTTCGGCCTCGTCAACGTCCAGTGCACCGGCGACTGCTCGACCGCCAAGGCACTCGGCGGGGCGATCGGAGCGATTCTTGCCGCAGCGGGCACGGCCGTGGTCGCCGTACTGGTCCTCCGGGCCATGGGTGAGTGGCGCGAACTGCAGGACCGACCGCGTTGACCCGCGTCCCGGACAACCCGGACGCACTCGTCGACCTTGCCATCGACATCGGTCGTGCTGCGGGCCGTTTGATTGCCGACGGGCGTCGCAGCGGTCTCACCGACGTGACCTCCAAGTCCTCCCCAACCGACATGGTCACCGAGTACGACCGCCTGAGCGAACGCCTCATCGTGGACCGGATCCTGGACGCACGCCCCGACGACGGCATTCTCGGCGAGGAGGGCTCTGACCATCGGGGCTCTTCAGGAGTCGAGTGGCTCATCGACCCGATCGACGGGACGACCAACTTCCTCTACGGACTTGCCGGCTTCGCGGTCTCGATCGCCGCGCGGGACGCAGAGGGGCCACTCGTCGGCGCAGTGGTCATACCCTCGTTGGACGAAGTGTTCAGCGCCCGACGCGGAGGAGGCGCGTTCTGCAACGGTCGAACGATTGTCTGCTCACGCACCGATGAACTCGGTGCTGCACTCGTCGCAACCGGCTTCTCCTACCAGCCTGAGCGACGAAGCCGCCAGGCCGCCCGCGTCGCTGCGATGATCGACCGGATCCGAGACATCCGCCGTCTCGGCGCAGCGGCCCCCGACCTCTGCTACACGGCCTCGGGACGGGTCGACGCCTATTTCGAGGAGTACCTCAACCCATGGGACCTCGCTGCGGGCGAGGTCATCGCTCGCGAGGCCGGTTGCAGGGTGGGACGTCTCGACGGCGGACCGGTGCATCCGGGCTCGGTGCTCGTGGCGAACCCGGCCTTGTTCGGGCCGCTCGTCGAACTGATCGGATCGATCGACCCTGCGGGAGCGTGAGCATTCGCGTTGCACGTGCTGCGTCGCACCGGATGCGGACGCTCGCGCTCTCGAACCCGGAACACTGAGTCGACGCGAGTCCGGCACGCGAGTCGGCCGACACCTAGGATGACGGCCGTGGGTACGCGCATCCTGACGGTGGAGGACGACGAGCGGATCCGGGCTGCCGTGAAACTCGCACTCGAGGACGAGGGGTGGGTGGTCGACGAGGCCGCGGACGGCGAGACCGCCATCGAGCTTTTCCACCGCCAGCCCAGCGATGTGGTGCTCATCGACATCATGCTCCCCGGTATCGACGGTTTCGAGCTGTGCAGAACCATCCGCCGCACGAGTGACGTTCCGATCGTCATGGTGACGGCACGTGTCGATACACACGACGTCGTAGCCGGCCTCGAGGCCGGGGCGGACGACTATCTCACCAAGCCGTTCGCGCCGAAAGAACTCTCCGCCCGCATCCGGGCGTTGCTCCGTCGTGTGCGGCCCGTGAGCCCCGCTCACGCCCGACTCATCTTCGGCGACCTCGAGATCGTTCCCGACGAGGGGAAGGTGAACCTCGGGGGGCACGAGGTCCACCTCACCAAGACCGAGTTCCGGTTGCTCTGCGAGTTGGCCCAGAACCCGGGCCGCGTGTTCTCCCGCGAGGAACTGCTCGACAAGGTTTGGGGTTACGACTACTTCGGCGACGGTCGACTCGTCGACGTGCACGTCCGCCGTCTCCGTACCAAGGTCGAGGCAGACGCAGCGAACCCGCGGCACGTCGTCACGGTTCGCGGTCTCGGTTACCGACTCCAGTCGTGAGCGCAGCGTGAGCGACGTCGAGACGTCGGGCCAACCGACCGACGTCGTCCCGCCCGACACCGGGGCGCTGCAGCGGACAGTCCGGTTCGGGCTCTCTGCGGTCGATCGCTTCCGCCTCCGGCGCATCTCCCTGCGCACCCGAATCCTGCTCTCGTTCGCGCTCGGCGGACTCGCCCTGTCGGCGTTCCTCGCAGCCACCACGTACAGCTTCACCAAGAGCCGACTCGTCAAACAGCGGGACCAATCAGCACTCACCGACGCCTACAAGAACGCAAGCATCGTCACAGCCGAACTGAAATCGAACCCTGCCGATCTCAGCGACCTTCTCTCGCGCCTGCAGACACTGGGCGTCGAACGGCCGGTCCTCTTCTACCGCGGCAACTGGTACGCGGCCCGCGCAGACTTCGGGCCGAACGCTCTCCCGGGGTCGCTCAAGGTGCGCATCAACACCGACGGGACCGCAGCGCGGATGGTGACGATCGTTCGCGGCGAGCCGGTGATCGCCGTCGGAATCCCCCTGCAACAGGTTGACGCGAGTTACTTCGAGTTCTCGAGCCTCGGCGAGCTCCACTCCACACTCAACAGTGTCGGGCGTGCGCTCGTCGGCGCAGGGGTCATTACCACCTCGCTCGGCCTACTGCTCGGCGCGCTCGCCGCGCGCCGAGCCGTCCGACCACTCGCCGATGCAGCACAGGCGGCACAGGCCATCGCCGGAGGCCGCCTCGACACCCGCCTCGACCCGGGCGGTGACCCCGATCTCATGGCCCTCGCCACCTCGTTCAACGAGATGGCAGCAGCACTCCAGCAACGGCTCGAGCGCGACGCCCGCTTCGCGTCCGACGTGAGCCACGAACTGCGCTCGCCCCTCATGACCCTCGCAGCATCGGTCGAGGTGCTTCAGGCGCGTCGCGACGACATGCCCGAACGCGCCCAGACGGCACTCGACCTGCTCGTGGGCGACGTCGCTCGGTTCCAGGGACTGGTGGAAGACCTCCTCGAGATCAGCCGCTTCGATGCCGGCGCAGTCCACCTCAACCTTGACGACCTCCTGTCCGGCGAGTTCGTTCGCCAGGCGGTCAGCGTCAGCAGCCTCCGCGACGCACCCGTGACGGTCTCCGAGCGAGGCGAGCGCATGGCGATGCGCGGCGACCGACGACGGCTCGCTCGCGCCATCGCGAACCTGATCGACAACGCACGCATCCACGGTGCCGGAGCGGTGCATGTCTTCGTCACCGAGGCTGACGAACCCGAGCCCGTCGGCAACGTCTGGATCGCCGTCGAGGACGAGGGACCCGGGGTGCCCCTCGAGGAACGAGCGCTCGTCTTCGAGCGTTTCGCCCGGGGCGGTGCTGCAGGCCGACGCGCAACCAGCGAGGGCGCCGGGCTCGGGCTTGCTCTCGTCAGTGAGCACGTCCGTCTCCACGGCGGGCGCGTGTGGGTGGAGGACCGCTCCGACGGCGAACCCGGTGCACGATTCGTCATCGAGCTCCCGGCCGAGGAGATCACCGTATGACTCGACTCCGCCGCCTTGCCCGCTTCTGCTCCGCAACTCTCGCCGTCGGTGCTCTGGCGGCATCGTGCGGGATCCGTGCGGACGACCAGCCCAGCGACGTCCTGCCCGCCGAGCGACCCACGGTGCCCACCACGCCACCCGATGGTTCGGCACAGCCCGGCAGTGGGTCGACGGTGTTCTTCCTCGGCCCTCCGGGTGAAGCGGCGATTGCACCACTGGTCGGCGTTGGCCGCTCCGTCACGAACGATCCTGCGGCGCTCATCACCCGACTCCTCGAGGGACCGACCGAGGAGGAGCGCACGTCAACGGGCCTACGGACTGCCGTCCCCGCAGGCACCGTTCTGCTCGACGCGTCACTCGACAGCCAGGGCACACTCACCATCGACCTGAGCGCCGACTTCCTCTCGAGCGCCGGCGGCGTGCTCGTCGATGCCGTCGCCCAGTTGGTGTTCACTGCCACCCGGGCCGACGGAGTGCGCCGGGTACGTCTCGTCGTGGAGGGCGACCCGCAGGACTGGCCCACCGGCACGGGCACCACCACGCGCGACCCGTTGTCGATCTACGACTTCCTGGATCGCAACATCGAGTACGCGACCAGCGACGGCTGACGACGAACCGGGTGCAGGCGACAGACACCGGTACTGCCAAGCCCTGCGGATACCCCTGACGACCGCGTGGGTATCCTTCACCCTGTGCGCGTCGGAGTGCTCACCGGGGGAGGCGATTGCCCCGGCCTCAATGCGGTGATCCGCGCAATCGTTCGCATCGCCGAGAACCGGTTCGACGACGAGGTCATCGGTTTCCGCGATGCGTGGGACGGCGTTCGCAACCGCGACACGATGACCCTCGACATCGAGACGATGCGGGGCTCGCTCCCCCGCGGCGGGACGGTGCTCGGCACCCGACGCGGGAGCCCCTACGACTGGCCGGAAGGGCCGTCACACGTCAACGAGATCCTCGGCGAGTTCGCAATGGATGCCCTCATCGTGATCGGCGGGAACGGATCGCTCGCCGTTGCCCACGAACTGCACCGTGACCACGGAGTCCCAGTGGTCGGCGTCCCCAAGACCATCGACAACGACGTGGAGGGCACCGAGGTGACCTTCGGGTTCCACACTGCGGTGCAGATCGCCACCGATGCCATCGACCGACTGCACACCACTGCCGAGAGCCACGACCGCGTGATCCTCGTGGAGGTCATGGGCCGGCACACCGGCTGGATCGCAACGTATGCCGGCATTGCCGGGGGAGCGACCTCGATCCTTGTCCCGGAACGACCGTTCGACATCGAGAACCTCTGCGAGGCCATCCAGCGCCGACATGCGCGCGGTCGCTATGCATCGATCATCGTGGTGGCCGAAGGTGCCGAACCGCTGCCCGGCACGATGGAGGTGGAGCCACGCGAGACCGACCGTTTCGGTCACGTTCGGCTGTCCGGAATCGCTCAGCGACTCGCCCCCGAGATCGAGCACCGCACCGGATTCGAGGTTCGGGTAGTGCAGATCGGCCACATCCAACGCGGAGGAACACCCACGGCTTTCGACCGCGTGCTGGCGACCCGCTTCGGTATTGCGGCCATCGAGGCCGTTCACGACGGGGCGTTCGGAAGCATGGTGGCGTTGCAGAACCACCAGATCACCCGCATCCCGTTGTCGGTTCCGGGCTCGCGCACCCGCACCCTCGACACATCGCTCTACGACGACGTCGTCATCCCCTTCTCGAGCTGACGTTCCCCGGGACTCGCCGCCGGACGGGGTGGGAAGGCACCGGCCCCGCTGGTAGGAACGTGGGCGTGCCGTGGAAATCTGACCGTGTCGTGCCCTGGAGGCGTCTGCTCACCTTCGAACTGGCCTACGTCGGCCTCTTCGCTGCATTCCTGCTGGTGTTCCAGCGCAGCAACATCGTCTCGTCGCTCGTTGCGCTCGGCGTTGCCATCGTCGTCACCACAGCCCTGATCTCGGTGCTCTACAAGTTCGGCTGGGATCCAGCATTCCTGAAGACCCGCGGCGAACTCGCTGCCGTTCGCGCCGAGCGGATTCGGGCACGTGAGGCAGCGAGGGCGCAGAAGAAGGGACGACCTGCGCCCGAGCCCGAGCGATACCGGCCAGCGCCGACTCGACGGACCTCGACCGGTTCGACCAATCGACCGAGGCGCACCACCAAGACCCGTAAGCGCTGAACGTGGCCCGAGCAACGCTCGCGATCGATGCCGGCACCACCGGAGTCCGCACTCGAGCGGTGTTCGACGACGATCGACCCTCCGTCTCGTCGTACCGGGAGTTCACCCAACACTTCCCGCAGCCCGGGTGGGTCGAGCACGATGCCGACGAGATCTGGCATGCCGTACGGGCCACCTTCGACGAGGTCCTCCGTCAGGTCGGGGTGGACAACGTCGCCGCAATCGGTATCACCAACCAACGGGAGACCGTCGTGGCCTGGAGCCGCTCGACGGGACGCCCGATCACCCGAGCGATCGTGTGGCAGGACCGTCGCACGGCGAGTCGCTGCGACGAACTCGCTGCAGTAGGTGTCCTGCCCATGGTGCGCGAGAGCACGGGGCTCGTGCTCGACCCGTATTTCTCCGCAACGAAGATGGAGTGGCTGATCCGTACCGGAGCCGTCGAGGCGAACGACGACCTCGCCCTCGGAACCATCGACTCGTGGCTGCTCTGGAACCTCACTGCTGGTCGGGTCCACGCCACCGATACGTCCAACGCATCGCGCACGATGCTGCTCGACCTCCGCACCCGCACGTGGAGCGAAGAGCTGTGTGACCTCTTCGGTGTCCCGCTCGCAAGCCTCCCTCGGGTTGCGCCGTCGAGCGGACGGTTCGGCACCGTCGACAGCGCCTCGGGCCTCCCTGCAGGGATCCCCATCTCGGGTATCGCCGGCGATCAACAGGCCGCATTGTTCGGGCAGGCGTGTTTCGAGCCCGGGATGGCCAAGAACACCTTCGGCACGGGGAGTTTCGTGCTCATGAACGTGGGCGACCAGTGCCCGGCACCCACCGAGGGCATGCTCACCACCGTCGCATGGACGCTCGCGGACGGATCGACCACCTACGCACTCGAGGGCGCGATCTTCGTCACCGGCGCAGCGATCCAGTGGTTGCGCGACGGCCTCGGCGTCATCGACACAGCCGCCGAGATCGGACCGCTCGCGGAGTCCGTCTCCGATTCCAACGGCTTGTTCGTCGTGCCGGCCTTCACCGGGCTCGGGAGTCCGTGGTGGGACCCGTATGCGAGGGGCACCATCGTGGGCATCACGCGCGGCGTCAACCGGTCACATCTTGCTCGCGCCGTGGTGGAGGCCATGGCGTACCAGACACGCGATGTGATCGAGGCCATGGCGACGTCGTCGGGTATTCCCATCGGCACCCTGCGGGTCGACGGCGGTGCATCGGTGATGAACCTGCTCCTGCAGTTCCAGGCCGACCAACTCGGCGTCCCCGTACACCGACCCGCCGATCAGGAGACCACGGCACTCGGTGCGGCGTTCCTTGCCGGCCTTGCGGAGGGTGTGTGGCCCTCGCTCGACGCCATCAGCAGCCGTTGGCACCTCGACGCCGCCTTCGAACCGAACCCCGACCGAACCTTCAGCGACCTGTTCCACGGGGAATGGCGCCGGGCCGTGGAACGCTCGCGGCGCTGGGCGACTGACGACGCCGGCTGACGACTCCGGCTGACGACGCTGGCTGACAGCGCCGGCTGACAGCACCGGCTGACAGCGCCAAGGGGTGCCTACGAATGCTGAATGCTGCCAGCGATACGGGCGAGGAGCGTCAGTTGACGACGCTCGCGTGATCGCAGCGGGGAGCCGGAGCGCCCGAGGACCAGCACGAGGCCCGTGGATCCCACGTCGGCCCACGCAAGGTCGGGTGCTGCGGCGTTCGTCTGTTCGTCACTCGGGAGGTGCCGACTGCCCTCGACGAATGCCTGCATCCACGCAGGAGACGGCGTGTCGGCCCCCGCATGGCCCATCGTCGAGGCGGAGTCCGGGGCGAGCAGACAGACCCAGTCGGCCCCGAACAGCGTCCTGAGTTCGCGGCAGACGTCGTCACCCCAGTGTGATCCTGACGACTCGACAAGGCGCAACACGGTCTCGAGCGGAGCCGTGCCCGGATCAGGTGGTTCGCCGCTGATCCGACGGATCTCCTCGACTGCCGCGTCATCCACTTGAGCGATCTCGTCGGTGAGCAGCGGCAGCAACTCCGACGAGGGCAGCGTCACCACGAGTTCGTCGATGGCCCGCCCTGCGCCGCGCTCGAGGATGTCGATGCCGATGACGTCTCCACCGACCGAGCCGATCCGACTGGCGACCTGACCCAGCGCACCGGGACGATCGGGGACCCACACACGCACGACGTAGGTCTCCATCGCCGGGAGGCTAGCGGCGAGCCCCGCACCGATGGCCGGACGAGCGCGCGAACACGATGTGAACATCAGGTCACGGAGTGGTCTGCGGCCCGTCTGCGGCTCGTCCACACATCGTTCCGCGCCGTGCGATCGTGTTGCGGCCCCGTGCTGTGCGAGGATTTTCCCATGGCCCAAGAACCCCGTCCGGGTTGCATCCACGTCGTCATCGAGATCCCACGTGGCAGCCGCAACAAGTACGAGATCGATCACGACACCGGGCGCGTCTTTCTCGACCGTCGGCTCTTCACCGCAACCACTTACCCGGCCGACTACGGCTTCATCCCCGACACGCTCGGCGGCGATGGCGACCCCCTCGACGCTCTCGTGCTCCTCGAGGACCCGGTGTATCCGGGGGTGTGGGTGGAGGCACGGCCCGTCGGCGTGCTCTACATGCAGGACGAGGCAGGCGAGGACGCCAAGGTGATTTGCGTCCCACCGACCGAGCCGCGCTGGCTCGGCGTGGAGGACCTCGACGACCTCACCCCGCAACTCGTCGCCGAGATCCAACACTTCTTCGAGGTGTACAAGGCACTCGAACCCGGCAAGGCAACCTCCACCGCCGGTCTTGCGGGCCGTGACGCAGCGTGGCGGGCGATCGACGACGCCCGGGCGAACTTCCGCCGCAACCACTGAGCACGATCGGCCGACCCGCTCGCCGCGTCACCGCGCTCGTGACGTCACCACGCTCGCGATGTCACCACGCTCGTGATGTCACCGGTGAGCACCGAGCATCGCTGCGCCGATCGCCCCCGCGTACTCGCCGAGTTCGGCAGCAACGATGGGTGGGTGCGGTCGCAACTCGGGTGCGTAGAGCAGCTCGTGGAACCATGACGTGATGGGGCCGAGATAGAGGTCCGCGGTGGCTGCGAGCCCGCCACCGATCACGAACCTCGAGGGATCCAGCGCGTTCGCCAGATTCACCAGGCCGATCGCCACCCAGCGAGCAAAGCGATCGATCACCTCGAGCGCAAGACCATCGCCCGACCGGGCCGCGGCCTGAACATGCTCGCCGCGGACCAGTTCGACCGAACCCCCGGCCAGTTCGAGCATCATCGACCGTGGTCGACCCCCGAGAGCGTCCCGGGCGAGTTGGGCAAGTCCTGTCCCTGCGGCGTACCGCTCCCAACACCCACGCCGACCGCACGGGCACGCAAGACCGTCGGGAACCACCACCATGTGGCCGAACTCACCGGCGAAACCGTTGCGCCCCCGCTGCAGGCGTCCGTCGGAGACAATCCCGCCGCCGATGCCCGTTCCGAGCGTCACCACCACCAGATCGGAGACCCCCCGCCCTGCTCCCACCTGCCACTCGGCGAGGGCTGCACAGGTGGCGTCGTTGTCGACCGGGACGTCGCGGCCGAACAACTCGGCGAGTCGTCGACCGAGATCGAGTTCCTCCACACCCGCGAGGTGCGGGGAGGAACGCAGTACGCCCGACCGGGTCACGAGGCCAGGCACCCCGACCCCGAGCGAGTCATGCTCACCGAGTTCGCGCGCAACGTCGCTCAGTGCGGCGATGATGGCGGGAGGACCCACAGGTGTCGCGCGTCGGACCTCCGCGACGACCGCACCCGCATCGTCGACGACGACACCGAGGATCTTGGTTCCGCCGACGTCGATGCCGGCACGCCTCACGCCGATTCGATCCGCGCCTTGAGATCCTTGACGCTGTTGACGATGCGTACCTCGGCCCGCCGCTTCACGAATCCGGGAAGTGGCACGATGAGCTCGATCGACAGCGTGTAGGTCACGTCGGTGCCGCCGCCACCCGCCGGGGTGAACGTGTACGCACCGTCGATGGTGCGCATGATGTCGCCCTTCACCATCTGCCACGACATCGCGCGCGGAGCGTCGGAGTAGTCGTAGCGGAGGGTGTAGTGGGTGCTCCTGCCGAGTGCCGAGGTGCGGAATTCAACCTCGATGGCCCTGCCCTGCGCGTCGCGGGCAAGCACGGTGGCCTCCTTGACGTCGGTCGCCCAGGCCGGGTAGTGCTCGAAATCGGTTGCTACCGCGAAACACTGCTCCGGGGTCGCGTTCACGACAACACTCTGTGACGCTTGGTCAGCCATGTTCGTCATTCTGCTCCATGCCGACGGCCGGCGTGCGGCTTTCGGAGGACGACCCGGCCGATACGTCCGTCCCGGCATCTGACGATGGACGAACCGGTTTCGCCGGTCTCGCCTGAGCGAGCGGATGGGGCGCGCGCCCGGCTCGTGGCGAACGTGCCGCCCGCCCGGATGACGGCGCGCCGGGCGATGCGGACGGCATTCGTCGACGCCTGCGGGGCGCAGGGGTGACGATGCGCGCCCCGAACGAGCCGTGCGATGCAACCCAGATCCCGTTCACGCCCATGCCGTACAGCGGCGCCACGATGATGCACGCCGCCCAGTTGAATTCCTCCGGGTCGGTGCGGGAGAACCCGACCACCATGACGGCGATGGCGATCGCCGTCTGGAGCCAGAGCGACCACTGGAGTCGACGCTTCACGGCACGCGGCGCCACCGTCCCGGCAACCATGTAGAGCTGCGTCACCGAGATCTCGTCGACCCGGCTGCGCGCAACGGCACGCAGATACGACCACACGAAGCCGACGATCCCGAGTATGGCTGCGGCGAGCGAGACCGGGACGATGAGGGGTTGCGCCAAGTCCTCGGTCACCACACCGAGTACCCCGGCAGCGGTGATGATGCCCGCTCCGATCATCGCCGCCATGACGGTGGGTGCACCGGTCATCGCTCCGGTGCGATCGGGCTCGGTGTCCACGTCCTGCATCATGCCAGCGTCCCCGGGCGATCACGCCTGCGGACGGGCTGGAGATCGGCCACACCGGGCCGCTCCCCTGCAACCGATGTCGGGTTGCTCAGCCGTCGACGCCGAGCGCGGCGCCAAGCCGCTTGGACAACACGTCGTAGGAGAACTCCTGAACCGCGCGCTCGCGTGACGCCGCCCCCAGACGCTGCCGAAGCCCGTCGTCGGCGAGCACCCGCGAGATCGCCGCAGCGACGGCGCTCACGTCGCTGGAGTCGTCGATCACGTAACCGGTTTCGCCATCGGCAACAGCCTCGTGCGCGCCACCCGAGCGCCCGGCCACCTGCGGAACCCCCGAGGAAGCCGCCTCCACGAAAACGATCCCGAAGCCCTCCTGCTCGAGGCCCGCCCAACGGTTGCGGCACATCATGGCGAACACATCGGCGCTGGCGTAGAGCGCCGGGAGGTCCTCATTGGGCACCCGGCCGAGGAACCGGACCGGAGCACCCGACTCGGCGGCCACGCGGCCGAGACGCTCGCGGTCGCGACCTGCCCCCGCAATGGCCAGCGTGATGCCTGGATGGGTGACCGTCAGCGTCGACACCGCGCGGATCACGGTGTCGAACCCCTTGCGCGGAACGAGTCGACTCACCCCGAGCACCAACGGGGCTTCGGGGTGGAGTCCGAGGCGTTCGCGTGCGGCACGCCGGTCGGCAGCGGCCAACGGACGGAAGCGCTCGGTGTCGACGCCGGGTGGCACCACGGTGATGGGGAGCGACCGGCCCGCTGCGTGCTCGGCCTCGGCGGCGGGGTAGCCACCTGCGGCAATCACACACTGGGCGCCACGCAACACATGACCGAGCAACTGTTTCGACGCGGGCAGGCGGCCAGGCACGGTGACCTCTGCGCCGTGCAGCACCACGCCGTACGGCAGGTCGAGCCGGGGCCCGACGGCGCCGAGCGGCAGCGCCGGATCGAGCATCACCAGATCGGCGCCGAAGTCGCGGGCGAGTGCATGAATCCGCTTGATCGTGACCGGATGCGGCAGGAGCCACGGCTCGCGCACGCGGTGCACGGCGAACGGCTGTGCGGCATCCCACTCCGCCGCCCCGTCGTACGGCGTGGTGAGCACTGCGAAGGAGTCGGCGGGAAGGCGCCGCCACCACTCCCACAGCACCGACTGAATGCCACCGATCTTGGGCGGGAAGTCGTTGGTGACGAGGAGGTGCTTCATGCCGACACCAACTCTGCCCGCACCAAGGGGTCCGGATCGGTATCGGGGAGCAGGTCTGCGCGTCCGAGTCGGCGTGCGGCCCACACGGCGTGCGCCCGCAGCATCGGGTCGGGATCGGCCAGCGAACGACGCAACGTCGCCTCGACCTCCGGGGAGTTCCCGTCGCCGATGTTGCCGAGCACGACGAGCGCGTTCCGGCGCACCCACCGGGGCTCACGGTCGTGGAGGTACCAGCGGCCGTGGCGACGCAGGATCTCGGCATCGTCGAGCTCGAGCAACTCGAGCACCGGCACCCACGCCGTCACGGTCTGGCCGGGCGGCGGGGAATCGCCGACCCCGCCTCGCCGATTCACCGGGCACACGTCCTGGCAGTCGTCGCAGCCATAGAGGCGGTCACCGAGCGCAGCGCGGAACTCGACCGGGAACACACCGGGCTTCTGCACGAGCCACGCAAGGCATCGACGCGCGTCGATGACCCCGGGCGCAACGATGGCCCCGGTCGGGCAGCCCTCGAGACAACGCGAGCACGAGCCACACCCGTCGTCGACCGGGGCAGACGACGGCGTCAGCTCCGCATCGGTGATGACGCAGCCGAGTACGTACCAACTCCCCCGACCGGGGAGCAGGACGTTGGCGTTCTTGCCGAACCAACCAATGCCGGCGCGGTAGGCAACCTCGCGGTCCACCACGGTGTTGTCGTCGGCGTACGCAACGGCTCGGTGTCCAGCGGCGCGGAGGTGGTGAGCAACGGCCCAGAGCCCCTCTCGCAGGGGCGCATAGTGGTCGGTCCAGGCATAACGCGCGACCCGCGCTGACGGCCCTGGCGGGCGCACCGGCTCCTCGAGCAGATAGCGCCTGGCCGCAACGAACACCGAGCGAGCGCCCTCGACCGCAGTGAACGGGTCGGTGGATCGTTCGGGATTCTTGTAGGTGAACTGCATCCCGTCGTGCAGACCTGCGGCGCGTCGCTCGAAGAGGGCCGTACGCGCCCGATGAAGCACTTCTGCACGGGCGACACCCCACGCATCGAGTTGATGGGCGCGAGCGATGTCTGCGAGTTGCTCATCGATGCCGACCGCCGTCACGGTGCGGCACGGTACCGGCTAGGCCGAGTTCCGCACCGCCAAGCGTCGGTGCCGGAGCGGGGCGACGAGGCCCGCATCGGCGAGGAGGCGCACGGCGCGTGCCTCGGCGAGGTGGAGAACGACCGCGTCAGCTCGTTCGGTGGCACCGACCTGCACGGTCTCGCGTCGATCGCTGAGATCGAGCACGAAACTCACCACGCAGTCTGAGCACGCCGTGGTGCAGCGCTCGCTGCACTGCTCGCAATCGATGGTGAGGGAATCGCTGGGCCCGAGGTTCTGCTCGTTCGTCATGCTCACGACGATGACACAGGGGTGTGACACGGTTTCCCGGGCGACGGCCCGGCCAGCGTCAGCGCAGGAGGTAGGCCTCGAAGGCCGACGAGGTCACGGAATTGGCCCCCAGCGCCCGCACCGAGGTGATCACCGCCCGGTCCGAGGTCACCACCAGCACCTTGCGATCGGGGGGCATCGCCCGCACCATCCTGCGGATCACGTCGTCGGCGATCGTGCCACTCGGGGAGAACTCCACGTCGACGATCCGGCGCTCGGAGCGCCACCCCTGAGCCCCCTCGGCCCCGTCGAACACCACCCGCACACGCGCGCTCGTCCGGGCGACGAGGTTCTCGAGAGCCGTCACCAGTCGGGCACGCTGATCCTCGATCACCGCATCGGGCCAGATGTCGTGGGAGAGGTTGTAGCCATCGACCACCACGGTCATCCCCGGGAACCGCACGAGGTAGTCGATTGTTGCGACATCGCTCTCAAGCAGACCGCCGGGCACCGGAACCGGCAAACGCTGGGCTCGAGGGGCGGCCTCGCGGTCGGGCTCGTGCGACGCTGACGCTCTGGCCGCCTCGCGCTCGGCAGCGAGTGCCGACTCCGCCTCCGTGCGCGCAACCAGTGCCTCGTGCAGCCGCTGCACCAGGTCGGCTCGCTCGGCCTCGACTCCGGCGCGGTCGTCCTGTTCCTGCTCGAGTCGTTGTTGGAACTGGATCAACTCGGCCCCCGCACGCTCGGCGCCGGCATTGAGGCGCCGCACCTGTGCGTTGAGCTCCTCCACGCGACGGCTGAGCGTTTCCACCTCGGACCCGAGCGCGGTGCTCCGCGCCCGCTCCGCCGACAGATCTGCACGGAGCGCATCGGCAGTGGCGAGCGCTTCGGCGAGCTCGACGCGCACGCGCTCGAGGTGTGCCTCTGCCCCACGCAGGCGCCGCTCGGCCGCCGAGGCGGCCACGTCATCCCGTTCGGCGCGTTTGCGTGCCGCTCGGTCCGCAAGAACTTCGGCGAGCCGTTCGGTCCAGCCATCAGGACGCGAGAGCCAGAGCACCGCAACGTCGTCGAGCCCCTCGCGCTGGTCGACGGGCACACCGGCCACTGCTGCGCCGAGGGCGGACCGCACGTCGTCGCGATCCTCGAGGATCCGGCGAAGGTCGATGAGCGCCTGGCGGGTCGGCCTTCCCGTGCGGAGGTGGTGCTGAACAGCCTTGGGCAATCGGTACTTCGCCAGTGCGGCCGGGGTCGAGCGCAACACTTCGAACGCGAACTCCAGCGCCGGCTTCAACTGCTCGTGGCTGTAGAGACTCAACGGCTCATCCCTGCCGACGGGTCAGAGGGCGTTCGACTCTCGCACGAGCGTGTCGAGACTCGCTGCAGCGGCACCGCTGTCGATTGCCTCGCCCGCTCGCACCAGTCCCTCGGCGAGGTCGCCCACCACATCGGCCACCACGAGTGCAGCGGCAGCGTTGAGGACCACGATGTCGCGGTGCGGTCCGCGGTCACCTGCGAGCACACGTCGCGCTGCTGCGGCGTTCTCGGCGGGCTCGCCGCCGGTGAGCTGATCGGCGGTGGCGCGGGCGAGCCCGAGCGCAGCGGGATCCACACGGAAGCGGCGCACCGCGCCGCTCTCGAGGGCGATCACCTCGGACTCACCCGTGGTGGTGAGCTCATCGAGGCCGTTGCCGTGGACCACCCATGCCTTGGTGGACCCGTGCGCCTGCAGGGTGGCGATCATCCGCTCGGCGACGGCGGGGTTGGCGACGCCGATCACCTGACGGGACACGCGCGCAGGGTTGGCCATCGGTCCGAGGAGGTTGAACACCGTCGGCACGCCGATCTCCCGTCTCGGCGGGCCGGCGTGCCGGAAGGCCGGGTGGTACTTCGTCGCGAGGCAGAAGCCGATCCCGGCACGCTCGACACACCGCGCAACCACCGTCGGCTCGGCCTCGATAGCAACCCCGAGTGCAGCGAGTACGTCGGCCGAGCCGCACTTCGACGACGAGGCCCGGTTGCCGTGTTTGCACACCGGAACGCCGGCACCCGCCACGACGATTGCCGCAATCGTCGAGACGTTGATCGAGTGGCTCCGGTCGCCGCCCGTGCCCACGATGTCGACTGCCCGTCCCGCCAATCCGGGGGCAAGCGCCACGGGAGTTACGGCATCGAGCACTGCCTCGAGGAGACCGGCCATCTCGGCCCCGGTCTCGCCCTTGGCCCGCAGGGCCGCGACGAAGGCTGCGATCTGGGCCGGTGAGGCGTTACCCGCCAGGATCTCGGACATCGCAACACGCGCCTGGGAACCGGCCAGATCGTTGCCGTCGATCAACTGCGAGAGGATTCCCGGCCATCCGCCGAGATCACTGAAGGACGTCATGGCTCGGGTCTAGCAGGTCTCCCGAGGGTGAGCGCCCCGAGGCGGGTCGGTCGGCCCGATCAGGCAGCCAGATCGCCGACGAGTTCGCGCACGGTCTCGTTCGCCAGCGCAACTTCCTCGAGATACGCCGGGTGGTCGCACACGAGGGTGATCGGGCCCGACGCTGCAACTGCGACCTGCTCGGGGGTGAAGTCCCAGGTGAGGTAGTGCACCGCAGCAGTCACGTCGTCCCGGGTGAGCTGACCCTCGTGCTGCTCCTCAGGACGGCATCGCACCGAGGAGCCGTCGGCGAGCACGAGCGAGAACGAGCGCTCGATGCCCACGAGGCGCGGGAGCCACTCCCGCATCTGGTCGTCGGAGGTGAGCTCGATGAACAGCGTTGCGCAGAGGTGACCGGGCTCCGGGATGAGGGCGTTGTAGATGTCGAGCTCGGTCTGGATTCCGTCGTCGGAGAGAATCCGCTCGACCCGGGCCATTTCCTGGATCTGCAGGCGAATGGTCTCACGGTTCTCGAACACCATCGTCAGGATCGTGCCCACGGCGATTCGTCGCCGGCGCTTGACCTCGATCACCTTCGCCCGGAAGGCGTCCCGCTCCCGCTCGTAGGCGCGGAGGTCGGCAATATCGTCCAGTGTGAGTTTGCGGCTCATTTCGTCTCCTCGGGGATTCCGTAGGCACGAGCGAGCATCTGGAGCGGGTGGAGCGGCTTGCTACCGGTCTGTTCGTTGATCGCGGTGTTCGCCAGGTGACAGTCGCCGGTGACGACGTCGCCGCCCGCTCGCTCGAGCTCCTCGGCCAGTTTCTTGGCAATGGGGATGGAGAGTTCGGCGTTCTCGCCACGCAGACCCCACATGCCGTCGATGCCCGAGCACTGCTGGACAATCTTCACCTTGGCTCCGGTGAGCTTCATGAGGTCTCGGGACTTGAACCCGATGTTCTGCGCCCGCAGGTGGCAGGGCGCGTGATAGGTCACCGTCTCGGGAACCGGTCCGGTGAACTCAGTGTTGAGTTGCGTGTCCTCGTCGCGGTGAACCTTCATGAGGTACTCCGCAGCGTCGTAGGTGTGCTCGGCAACCAACGTTGCGTCGGCGCCGCCCACGTAATCGACGTAGTCCTTCTTCAGGATGTACCCACAGGTGGGCTGGGGCACCACGATGTCGCTCCCGCGACGGATCTCCTCGGCAAGCAGTTGAACATTCTTCGAGGCGACCTTCGTGAAGTGCTCCACGTCACCCGCATGGAGCCACGGGGCGCCGCAGCAGCCGGCCTCGGTGACATTGCACTCGATCCCGTTGCGCTCGTAGACCTTGACCAGATCGTGACCGATCTGGGGCTCTTGGTACTCCACGAGACACGTGGGGAACACCGTGACCCGACCCTGACGCTTCTCGAGGCGCAGACGAGCACGCTTCTTGAACCACGTCGAGAAACGCTGCTTCGAGTACGGCGGGAGCAGGCGGATGCTCGACACCCCGGCGGTCTTCTCGACAGCCTTGCGGATGAGCGAGCCGGGCTTCGCTCCGACCACTCGGTTGACGATCGGCGCACCGGCAGAGCTCATGGTGCCGACGAGGTCGGTGCGTCCCATGAACTGGTTGGTCATCTTGTCGCGCAGGCTCACCTGATTGTTGGAGTGACGCATCGCGTCGACGCGCAGCATCAGGCGCGGGAAGTCGAGCGCCCACTCGTGCTGTCCCGGGATGTACGGACAGTTCACGTAGCAGAGCTTGCACTGGAAGCACTCGGCCACCACTTGGTCCTGCTGTGCCGGCGTGAGACGGCCTGCGTCCTGGTCCTCGTGCTGGTCGACCATCTCGAAGAGCGTGGGGAACGACGTGCAGTACTTGAAGCACAGCCGGCATCCGTGGCAGAGGTCGAAGACACGAGTCAGTTCGTCGCGAACGTCCTTCTCGTCGGTGTACTTCGGGTGGTGGGGGTCGTACGTGATCGTCATTGCTGCTCGGTCGCTCGGTTGCTCGAAGGTTCGCGTTTCGGGTTGGAGGTACTACGGGCTCGTCGTGCCGTGGTGCCGAACCGGTTCACCCGGCCCAGCACCACGGCAGGCAACGATCACCGCGTCGATCAGAGGGTCTTGAGTCCCTGCTCGAAACGACCGGCGTGGCTCTTCTCGGCGCGGGCGAGCGTCTCGAACCAGTCGGCGATCTCTGCAAAGCCCTCCTCGCGGGCGGTCTTTGCGAAGCCCGGGTACATCTGGGTGTACTCGTAGGTCTCGCCCTCGATCGAGGCCTTGAAGTTGTCCTCGGTGTCACCGATCGGCAGATCGGTGGCCGGATCGCCCACCTGTGCGAGGTAGTCGAGGTGGCCGTGCGCGTGGCCGGTCTCACCCTCGGCGACCGAGCGGAACAGCGCAGCGGCGTCGGGGTAGCCCTCGACGTCGGCCTTCTGCGCGAACCACAGGTAGCGGCGGTTGGCCTGGCTCTCGCCGGCGAAGGCGTGCTTCAGGTTGTCGTGGGTCTTGGTGCCTTTCAGGCCCATGGATTGCTCCTTTGTGTGTGGGGATTACTGGTTGGAGACAGACGAAGGTGTGGGTGCGAAACCGGAATCGGCGGTAGCGGCTGGCCGTTGCGCACGGCACGAGGCACACAGGCCTCGAAAGACGATCTGGGCGGCGTTGACCTCGAAACCCTGGGTGTCGCCCGCCGGGGCGAGCCCATCGGCGCCCGGGACCGCGACATCCCGGATGTGGCCGCACTCGTCGCACACCAAGTGATGGTGGTCATCGAGATTCGGGTCGAAGCGGGCAGCTCCGGTGCCGAGGTCGAGCATCTGCAACTCGCCCATCTCGGCGAGGTCGTGCAGGGTCTGGTACACGGTGCGCAGCGAGATCCCGGGCATCTGGGCACTCGCCACCGCAAAGAGCGCCTCGGCGGAGGGGTGGGACTCATTGCCCTCGAGCAGGCGGAACAGCAACTGACGCTGCGGCGTCACCTTCAGCCCCTTGGACCGAAAGCGTTCGGTGAGCACGGCGGCGGACTGCATGTCGGGCAGGCTAGGGAGCGCCATCCAATTCGCAACATCTGCAGATTGGAAAGGGATGCAAATTCGCTGTGATTGAGGACACACCGGAGACCGCCACCGTTCGCCTGCGAGTACCTCACCCGAACAACCGGGCCACGCAACAGTTCGGTCGGCCAGTTGGGGGTCGAGCACTGCGGGGCGATAGTGAGGACCCGATGAGTCGTACCAGCCGTTCCATCGGGAAGCTCGACCTGCAGGCCATCTCGCGGGGTGCTTCCGTCGCTGCGATGATCGCCCTGCCCGTGCAGATCATCGCCCGTGTTGCTGTCGACGAGGACGATCGATCCGGCTGGAGCGCTCTGCTGACCGTGGTGATCCTCGCCGGCCTCGTGCTCGGCGCCGGAGTGGCGGCGTGGCACCAACGCTGCCGCACGCCGCTCAGTCACGGCGTCATCACGGCATCAACGGTCTTCATCGCGCTGCAGTTGGTGTTCAGCATCATCAAGCTCATCCAGGGCGACACCATTGCGTGGGGTCGCATCGTGGTGAGTCTCGGTCTGTCGCTCGTCGCCGGCGTCTGCGGCGGGATGCTCGGCTCGATGCTGCTGCGCCGTGGGCTGGAGCCACGACGGTGAAACCGCGTCACGGCCGGGTGCTCGTGATCGATGTCGGCACAACGGGCACTCGCGCAGCGATCGTCGATCACAACGCCGACGTGCTGCATGTTCAGTACCGGCGCACTCCCCCACTCAACCCATTCGCTGGCCTCGTCGAGTTCGATGCGAGCGAACTGGCCAATACCGTGATCGATCTCGCCAATCGCGCGCTCGACTGCGTCGACGGTGTCGACGCAGTGGGTATCACGAACCAGCGCGGCTCCACGGTGCTCTGGGACCGTTCCACCGGCAAACCGCTCGGCAACGGCCTCGGGTGGCAAGACCTACGCACCGTCGGAGAGTGCATCACGGCGAAGGCCGAACACGGGCTCACACTCGCTCCGAACCAATCCGCCACCAAGGCAGCATGGCTGCTTGCGCAACACGACCCCGATCGTTCGCGCGACCTGTGTCTCGGCACGATCGACTCGTGGCTCGTCTGGACGCTCACCGGCGGGCGCGCGCACGTCACCGATCGCTCGAACGCCGGCATCACCGGACTCGTCGAGCCGGACGGGAGTCGCTGGTCCAACACGGTGGCCGCTGCACTCGGCATCGACCTCGCATTCCTGCCCACGTTGATCGACAGCAGCGGGCCGATCGCCGAGGCCACCGCGCTGCACGGGTCACCCGTGATCTGTGGGATCGCCGGCGACCAACAGGCCTCGCTGCTCGGTCAGGGCTGCGTGCGGCCGGGGCTCACGAAATGCACCTTCGGAACCGGTGGGATGCTCGACATGGTCACCGGGGCCCCTGCTCCGCGTCATGCCGGGCGTCTCGAGGGCGGGACCTTCCCCATTGCGTGTTGGGGACTCAGCGGCTCGGTGACCTGGGGGGTGGAGGCCATCATGCTGGCCGCCGGCTCGAACATCGACTGGCTCCACGACGACCTCGGCATCATCCCGTCCCCGGCTGCATCGGCAGAGATCGCCGCCAGCGTCGCCGACACTGGCGGCGTGGTCTATGTGCCGGCGCTCATGGGCCTCGGATCCCCGCACTGGGACTACGGCGCTCGCGGCATCGTGCTCGGCGCCACGCGCGGCACCACCCGGGCACATCTGGTTCGCGCCGTGCTCGAGGGCGTTGCCCAGCGCGGAGCCGACCTCGTCGACGCCGCCGAATCCGACAGCGGTCTGGTGGTCCAGGCGCTGCGGATCGATGGAGGGATGTCGACCAACCCAGTCTTCGTCCAGTCCCTCGCCGACGCCACGGGCCGCACCGTGGAGGTCGCCCCGAACACCGAGAGCACCACCCTCGGTGCGGGCTTGCTTGCCGGCCTCGCCGTGGGGATCTGGCCCGATCTCGACGCCATCGAGTCCACGTGGCGTCCGCGCCTGCGGATCGAGCCGACCCCGGGCCTCGACCGGGCTGCATCCCGAGGCCGGTGGGCCCAAGCGGTGGAACGATCCGCCGGGTGGATTCCCGCGTTATCGGCTCTGGACTTCTAGAGTTGTGACGCTCTCGCACGGCGCCATGAGCCGTACGACAGTTCCGAGAAAGGACACCTCCCTCCGTGGACAACCCGGACACGATCTCGACGGCTGACGCCGCGCGACCCAGCCGCCGAGGAATCCTCGCAGCGCTCGGTCTCGCCGGAGTTGCCTCCGCAGCCGGCCTCGCACCGCGCGTCGCTCAAGCCCAGGAGCCCGACTCCGACCCGGAGCCCATGCCGTACGGCGCAACCGACTCCATCGCCCCGGAGGTGACGGCCACCGAGGGTCCCGTCGACGCACCCACGGGCGAGGGCCCGACGGTGATTGCCACGGCCGCCGGCGAGTCATCGCCGCCGCCGAAGAAGCCCCAGCCAGCGGACCTTCCGCTCATTGCTGCGGCAAAGGTGCTCGAGCTCACCGCGTACTCGGCGTACTCCTCAGTCGTGCCGCGACTCGACACGCTCGATCTGCCCGAGGCCGAGCACGCCCTCTTCCGTGCGCTGCACGAGCACCACCTCGCCTATGCCGAGGCGCTCAGCGCGCTCTACGGCCCCGGCTCCCCCTCGGAGGCAAATCCGGCGCTGGCCACGGCGTTGCGGGGCGATGCCTTCGCCACCGGCGACGCCGCAGCCGTCAGGCAGGCGGCCTCCGACCTCGAGCATGCTGCAGCCGACACGCACCAGACGCTCCTCGGACTCCTGCAGTCCACCGACGCAGCGGCACTCGTCGCATCGATCCAGAACGTCGAGGCCCGCCACGCCGCCACGCTTGCGTTCCTCCAGTCGGGTAGCTACGGCGCCGACGAACCGGCCATCGAGGACGCCGCATCTGCACTCAGCATCGAGACCATCACGGGAGGACAGTGAGCCATGCAGACCAACCGTGACCGCAACAGCCACAACGACATCAGCCGCGACGAGCTGCGCCGGGAGATTCGCTCCATCGACCGCGAACAGCGTGAGATCGAGTCGGCCGAGCGCGCACTGATCGAGGGCATCTTCACCGAGGTGCCTGCCGAGCGACGGGCGTCGATCTTCCTGCCGAACCTCGACCGACGCGGCTTCCTCCGCTTCGGCGGGATTGCTGTCGCCAGCACGGCACTACTCGCCGCATGCCGCGAGGCAAAGCCCAAGAAGCAGATCCCGATCTCCGGAGACAACCCCGGATACACCGGGCTGAGCAACCAGCCGATCAACGACGTCGTCATCCTTCGCACTGCTGCATCGCTCGAGTTGACGGTTGTCAACGCCTACGAGCAACTCATCGCTCAGTCCTTCGTGAAGGACGCCGTCGTTGCCGATCTCATCAAGGTGTTCGCCGACCACCACCGCAAGCACGCCGATGCGATGGCGGCCGCCACCAAGGCGCTCGGCGGAACGCCCTGCACCTCGTCGAACCCGAAGATCGACAGTTTCCTCATCGCACCGCTCCTCGAGCGCATCGCCACCTCGGGTGCCGAACAGGGCGAGGACGCCAAGGCACTCGCCTACTCCCTCGAGTCGCTCGCAGCAGCCACCTACCAGAGCGTGGTCCCGGTACTCACGAGCCCAGATCTCCGCAAGGCGGCGATGTCGGTGGGGTCGATCGAGGCGCGGCATGCTGCAGTGCTCGGGGCAGTGATCAATCCGTCGGCCCTCGTCGGCACCTTGGTGATCGAGGCCCCGGAGGCTCCCGCCGACACCACGACCACCACGGTCGATGCCGGACTGCCCACCACTGCGCCTGCGGCCACCACCACCACGGTCCAGGCTGCGTCCGTGGCCAACGTGATTCACGCAGTGCCCTCCGCCTTCGGCTCGCTCGCACCGATTCCGCTCACCGTGGGGCCGGCCAACGAGTTTGGCGTCCGCCCGTCGGTCAACCTCGAGACGCCCAGCCTGAACTCGCTGATGTACGACGGCGAGGCGTGCTGACGACACTGCTCGACCGGGTCGCCCTGCACGGCGACCGGATCGCACTCAGCGACCAGGTCGACGAGTACAGCGCTCGTACCGTTCTGTCGGCGGCCCGAGCGATCGCCGAGTTGCTGGACCAGCACAACATCGCTGTCGGCGACCGTGTGGGCGTGCTGGCTTCGCCCGGCCTCGACTACGTCGCGGCGATGTTCGCGGTGTGGCAGCGACGGGCGATCTTCGTGCCGTTGTGCCCCGATCACCCACCCGCCGAACTCGACTACGTACTCACGGACTCAGGGGCTTGCGCGCTGGTCATCGACCCGGCGCACCGGGCCCTCGCCGAGCGGCTCCACTCGGGACTGCCGACCATCGAGATCGACGCTCACCGCCACGCCGTTGCAGGCCGCGATCTCCCGGCTGCTCCCGATGCCGGCGGACAACCCGGCCTCGACGATGCCGCACTCATGCTCTACACGAGCGGCACCACCGGGCGACCCAAAGGTGTGCTGCACAGCCACCGCACCATTGCCGCACAGATCACCTGTCTCGTCGAGGCATGGGGTTGGGTCCCCGAAGATCGCATCGTCCACTTCCTGCCCCTTCACCACCTGCACGGACTCGTGAACCAACTGCTCTGTCCGCTGTGGATCGGGGCACGTTGCGACATGCTCGGTCGCTTCGACGCGCAGACGGTGTTCGATCGTCTCGCTCAGGGAGGGCACACCGTGTTCATGGCGGTACCAACGGTGTACACCCGACTGATCGATGCGTGGGATGCCGCCGATGAATCCACGAGATCCCGATGGTCCACCGGCATACGGTCGCTGCGGGTGATGCTCTCGGGCTCGGCCGCGCTTCCCGTCCCGGTGCTCGAGCGCTGGCGAGAGATCTCGGGACACGTCCTGCTCGAGCGATACGGGATGACCGAGATCGGCATCGCGCTGTCGAACCCGTTGCACGGTGAGCGCCGCCCCGGGTTCGTCGGTTCGCCCGTTCCCGGGATGGAGGTTCGAGTCGTCAGCGACGGTGCCGTGGTCGGGGGCGACGGCGCAGCGGGAGAGCTCGAGGTTCGTGGGGCCAACACCTTCGTCGGCTACTGGGGGCGACCCGAGGAGACCGCCGCCTCGTTCACCACTGATGGCTGGTTCCGCACCGGCGACCGCGTCTCGATCGATCGGGGCGCATTCCGCATCGAGGGCCGCCTCTCGACGGACATCATCAAGAGCGGTGGGTACAAGATCTCGGCGCTCGAGATCGAGAGTGTTCTCTCCGGGCACCCGTCGATCGCGGAGTGCAGTGTGGTGGGCGTGCCCGACGACGTCTGGGGCGAGCGCATCGGCGCCGCTGTCGTGCTCCGCAACGGTGCGACGCTCGACCTCGAGCAACTTCGCGCGTGGGCGCGCAACGAACTTGCTCCCTACAAACTGCCCACGCTGCTCCACCTCGCCGATGCGCTGCCCCGAAATGTGATGGGCAAGGTGCTCAAGCCCCAGGCGCGAGACCTCTTTGGCCCGGGTGCCGCCGGAGCAACACGCGTAGACTGACCGGCGACGGTGAGTCGACCGGGTGACCGCGGTTCACGACGATCGTGTCGTGGGTCGAGGAAGGTCGGGACTCCACAGGGTACGGAGCTGGCGAGAGCCAGGTCGGGGCAACCTGACGGACGTGCAACAGAGAGCAGACCGCCGATGGGCTGCCGGTTCGCCGGTGGTCACAGGCAAGGGTGAAACGGTGCGGTAAGAGCGCACCAGCGTCCGGGGCGACCCGGGCGGCTGGTAAACCTCTCCGGGAGCAAGGTCGAGCAGAGGTACGGGCGACCCGCCCGCCGTGGCGACACGGCAACCTCGGGTAGACCGCTGAGATGGATGGTCACCGCCGGGGGTTCCCGGTACAGAATCCCGCCTACAGGTCGGCTCACCGTCACTTGATGAGATCGGGCGGCAACGACGCAGGATCGAACAGCGCAATGAAGTCCTTGCCCGAGCCGCGCAGGGTCCTCGCCGGGTTGCCCATCCGCTTGTCGAGCAGGACCGGCTTCCTCTCGGCCTCCCCGAACCCGCGGAAGGTGGCGAACTGGGGCCAGTTGCCGTTGATGTCGAGCTGCATCGCCATCTGGCAGCCCATGTTCACGAGACCCTCGGCGAGCAGGTCGATGTCGACCTTGCCCATCGCCACGTACATCAGCGTCCCGTTCGCAAGACGACAGATGGCGGAGCGGTACGTGAACGTCACCTGATGAAAGTCGTCGCCCCAGTAGGTGCCCGGGAACAGGTCGATGCTCGGCTTGCCGTCGAGCACCACCGGCGGGAGGTTCTGACGCAGCGACTTCCACGAGCCGTCGTCGGGAAGCTCGCGCAACCACGCACCGACTGCGAGGGTCCCGTCCTTGCGGATCGCAATCGTGGCTTCGTCCTTGCGCATCTTGCGAATGACCCGACCCTCGGTGATGTAGCCACCCTTGAAGTGCTCGAGTCGGAAACCTCCGTTGAACGTCGCGACGAGGGAAGGCAGAGCCTTCTTGTTCACCTTGCCGGCGTTGAACCAGCCCCCCTTGCCGGGGATGTCGGATCCGTTATAGAGGCCGGCGGTGAGCCGCACCGGGTCGAACACCGCTGCCGTGGCGACAACTGACCCGTACTTCGCAAGGGGACGGATGCTGGTGGCCCACACGACCGTCTCGCCCCGAACCTCGGCGATCGAGCGCCATTGCCCCTCGCCCTCGAGAGCAGGAACAACCTGCGGCACGAGTGCCGCAGGTCCGGGAGGAAGCGTCGTGGTCGTGGCGAGGGCCGTGGTCGGTGGAGCAGCACCGCCCGGGCTGCTCGTTGGCGGGGCAGACGTGGTGACCGCTGCGGTCGGGGTCGGGGTCGAGCCCGTGACATCGGAGTCGAGCGCCAGGGCATCGGCCGGCTTCTCAGAGGGCGGCTTGCTGTAACGCCACCGCTCGAGCCGGTTCACCACGAACCCCAGACCGTTCTTGCGCGCCCAGGTGGCGACGTTCTGGTCGAACGGGTCCTCCCGGTGGTCGATCACGAACACCGTCAGGGAAATGGCCGTGTACAGCACGATGGCCGCAAGCACCGTGCCGATCGCTGACAGGATCTTGCGCTTGCGGGACCACGTGCGGATGTTGGGCCGCCGGAGACGGGGCAGACGGGGTTTCACCGAGATCGCAGGCTAGGGGATGCGGTCCTGCTGGGAGCGTCATCGAGGCCCCGAGGCCACCCACGAGCAGATCCCCGGTGGACAGGACCTGCAGCTGGTCTTGAGCGCGCGACGAGCCCATGTGGAACAATGACGGCCGTGAGCAAGAACCGATACCTCGACCACCTGCGCAACGTACCGATCTTCGCCCGTTGCACGAAGAAGCAACTCGACCACGTGGCGAGCATCGTCACCGAGTTGAAGTTGCCCAAGGGCACCGAAGTGATGGCCGAGGGCAGCATGGCGCACGAGTTCGTCGTCATTCAGTCCGGCACAGCAGTCGTCAAGCGCGGTGGCCGCAAGATCGCCACCCTCGGGGCTGGCGATGTGGTCGGTGAGCTTGCCCTCATCCTGCACCGGCCGCGCAACGCCACCGTTGTGGCGGACTCCGACCTCATGGTCCTCGTCGTCGACGCACGCTCCTTCGAGCGTCTGCTCAACGAGGTGCCGGGGCTTGCGCGCCAGCTGCTCACCACGGTTGCCGAGCGCCTCGCCGACTCGTCGAAGCCCACCGAACTGCTGCACTGATCGCCTGCATCTCGACCGCGCACCACGCTGTCGAGTCGGGCACACCGGAGCACGGGAACTATCCGACCTCACACGGTTCGTCGCGTCTGCTTGAGAGCAACGCCTTCGAGACGACGGCTTGTTCCCCCGAGTGTGCCACCGGTTCCAGCGCTGGGTCAGTGTCAGCGTGGAGTCGGTTTCAGCGCAGGTGTGCGACGTCGTTGAAACTGCGCAGTGAGGCGCCGCGAGCGCCAACAGCGATCCTGGTGATGGCCGCCTGGTCGAGTTGACACCGCCACGAGATGTCCACGCCCACCCCGAGCGCCCACGCCATCGCTGCCTTGATCGGCGAGACGTGGCTCACCACCACAACATCGCGATCCCGTGCCTCGTCGAGCAGGTCGAGCACTGCCGCAGTCGTTCGCTCAGCGAGGGCCGCCAGCGACTCACCGCCCTCGACGCAGTGAGTCGGGTCGTTGCGCCAGCGCTCCCACTCCCCTGCAGGCACGTCGGCCTGCGGTCGGCCCTCGTAGATCCCGTAGGAGATCTCCTGCCACCGCTCGTCGATGTCAATGGTGCCGCTGATACGAAGTGCCGTTTGACGGGCTCGAAGCAGCGGACTCGACACGACACGATGCACCCCGGTGAGCGCGCCGCCGATCCGCTCTGCCTGATCCTCACCGACAGCGTCGAGGGGCGGGTCGAGGCGACCCTGGAGCAGACCGGCAGCGTTTGCTGCAGTACGGCCGTGGCGCACGAGAATCAGCATGGCTCGAGGATCCCAGTGCGCCAGAAGCGGCTCCGCCGCTCGGGGTCGCGGAGGCCGAAGCGGCGCACGATCCAGTAACAGAGTCCGAGGCCGACGACCTCGAGCACCGCACTCCACGGCCCGCGCTCCCAGGTGGGCCACGGCGCATCCTCGAAGCGAATCCCGCCAAAGGGCCACCAGAACACACCGTTGTTCGTGAAAGCTGCGTCGAAGACGAGGTGCAGCATCATCCCGATCGGGAGCGCGAGGAGACGCCGGCGTACCGGGCGCCGCCCGATGGTGGCGAGCATCACCACCACGAGTGCTGCGATGCTCCCGACCACGGAGTGCAGGACCCGAGCACCGCCGAACGGGAGATCGACCAGATCGGGTGCGAGTGCCCCGACGATGAGGAAGCGATAGTCGAAGCGAGAGTCCCCGAACACGAACCACACCGCAAGAACCGCAGTGCCAACGAACCAGAACAGCATCAGAGACCGAGCCTATTGACGGCTGTAGCCGTCAGCGCACGAGGATCCGGGCGCACTGTGGGCACTCCGGCAGCGCATCGTCCGGAACAGCACGGACCGCCTCCACCTCGGCACGCGACAGGTCGAGGTGGCAACCGGTGCACCGTGAGCCCTGGAGGCGGGCGACCGCGACCCCGTCGAAGGCGGGACGTCGACGCTGGTACTCCTCGAGGAGGGGCACAGGAATCGCTGCAGCGGCCGCGGCGCGCCGATCGCGCAGGTCTGCTGCCTCGGTGTCGAGGGCTGCATCGGCCACGGCGAGTCGGGCCGCCACTGCAGCCTCGCTGGCCAGTGCTGCGTCGATCTGCGCTTGGATGAGTTCCGCCTCCGTAGCGAGGCGCTCGCTCTCGTCGAGCAGTTCGATGCCCCGCTCATCATCGGTTTCTCGCTCGGAACGCAGCTGGGCGATCTCCCGCTGGAACGCCTCGGCCTCCCGGGTCACGACGACATTGCGCATCTGACCCTCGAGGCGAGCGACCTTGGCGTCGAGCTCGCGACCGCGCGACTCAAGTGATGCGTACTCCGCCTCGAGCGCGCTCCGTCTGGTCTGGTTGGAGGCGAGCGTCGACTTCGCTGCGGCCGTTGCGGCAGCGCACTGGCCATGTTCGATCCGTTCCGGGAGATGAGCCCGTCGGTACGCCATGTGATCGAGGGAGGTGTCGAGTTCCTGCAGATCGGCCAGTCGCCCGAGATCGCTCACGATCGCCACACTAGGTGCCAGTTGGTCCGAGTGTTGCGGCTGCGCTGATCGGCACCGAGTCCGGAACCGTGTCGACGAGCGTCGTCGACGGTGGCGCCGTGGTGGGCGACACCCCCGAGTCGGGCGGAGCACCCGAGCACGGATAGGTGAATGTGTCGATCGGTGCCATCGGCAGTGGCCAGAGCGGGTCGATGACATCGGGTGGCACCGTGGTGCCCGGGGGCACCGTCTGCACCACCGTTGCGACCGGGAGGCCGGTCTCGGGGTCGTAGTAGATCGATGTATCGCTCACGTCTGGGTTCGTGGTGGGCACCGGCCGGCCATCGGGACCGAGGGCCTGGGCGAGGCAGTCGGTACCCGGTAGGTAGAGCAACATCGGATCGCGCCCGAGGGCGGGTGCGCTCACGAAGTCGGCAATCGGCAGGCCCTCATGGGCGGCATCCATGAAGTACTTCCAGATCCGCGCAGGGAACGTGCTGCCCTGCACCGTTCGGACGCCGGCCTTGACGAACTCAGGGATGTTCACCATCGGCACGTACCCCTTCGGGTTGCCCACCCAGACCGCCGTGACCAACTGTGGCGTGTAGCCGACGAACCAAGCGTTGGTGTTGTTCTGCTGCGTACCGGTCTTTCCTGCAGCGGGGCGCTTCCCGCCGCTCAGGTATCCGATCCGTGCGGCAGTGCCCCGTCGCAGCACGCCCTGCAGGATCGCAGTGGTGCGGTTCGCCGCATCGGCGGTGAGTACTTGCTCTCCCGCATCGAGGTGTTGGTACAGGGTCTCGCCGGTCTCGGCACGAACGATCCGGTCCACGTAGTACGGATCATGCTGCACACCCTGGTTGGCAAGCGTCTGTGCGCCGGCTGCCATGTCGAGCGGACTGATCTCATTGGCTCCGGTCGCGAAGCTTGCATAGGCGTCGAGCGGACTGCGGACTCCCATGCGCCGGGTGGTGTCGACCACGCGATTGAGCCCGACGATCTGGGACAGTCGGGCAAAGGCGCAGTTCAACGAAAGCCACGTTGCCTCCTTGAGCGGACCCAGTTTTCCGGCCACACCTCCGCGGATGACGAACGGTTCGCTCGGGTTCCCCGGGTTGGGGAGCACACAACCCCGACGACCGTCGATGGAGTCCTCACCGGAAGCACCCGCCTGCACCGCCGCAGCGAGAATGAAGATCTTGATCGACGAACCGGTCTGGCGCGGGCGCAACGCCATGTTGACCTCGTCCTGACCGGGTCGAAAACCTCCGCCTCCCACCATGGCGCGTACCGCGCCCGTGCGGGCGTCGAGCGACACGATCGCAGTGTCGAAACCGCCCGAGTTCGCCGGCAGTCTCTTGAGCCGCGCCTCCTCGGCGAGTGACTGCAATCGGGAGTCGAGCGTGGTGTAGATCGACAGCCCGCCGCGATACAGCGTGTTGTAGCGCTCCTGCACCGAGTCACCAAGGATGTCGGAGCCCTCGAGCAGCAGGTCCCGGACCGCCGCGGTGAAGTACGTGGGCGGGAACGACTCACCCGGGCGGGACTTGAGGATCTCGGGGATGGGCCACTCCTCCGCAAAACGCTCAGCATCAGCCTCGGGGAGCAGTCGCTCCTCGGCCAACCGCGACATCACCACCTTGAACCGCGCCCTCGACCGCTCCGGCCTGCGGATCGGGTCGTAGCCGTTCGGCGAGCGAATGAGCCCGGCGAGGAACGCTCCCTCGTTGAGCGACAGTCGGTCGACAGTCTTGCCGAAGTACGCCTCAGCGGCAGCGGAGAGTCCGTAGGCGTTGTTCCCGAAGTAGATCGTGTTCAGGTATCGCTCGAGAATCTGCTCCTTCGAGAGGCGCTTCTCGAGCATCACTGCGTAGCGCGCCTGAAGGATCTTGTAGCGGCCGTCGCGCGGGAAGCCCCCGAGGAACTCGTTCTTCACCACCTGTTGGGTGATCGTGGAGGCACCCTGTCCGGCAGAACCCGACGACACGTTCGCGAGCACGGCCCGCACGAGGCTGCGCAGGTTGACACCCTTGTGTTCCCAGAACACCTTGTCCTCCACTGCGAGGACGGCATCGATCACGTGCTTTGGCACCTCGCTGAAACGCACCTGCTCCACCTGTTCGAGGCGGAACCGTGCAATCTGCTTGCCGGCGACGTCGTACACGTTCGTCTCGCGGGCAAGGCTTGCGAACTCCGGCAGTTCGACGGGCACCTGCTCGTGCGCCCGCACGATGCCCACCACACGCGGCACGATGCCCGCCACGACTGCGGCGATCCCCACCGCTGCGGCAACGATGGTGAGCGCCGCCCTCACGAACCAGTTCACGCGGTGCACCGAACGCGCAGGTTAGGTCTCGCCGGGCTGGCCCCGGTGTCACCCGGTCCAGTGGTCGGCACGCGTCGCGGTCGGTACCAATCGCGACAGCCGCTACCGTCGGGGCATGAGCCCGTTCCCCCACCGCCCGTTCCGATTCGGGATCCAGGCGAGCACCGCTCCGACGAGGGCCGCCTGGGCGGATCTGGCACGTCGCGCCGAGGCGCACGGGTACGACTGCCTCACGATGCCGGACCATTTCGGCGAGCAGCTCGCACCGATCCCGGCGCTGCAGGCAGCAGCCGACGCCACGTCCGCCCTGCGCGTCGGCGCACTCGTGTTCGACAACGACTACAAGCATCCCGTGGTGCTGGCGAAGGAACTCGCCACGATCGACCTCCTCAGCGAGGGACGCCTCGAAATCGGGATCGGCGCTGGCTGGATGATCTCGGACTATGAGCAGTCAGGAATGTCCTATGACCCGCCCGGCGTGCGGATCGATCGCTTCGTGGAGGGGCTCCGGGTGATCAAGGGCGCGTTCGGCGACACCGCTTTCGACCATCACGGCACGCACTACCGCGTGAGCGGTTACAACGGCCTGCCAAAGCCGGTGCAACGCCCATACCCGCCCATTCTCATCGGCGGTGGCGGTCCGCGCGTACTGCGCATTGCGGCGCGCGAAGCCGACATCGTCGGCATCAACGGCACGATGACGGCTGGGGTTGTGGGGCCCGAGGTCATCTCGACGATGACCGAGACAGCCGTCGACGAGAAGGTGGCGATCGTCGCCGATGCCGCTGGCGATCGGATTGGTGCCATCGAGATGAACATCCGAGCGTTCATGGTGAGCGTCACCGATGACCGTCCGGCGGCACTCGACCTGATCAGTCAGTTCGCCGGCATGCGGCCCGACGATGTCGCTGCGTCGCCGTTCGCCCTCGTGGGATCTACCGCCCAGATCATCGACGACCTGCTTGCACGACGCGATCGCTGGGGATTCTCGTACGTGATCGTCGGCGAGGCTGATCTCGAACCGTTCGCGCCGGTCGTCAGCGCCCTCGCAGGCCGCTGAGCAGCGTGGCGCGACAAGGCGCCCGCCGGGCGCGTCCGACGGTCGCGATGTGCGGGGCCGGCACGATCAGTGCGGCGCACGCGGCAGCCCTCACGCTGCTCGGTGTCGAGGTTGGCGTTGTGGCATCGAGAACACAGGCGCGGGCACTCGAACTCGCTCGCCGGACCGGCGCACGAGTCGTCCGTTACGAGGACCTGCCCGCTGGCGCAGACATCGTGTTGGTTCAGACACCACCTGCTGCGCACCGCGACGACGTCCTGCGTGCGTTGGGCTCGGGAGCCGCCGTCATGGTGGAGAAACCGCTGTGCACCACCCTCTCCGGGGCCGACGACATCGTGAGGGCTGCAGAGGTCTCAGGTGGCCGACTCCTCTACGCAGAGAACCTCGCCTACTCCCCGGTCGTGCAGCAATTCGTGAGGCACGCCCGAGCGCTCGGCCCCTTGCGCCACCTCGAGGTTCGCGCCCTCAACCCCCTGCCCACGTGGGGTGAGTTCACGACATCGCAGTGGGGCGGCGGCGCTCTCTTCGATCTCGGCGTGCATCCGCTCGCCGTAGCCGTCATTGCCGCAGCGCCTGCGAGGCCAGTGTCGGTGCGGGCGCGCCTCGAGGGTTCCGCCGACGGATCCCATTCCACCGACGAGTACGCAGAGGTACAGATCGACTTCGACCGCGGCCTCTCCGCCCGCGTCGTTGCGAGTTGGCGCGCGCCCGGTGCCCCGGTGTGGGACGCCCAGGCAGCCAGCGACACCGGCGTCGTCCGCGCCGAGTTGCTCCCGGTGCCCGCGCTCGAGGTGAACGGCGAGCCGGTGGCACTCCCTCCCGCAACGAGCCGCGTGCCGGCCGTAGAGCACTACGGCTACCGGGGCGAGTGGGCGGCCTTCCTCGACGACCTCGAGCACCGACGCCCGCCGGTCATGGATGCTGCCTTCGGCCGGATGATGCTCGACATCGTGTGCGCGTCGTACGCCTCTGCCCGCAGCGGGGCCCCCGAGCGAACGCCGTTCACCGGCCCGAGAGACCGAACCCCGCTCCAGCTCTGGCGCGGGCCCTGACGCGCCGGCTCACACCCGGGCGGGCAGCTGGCGGTCGATCCATCGCTGGAGCGCGGGACCGCTCTCGAAACTCGTGATGAGCGCATACCGCGGCGCAGACCCGGGATGCACCACCACATGCCAGAGGCGCTGGGTGTCGACGACGAAACGAGCGCCACGGTGCAGCGGCACGCGTATCTCGGTGGAGGGGTCGGGCAGGCCGTTGGCATCGTTGTCCATCAGCAACATGTAGCTGTTCGGGTTGTCGGTGAGCTCGAGCCAACTCCGCACGACCCAGCCGTCGGCGGGCGGATTGAACCGGTTGTTGTCGTCGCGGTGAATGCTGCGGATGGCGGTCTCGCGGTCTTGGGGCTCGAGCTTGATGATGCGCATCCGACCGAAGTTCACGCCCGTGCCGGCGATGTAGTCGCGCAGCGTCGGGCACTTCGCTGCATTGGTGGTGAACCGGGCGTCCTTGTCGGGATGCTCGTTCTCCTTCGACCAGAACCCACGGCAGTCGAGTTCGCCGTCCATCGTGGCGATCGGCGCAAAGTTCGTGTCGCCGCCACTCTTCCAGTCCATGTACTCGAGTCGTGTCCACTCCTCCTCGGGCACGGAGAAGTCGGCGTCTGCGAGCCGCAGCACACCCGGCGTGTCGGCACCGAGCGCCGCCAGGCGCGGGTGCGGCGTGTTGAGCGGGATCGACACCGACCAATGCTCGGCGGTGGGCCAGAAACTCATGGAATCAGTGTACGGAACCGCCTCGGCGGCATCGGTTCAGCGGGTGCCTAGCCGTTCACCGTGACGTCGTAGGTGACCGTGTCCACCGCCGGTGTGGTGGGCGGCTCGAAGGAGCGCCGGTACTCGAGCGTGATGGTCGCCGTGCCGGCAGATGCAGCCGTGAACGCAATGCGCTGGTAGCCGCCGGCACCCGGCTTGACGTCGGCGGGCGGCAGGTAGGTGCTTGCACCAGCGGTGACCACCGCAGAGTCGGACACCTGAACCACCCACTCGTACCCGGTCGTGGGGTTCGACTCGAGTTCGATCGAGAACGTGGTGCCGGCAGCGACGGCGATAGGCGACTCGCCACGCAGGTAGAGACGACCGGCGCCGTCCCAGTGCGAGCGGGTCAGCAGGGGCAGCAGCAACTCCCAGTCGGCAATGCCACACCCGTTGTTGCGGTTGAACGACGTGTTCACCGCAACCCCGTCGAGTGTTCCGGTCACGGTGGCGATGTCCGGACCGCCGTAGATCTCGGTGCACATCTGGCCCTGGGGCTCTCCCTCGACGAGACGTTTGACCACGGCAGGATCCTTCAGCAGTTCTGCAGCGGACGACGCACGCGCCGGGTCGGCGAGGTAACCCGAGCCCGTTGCGACGCCACCGTCATCCACCGAGAGCGATGCCACCGTGATGTTGGGTTCGCCCTCGACACCGACGACGATCTCGAGCGCTGTCGAACGGTCGGGCGGCAGCGTCGAGGGTGCCACCGAGGTCGGCGCCACCGTGTCGCTGGTGGGCGCATCCGCTGCACAGGCACTCAGTACACCGAACAGTGCGACCGAGCCGAGCGAGATCGCAGCCCTTCGGACCGAAGGTGAGCGCAGGCTGGCCGAACGTGAGCGCAGACAGGAAAGACGGGGGTTCATCGCGCGAGTCTCCCACGCACGATGAACCCCCGTCAGGTCAATCAATACTGACTGTCGTCGATCAGCCTGTCGCAGATCAGCCCGAGGTCGGCGCCATCGGACCCGTCGGGCCGGTCACCCACTCGAAGACCGGAGTGATGACGGCGTTGCCCGAAACGAACGTCCGCAGGCAGTCTTCCGACAGAGCTCCACCGAGGAAGACGCTGAGCCAGTCATCGGGATCACCGACCAGATCAGTACCGGGCACCATGCCGGGATACGGGGCAGCAGAATCGGTGCAGGTTCCGTAACTGTATGTTTGCGACCCGTCGGCGGGGCTGGGCCCCACGACGCCCGACAGGTCGAGGTTGGCGTACGGCCCGCAGAGCGCAACGAAGGCGAAGCGATCGTTGCGGTCGAAGTTTCGGTTTGCGTCCGAGTCAACCACGATCATCAGGCCGAAGCCTGCAACGTTCCCGCTCGTGCTGGTCGACGACTTGGGGGCCACGGTGGGACCGAGCAGACCACCGAGCCCGAGGAACAAGTAGGCATTCAGCACCGAGTACGCATAGGTGCACTCCGGGGTGATGGTGTTCGGGTACCGCTTGGTATCCGCGGATGCATACGTGACGAGCCCTAACCAGAGTCGGGGATCCTCACCCGCCGACGAACCGCACGGCCCGGTCGGCCCGGTTGGTCCAGTCGTTACGCCGCGCGTCAAGGATCCGCCGATCCCGTGCACCTGGCGGGACGGTCCGCCAAGTGCTTGGTTGCAGTACTCGCCGATGGCGGTCGCTACGCCCCGGTTGAAGTTCAACTTCACACCGTGCGGGAAGGCCGGGTTGGTGCCGTTGTCGCGCAGCGACCCCGACATGCCGCCCCACGGGCTCCCGAGACTCGACTTCGACTTGATACTGATCTCGACCCGCTTGCCCACGTTCGGCGCGAGCGCAGAATCCTGCTTACCCGACACCGCCACGTTGGCGCCGAAACAACTCACCAGCACCAGTGCGCTCGCTGCGGCAATTCCCGCAGCCATGACTACACGTCGTTTCCTCATCGGCTCTCGGCCACCCTTCTCTGAACAGAACCGATCTACGGCTCTGCCAGAAGACGGTACGACACCCGACCGCGTGCACCGGTGATACTCAACGAAACGTTCGGACAACTCACCCGAGCAGGTTGTGTCGGCGCACAGCGTGAACGAGCAGTGGGCACGTGGGGACTCGAACCCCAGACCTCCACCGTGTCAAGGTGGCGCTCTAACCAACTGAGCTACGCGCCCGTACGGGCACACGAACGCTACCAGCGGGACCCTCGCCTAGCGCAGGCGCAGGCTGACCTCATTGGCCATCAGGCGACCCCGTCGGGTGAGCACGACACGCTCGCCACGAGATTCGACGAACCCGTCGAGCCCGTCGTCGGGCAGTACGCCACGCGGCACCCCCTCGCGCGTGCGCAACGCGAGCTGGAGGCCCTCGATACGGCGGGTCTCGGCGTCGAGGACCTCGGCCGAGGCCTCGCTCGGGAGCCCCGCGCGCACGAGATCGATGTACCGCTCGGGCGTGCGTACGTTCCACCAGCGCCGGCCCGCCTCATGGGAGTGTGCTGCGCACCCAACGCCCACGTAGTCGCCCTGCGCCCAGTACAGCCGGTTGTGAACCGACTCGTGGCCAGGACGCGCCCAGTTGGAGACCTCATAGTTGTCGAGGCCCGAGGCACCGAGCATTTCGTCGGCGAGTTCGTACTTGTCGGCCTGATCGTCGTCGTCGGGCCAACGCTGCGACTGCGACGCCAGCGGTGTTCCCGCCTCCACGGTGAGCCCGTACGCCGAGATGTGCGGCGGGTCGAGCGCCATCGCCGCGGTGAGCGTTCGCTCCCACTGCGACAGCGACTCACCGCTCGCCCCGTAGATGAGGTCGAGGTTGAACGATGCGAAGCCGACCGAACCGATTGCGTCCACGGCGCGTTGCACGCTGGCCGGATCGTGCCACCGGCCCAGCGCCTGCAGTACCTCGGGGTCCATCGACTGCACGCCGAGACTCACACGGTTCACTCGGTGGGCGCGCAGTGCAGCGAGCAGTTCGACGGTGACATCATCGGGATTGCACTCGACGGTCACCTCGGCACCCTCCGCCAGTGGGATCACGTCGAGCACTGCGCCGAGCTGGTGCGGGTCGACCTGGGTGGGTGTTCCACCGCCGACGAACACACTCGTGACGGGCCGGGGTCGTCGCGCCAGGGCGCGCTCGAGATCGACCCGGCAGGAATCGAGGTAGTCCGCCGCCAGGTGGTGTCGGTCGGTCCATGTCGCGAAGGCGCAATAGTCGCAGCGCGAGGCACAGAACGGTATGTGCACGTAGACACCGAAGGACACGGTGTCAGTGAACCAGACTCACCCTGCGCTTCACCCCACGGCGCCGACGGGGTGAGGGCAGCACCGACCGATCCTGGGGTCAGTCGCGGTGGAAAACCAGGTCGAGTGCCTCGAGGCGAGCAGCAACGAGGTCGACCGGAACATCGAGCATCGCTGCAATAGCACGCTGGTCGTCCTCGCGGATGGTGATGACCTTGCCGTTGAAGTCCTGACGCTGCACCTGGATGAGTCGCAGGAAGCGTTGGAGCGTCTCGAAGGGCTGGCCGTTCAACTGCATCAGCTTCGCCACGTTGATCGCGAGCTTCACCCGCGAGAGGTCGACGCCGCTGTCGCCGCCGCCGTGGACATCGTCCTGCGGAAGCAACTGGTCGATCGGCACGCTGTAGAACGAGGCGAGGCGCTCGAGCCTCGGCACCGAGATCGCCCGTTCGCCACGCTCGTACGCCCCGAGGACGGATGCCTTGAACTCGAAGCCCGAGTTTGCCTCCACGTCCTGGAGGGAGAGCCGTTTCTGGCGGCGGATCGCGCGAAGGCGGTCGCCCACCTTCCGGCTATAGGCCGAGAGTTCCTCGTCGAACTCGTCGGCTTGAACTTCCTTTGACGCAGGTGCCACGTCAACCCTCCAAACGTCACGCAGACGGCTGGGAGACTACTCGGCGTGGCGGCGGTTTTCCATCCGGTGCGATCGCCGACGTCGATCGGCGAGCAGAACCCCGGCCGAGATCGCCGCCGTCTCGGCCCGGAGCACCGTTGCTCCCAGTCCGACGACAGCCCCGCTGGCCTGTCGCTCGGGATCTGACCAACCGCCCTCGGGGCCGACGGCGATGGTGCCGATACGGGGCAGATCCTCGAGATCGTCGCCACCGAGATCGGCCCGGGCTACCCCCGGGTGAGCGAGCAACTCGCTGGCCCGGACTGGGGTCTCGATGATGGGCATCCACACCCGGCGGCTCTGCATCACGGCGTCGCGCACGATGCGCGCAAGACGGGTCATCTGGGCGGGAACCTTTGCCTCGTCCCAGCGCACCACTTCGCGGTCGGTGCGCAGCGGGATGAGGCGATCAATTCCCAGTTCGGTGAGCTTCTGCACCACCCACTCCAGCCGGTCGCCCTTCAACAGCGCGAAGGCCACGGCGATCGGGGGCTGCTCGGGGTCGCTGAGCCGTACCTCGCTACAGGGCTCCACGGTTCGCCCGTTCCAGACGCACTCCCGCCAGCCACCGCGACCGTCGGTGACGGTAACGATCTCGCCCGCTCGAAGCCGCAGGACCCGTCCCAGGTGGTGTGTGTCGATGTCATCGAGGCCGGGCGCAGTGAGGTCGTCGACGACGACGTGCGCAGCCGACCCGGCGAGTTCGATCACGAGAACGCCGACTTGATCCGCCCGATCAGCGACTGGTCGGGCGCGTTCACGTGTTCACCACGTTCGTCGGCGAGAGCACGGAGCAGTTCGGCCTCTTTCGCCGTGAGCTTGGTGGGAACCTCCACATGGAGAATCACCTGCAGATCTCCCCGGCCGCTACGGCGCTGGGCGGCGCGGGGCACGCCCTTGCCGCGCATGACGAACACCGTGCCGTGCTGTGATCCGGCGGGCACCTCGATGCGCTCCTCGCCATCGAGTGTGGCCAGATCGATCACGGTGCCCAGCGCTGCCTGGGCAACCGAGACCCGTATCTCGGTGACGAGATCGTCGCCGTCACGCACAAAGCGGTCGTGCGGCGCCACGCGCAGATGCACGTACAGATCGCCGGCCGAGCCGCCGCGCGGCCCCACTGCTCCCCTGCCCGTGAGCCGCAACGTCGAACCGTTGTCGACCCCAGCAGGAACGTCGACGTTGTAGGTCTTGTCCGTGATGGTGCGCCCCTCGCCGCGACAGACATTGCAGGGCGACGCGATCATCTGCCCCATGCCGCCGCACCGCTGACACGGTCCGCTGGTCACCATCTGGCCGAGCAGGCTCTGACGCACACGACGCACCTGACCAGTGCCCTGACAGGTGTCGCAGCGGGTGGGTGCCGTTCCGGCGGCCGCACCACTGCCGGCACATGGTTCGCACGCGACGGCGGTGCGGACCGACACCGGGATGTTCCCGCCGAACACGGCCTGTTCGAAGGCGATGTCGGCCATTACCTCGAGGTCTTGACCCCGCGGCGGACCTGCCGGGCCGCGTTGTCCCCCACCAAAACCTGCGCCTCCGAAGAACGCCTCGAAGATGTCACCGAGCCCACCGGTTCCGAAGAAGTCGCCCTGCCCCGAGCCGGCTGCCCCACCGAGGCCCGCCTCGCCGAACTGGTCGTAGCGAGCGCGCATCTCGGGGTCCGAGAGCACCTCGTACGCACGCGCCACCTCTTTGAAGCGGTCCTCCGCAGATGGATCGTCGGGGTTTGCATCGGGGTGCAGTTCGCGTGCCTTGCGCCGGTACGCCTTCTTGATGTCATCGGCGTTTGCCGTGCGCGCCACACCGAGCAGTTCGTAGAGGTCGGCCACGATCAGCCCTCCTCGAGCCGTCGGCCGAGACGCTCGCTCACGACATCCACTGTGGCGAGCGCATGCGGATAATTCATACGAGTGGGTCCCACGACGCCGACCGTTCCCACCTGCTCGCCCTCGGCGACCACCGGCGCAAGCACCACGGCGCACGCAACCAGTGGCTCCACACCGTGTTCCGCCCCGATGGCCACGGAGAGCCCACGATCCAGCACATCGTGCACGAGGGAGACCACGACGTACTGCTGCTCGAGTGCCGACAGAACCTGACGAACCGTCCCCACTGCGTCGAAGGCACTTGCCATCGACGAAGCCCCGCGCACGAACACCGAGGACGGCGAGTCGGCAGCGTGGTCCGCGAGCGCCGCCATCACCGAATCGCAGATTCGGTCGACGCCCTGGTCGCCGCTCGGCTGGGGCCGGCTCTCTGCGCTGAGCGCATGACCTACGAGGTGCAGCGCAAGGTGTGCGCCCGCTGCAGACAACCGTGCATCGTTGTCGTCGGCGGCGACGTCGATGGTCTCACTCACCACAGCGCCGTTCGAGAACACGACCACCACCGTTGCGTGCCGGGGACTGATCCCGACGATCTGCACACTGCGCACACTCGCGCGGTCCTGCTTGGGCCCAACGACCACCGATGCGTAACTGGTGAGATCGTTGAGCAACTGCCCGGTGCGGGCCAAAAGGCCCTCGAGCGCCCCCCGGGAGGTCTGGAAGAAGTCACCGATCTGCTGACGACGCACGTCATCGATGCGTCCCGGCGAAGCGAGATGGTCGACGAAGAAGCGATATCCCTTGTCGGTCGGGATCCGGCCCGCAGAGGTGTGCGGCTGGACGAGGTATCCCTCCTGCTCGAGCACGGCCATCTCGTTGCGCACGGTTGCCGGCGAGACGCGCACGCCGGGGGCATTGGCGACGTGACCCGAGCCAACCGGCTGCGCGGTCTCGATGTACTCCTGCACCACCGCGCGCAGGATCGCCGTCTTGCGTTCGTCGAGCATGGACATCACCGGGTCGGTCGAGCGTTGGGAACTCAGGTTACCGAGAGGGCGGCCCGGCGCCGAAGCGCCTCGGCCCGCTCGACGGCGTGATCGACCATCGGCGGGCACAGATCGGGCCACTCCGACACCCACTGACGCACGTAGGCGCCGTCGGGGTCGAACTTCTCGGCCTGCAACGTCGGGTTCATGATGCGGTGGTAGGGCGCCGCATCGGTACCGCACCCGGCCACCCACTGCCAGCCATGGTTGTTCGAGGCGATGTCGCCATCGACCAGCTGATCCATGAAGTGTCGGGCTCCCCACTGCCACGGCAGATGCAGGTCCTTCACGAGGAACGACCCGACAATCATGCGAACACGGTTGTGCATCCATCCTGTCGCCGAGAGCTGCCGCATGCCGGCATCGACGATCGGGAAGCCGGTCTGGCCGACCTGCCAGCGATGGAACCGTTCGAGCGCTGCATCGTCGTCGTCGACCCGGATCCGGTCGAAACGCCGATCGAGGTTGTGCCACGAGGTCTCCGGACGTTGATGGAGGATGTCGGCGTAGAACTCACGCCAGCAGAGTTCGCGCACGAAGGCGTCTGCTTCGGGTGAACCGTCGCATTCGCCGATGAGTTGCGACGGGTGGACCGCACCCCACCGGAGATACGGCGACAATCGGCTCGTACCGTCGTGAGCGGGCCGGTCACGCGCGCTCGCGTAGCCGGAGAGTCCATTGCCGAGGAACTCGCCCCAACGGTCCCACGCAGCGGCCTCGCCCGCTGTCGGCAGCACCGCAGCGCTCCCGGCCCGATCGGGCCAGTCGACCCGGTCTCCCGGCGCCTCGACGAGCACCGGGTCGGCCTCGCGCCGCGACACGATCGTCACGCCGTCGCCCGCCTCGGCGAGCACGCGGCGCCACGTC
>JAULYZ010000029.1:0-14625 GCA_032117595.1 Acidimicrobiia bacterium | reverse complement strand
TGTTGGTGTGGTCGTGGGAGTGGGGGCATCGGTGACCGGTGGCAGCGTGGCCACCGGGGCGAGGGGACAGTTCACAGCGACGGTCACCTTGGTTCCCTTGCCGTTCGACCGCGTGAAGGCCGTGCTCTTGCGCGACCGTGGTCTCGGATGCGGTAGATCCCGAGCAGCGCTGGGCCTTTGGGGTCGGGGCGCGTCAGCCGGCGAGCATGGCGTTGATCTGCTCGAGGATTCCCTCGGGGAGGAAGAGCTCCTCGGGCGTGGTCTCGGCCTCGGTGAGGTCGGCCAGAGCGTTCGCTACCTCGGCAGGATCGAGCTGCCCCGTGAGGATGGCCGAGGACACGAACGCGTGCATCGATCGGGCGGCCTCGTCGCCGGGTTCGATGTACGTGGGCACGTTGTTCACCATGCGGTCGTTGAAGCCGGTGTTGTACGGGCCGGGGTTCACCTTGGTGACGTCGATGCCGTGAGGTGCGAGTTCGGCACGCAGCGATTTCGTGAACGCTTCCACGGCGTGCTTGGTCATGCAGTACGGCGAGCCTTGCGCCGAGGCGAGTACGCCAGCAATGGACGACACGTTGATGATGCGGCCCCAGCGGCGGGCCTTCATGCCCGGGATGACGGCCTGCGACATGGCGACCATGCCGAACACGTTGACCTCGAAGCTCGCGCGCACGCGATCCATCGGCACGGTGGCCATCGGGCCGAGCACGCCGAGACCCGCGTTGTTGATGAGGACGTCCACCTTCAGGTCGGGCACCTTGGCGATGTCGGCGGCGCTGGTGACGTCGAGCTTCATCACGGTGAGGTTCGGGTGCTCAGCCGCGAGGGCATCGGCCTGTGCCTGGGTCTCGGTGGTGGCGATCACGCGGTGACCGCGGCGGGCGAGTTCGATCGCTGCTCCCTTGCCGAAACCCGAGCCTGCTCCCGTGATCAATACCGTTCGTTGCATGGCGCCACCGTATCGGCGGGTGCAGTGCCCTCGAAGCGTGGCGGTACCGCAGTGGCGTCGACCGGCTTCGTGAGCAGCTGCTTGCGCACCATGATCCCGTCGCCGGGTTCCAGGATCAGGCGCTCGAGAAGCACCCCACCGGGCAGGTCGATCCGGGCGCGGACACGGGTCACGAGTCGTGTGCCGCCGCCGACCGGGCGGAGGTCATAGGCGAGGGTGAAGTCGATCCGTCGGCCGATCCGGCCCTTGGCCCGCAGGCGGAGCACGAGCGCGTGGGGCGGGTCGACGATGGTCGCCTCGAACTCGACCGGTCCGCCGGGGATCATGTCGCCCGCCGACACGTCCTGCCATTCGTCGACGATGGTCCGAGCACTGCGCCGACCGAGGTTGTCCAGTAGGTCGTAGCTGTACCAACCGGCACGTCCGAACCCCATCTGTCGCAACCAGGGGAAGACGTGTTCGGGAGGCGACGCGAGGCTGATGGATCGTGTTGCGACGATGCGGGCCCCCGGGAACAGCTCGTCTCCGGGAACGGCACTCGCAATCTCTTCGGGTGTCGAGCCCCAGTTCCGCAGCATCGCCGGACGACGGTACCGGGGTTGGCTCTCGTGCGGCTCCGACGACGGTTTGCTGAGCGATTGCCGTGGAATGTTCGAGGCGGTCCGGTTGAATCCCCAGCGCAGATCACAAACGAAACTTGGAGGGCCATCTATGGAAGTCGCAAGTGTGTTTGAAGATGTTGAGCTGAACCAACTGGTGTACAACGCGCTGTCGTTCGGCACAGCGGTGATGCTCGGTGCGTTCGTTTATTTCCTTACCCAGATCAAGAGTGTTGCCAAGCAATACCAGTCGGGCGTTGCGGTGTCCGCCGTTGTCGTCGGAATCGCCGGGTACCACTACTTCCGCATGTGGACACTGTGGTCAAGCGGGGCCACGAACGAGGGCTACCGCTATGCCGACTGGCTGATTACCGTGCCACTGCTCGTCGTCGAACTTCTCATCGTCCTCGGCCTGGCAGCCGACCGGCGCAAGTCCTTGATGAAGACGTTGGTCCCGGCCAGCGCGTTGATGATCGGTCTCGGATACCCGGGTGAGGTCTCGTCCAGTACCGGCACGAAGTGGCTGTTCTGGATCCTCGCCATGGTTCCCTTTGCCTACATCCTCTTTGTCATGGCCGGCGAGCTGAAGGCGGCGGGTTCGCGTGAAGCCGGTCCCGTCGCCAAGCTGATCCGGAGTGCCACGGGGGTGCTTCTCGTCACGTGGCTGGTCTACCCAGTTGCGTACTTGTTCCCCGTCATCTTCGGGGCATCGCATGAGGGTGCCGAAACTGCACGCCAGCTCGGATACACGGTTGCCGACATCACGGCCAAGTGCCTGTACGGACTGATCATTCTGAGCATTGCCAAGGCTCGCTCTGCCGAGTCGCATCAGTAGCGGTCGATGAGCCGATCGGGGGCGTGCAGCACTGCTGCACGCCCCCGACTCTTTGTGGCGGTGTCAGTCGCATCGGTGGTGTGGAGTTAACCGGTGTATGCGGGCACGGGCTCGGTCGGACGGTGATCGCAACGCGCCGTCGGTCGATGCAGTGCGATTCCGGGGCATCCGACATGCCGGTACCCTTTCCCACCGAGTCGACCGACCCTCCTCAGCCATTTCGGAAGGGGAATCGGAACACTCCCCGCTCCCGTAGCTCAGTCGGATAGAGCAACGGTTTCCTAAACCGCAGGTCGCAGGTTCGATTCCTGCCGGGGGCGCTGGGTTGTCAGGGCCGCTTCCGGGTTCTCGGTCGTCGGCCGCTCCTCACGGTCCCGCCGACGGACCCACTCGTGGTACCCGAGAGGATGCCGCGTTCACGCGCCTTTTCGATCCAGCTCACGACCGTGCGGGGTGACACGTGGCGTTGGGCGGCGATCTTCTTCGCGTACCCGCGTCCGATGAGGACGTATCGGGCCGCAATCTCGGTGAGGAACTCGTCGGTCAGTCGCGTCGGCGCCGCCCGCTCCACCGACGCCGCCTCCGGGAAGCCAGAGGGCGGGTAGCTGAACTGATAGGGATCGAGTCCCGCAGCCAGCAGTTCGGGCACGGTGATCGTGACGATGTCCAACGGAGTCGCCCAGCGGAAGTTCCGCTGCAGACGCGCGGGATCCATGGGTCGTGTGGACCTCAGGGAAACTGCGAGGAGCGCCGGTGATCCGTCGACGAGGTCGACGGTGGCCTCCACCGCCCAAAGCTTCGCACCCGTGGATGCATCGGTCTCGACGAGGTCAACGATGAGCGGAAGGTCGACCTCGAAACCGTTCGGGGCAATCCACGGATGGCGTTGCCCGCGGGCCGGTCGAACGCGTGACGACAGCCCGGGTGGTCGTCGTCTCGTCATCTCAACCTTCCATCTATCTCGAAGAAACCTTCCATTACAGTACCGAAGCCCATATCGCTGGACAGCACCTCGGTACCTTCGCCCTCGTCGGGCGTCTCGGCCCGCGGGGAGGGAAGAGACATGAAGCGTCCTGTCATCGTGACGTTTATCGGCGTGCTCACAATCCTGACGGGCATTGTGCAGGGCGCCGTCGGCGGCATGCTGCTTGCCGTCCGGACCGACCAGAAGGTTCTCACCGACAACGACGTCAGCACCGGCGAGGTCACTGGGCTCGGCATCGCTTTCATCATCCTCGGGGTGCTTGCGATCGCGCTGGCTGTTGGTCTGCTGAAGGGCAGTCGGATCAGCCGCAACCTCGTCGGCCTTGTCGGAGTGCTGCACATCGCCGGCGGCATCTACGTCGCTGTGACGATGGACGCTGAACATCGTTCGTCTGCCATCGGTGGCATCGGCGGGACCGCTGTCATGTTGTTCTTCCTGTTCGGCACCGAGAAGGCCAAGGCCTTCTTCGCCAAGTCGTGAAAGGCCAAGCTCGAATGAAGGCGTCTCGTGGGACAAGGTGGCTGCTGTGGCCTGCCGGATTACTCGTGGCGGGTGGCCTCCTCACCGCCGTTCCGTCGATGGCATCCGGGGCTACCCGTAATGTCACGCCGAGTTTTGCCGGCACGCGAACGTTCACGTTCACCGGCGCAGTCGAGGACTGGATCGTCCCGGACGGCGTCACCTCCATCACCGCGCTGGTGTGTGGTGCGTCGGGTGAGAACCTGTTGGAGCCAGGGAGCGCGGTGAAGTTCGCCGGCCGACCGGGAGCCGGTGGCTGTGTCGGAGCCGACGTGCGCGTCACGCCCGGTGACGTGGTGCACGTGCGGGTCGGCGGTGCACCGACTACCAGCGCCGGTGGCTGGCCCAACGGTGGGTATGACGCGTGTGTGGGTGGCGCATGTGGCGGAAGCGGCGGAGGCTCGTCGGATCTGCGCATCGGCGGGGACACCCTGGCCGATCGTGTCCTCGTCGGCGGCGGAGGAGGGGGCGGTGGCGGTGGAGCGCTCGGTGGCCGCGGCGGTGATGGCGGGGGCGGATCTGGTACCGACGGGTTCGAGGGCGCCGACGGTGGCGATGGCGCAGGACTCGCGCAACAGCGTCCGCGGGGCACTGGTGGTGGCGGCGGCAAATTGGTGCAGACGTGGAACGGTGGATGTGGCGTCGCCAATCCGCCCGCCGGTGCAACCGAATGTGTCCGGATGGAGCAGCCGTTCTGGGGCTACGGGCCGGGGCTGCGCGGTGTCGACGACAAGGGTGGCGACTCCGCGTTTATCTTCGAGGGCGACGATGGTGGCGCCGGTGGTGGCGGATACTTCGGTGGCGGATCGGGATGCGGGTACAACGGCGACGGGACGGTTCCGCCGAACCAGGGTCCGTGTGGAGGTGGCGGCGGCTCGTCGTACGCCGATCCAGCACGAACGGCCAACCACCACCTCGAACAGGGAACGTCACAGTGGTACACGGACTATCTGAACGGCATCCGGACTCCGGGTGACAACGGCACGGTCATCATCAGTTGGCCCGGCGCAGAGGTCCCGGTGACCACTGCTCCGCCCACCACGGTGGACGAGTTGCCGCCCACCGGGTCCGGTTCGAACGGGGGCGCGCTCGTCTGGGGTCTCGCAATGCTCAGCGCGGGAGTGGTGCTCGCCGCGTGTGCCTATCGCCGGACCACCTGAGTCGTACATCGAGCAGCGGTCAGCCGCGGGTTCGATTCCTGTCGGGGGCGCGATGCGACATCTGTTCGCTACCGTGACCGTCGTGTCGACCCCGTCGGAACGTTCATGATGCTGCGCCGAACTGCTGCAGGCGTGAGCCTTGCCGTGATGGCGGGCCTGGTCGCCCCCACTTATGCGCCGTCTGAGGCAGCACCGCTGCTTCCCGACGGCAACGGTGCTGTGATCGCCATCGTCATCGACGACACGGTGGACGGTGCGCGACTGGATGAGTTCCTCACCCTTGGGGCCCCGATCACCTATGCCGTGTTCCCGTTCCAGCGCCGGAGCAGGCAGGCGTCGGCAAAGGTCAAGGCCGCAGGTGCCGAGGCCATCATCCACCTGCCGATCGACGGCCGTCCCACGCGGCCCGGGGGTTGGTACCTCGGTGTGCGCTGGACACAGGGCCAGGTCAACGAGTGGGTCGATCGTGCACTGCGCAGCGTCCCCGACGCCGTGGGTGCGAACAACCACCGCGGCAGCACGTGGAACATCAGGGCGATGCGTCAGCTGATGCGCCGCCTCTACCAGAACAATCTGTTCTTCATGGACAGTTGGACGGTCTTCAACACCGTTGCGTACGCGGCCGCCGTCGAGCAGGGCATGCCGTCGCGCATCAACAACCTCTTCCTCGACACCCGAGCCGATGTCGACTACACCGTCGGGCGCCTCTACAAACTTGCAGCGATTGCCAAGCGACATGGCTCGGCCATCGGCATCGGCCACGTGCAGCGGCGCAGCACCTACCTCGCGCTGAAGAAGGCGATTCCGGTGCTGCTTGCGAGTGGTTACCGCATCCTGCCGCTCTCGGAGGTGACGAACCGGCCGTACACGTCCACGGTTCGCCGGAGGCTCACACCTCCGTACCCCACCACGACGACCAGTACTACCACCACCGTGGTCGAGACGGTCTTGGCCGGCTGACCCCCCCCAAACCGGGGACGGACTCCGTAACGCCACCTACAGTTGCGGCACGCCGTCGACAGGTGAACCGGGGGGAATCATGACGCAGGCAGCCGAATCCGTGGGGATGAGCACGCCGAGGCTCGACCGCATCCATCGCGCGATGCAGGGCTATGTGGACTCGGGACGGTTCGCGGGCATCAGTGTGGGCGTGGCACGGAGGGGCCGCACGGTGTTCGAGGCGCAGTACGGCCAGCGCGACCGCGAGGCAGGGCAGCCGATGACCGCGGACACGATCTTCCGCATCTATTCCATGACCAAGCCGGTGGTGAGCACTGCGCTCATGCTGCTCTTCGAGGAGGGTCGTTTCCGCCTCACCGATCCGGTCGCTGCCTACCTGCCGGCCTTCGCCGCCACCAAGGTGCAACAACCCGATGGAACGCTCGTCGATCAGGCGCGGCCCATGCAGGTGCGCGACCTCCTCTCGCACACGTGCGGCCTCACCTACGACTTCTTCGCCGACTATCCCGTGGCGCAGCAGTACCGAGACGCGCGGTTGATGAACGACCCGACGCGCACACTTGCCCAGGTCGTCGACGCGCTCGCCGCCCTCCCGCTCGCGTTCCAACCGGGTTCGCGCTGGCACTACGGGCTCGGTATCGACGTCGCCGCACGCCTCGTGGAGGTGCTCTCGGGACAGCCCCTCGGCGCGTTCCTGCAGGAGCGGATGTTCGGCCCGCTCGGCATGCCCGACACCGCATTCGGTGTGGACGCCGCCAAGCGCGGCCGACTTGCGGCGATGTACGGCCACCCCGACATCTTCGGTTCGAACGAGACCCTCCTGCGCATCTTCACGGGTGCCGATATGGGTGTGTACGCCCGACGCGAGGTGGACTCCACGTACCCGGCCGACACGCCTGAGGTCTTCGTGCGCGGTGGCATCGGCCTGTTCTCCACGCTCTCGGACTACCTGCGCTTTGCACAGATGCTGGCGAACAACGGTGAACTCGACGGGGTGCGGGTGCTCGGGCGCAAGACGCTCGAGCTGATGCACACCAACCACCTCGCCGAGACGCTGCGCCCGTGGGAACTCGGTGGCCTGCCGAACCCGGGCTGGGGCTTCGGCCTCGGTTCGCGCGTGCTCATGAACGTGGCCGAGATGGCCGGCGCCGGCAGCGAGGGCGAGTTCGGTTGGGCGGGTGCTGCAAAGACCTACTACTGGGTCGATCCCCGCGAGCAGCTCGTCGGGGTGCTCATGACGCAGTGCATGGCCGGACTCGAACTACCCGAGCAAGACCTGCGGACGCTCGCCTATCAGGCCATCGCCGACTGACGACGCCGCATCAGTCGGTCGGCCAGGTGCCACCGCAGTAGTCGCGTACGCGCCGCTGCAGATGGCGTGCGCGGATCTCCTGGTAGTTGCCCAGCGTCTGGCCCCGCTTCACGCTCGACCGGAAGCCCCGCGTCTGGGCTGCCATGTTCGCCGTGTCTTGGTCGTACACGCGGCCGAGCGCGCCGAGCCCCTCGGCGATCGAGTAACTGTCGTCGATGTCGAGCTCGATCACATCGGGCGGCGGGGGAGTGGGGCGCCCGTCGGCGTGGCGGGGCCGCATCATCAGCAGGTCGAAGTAGCTGAAGTCCGGTGAGTCCGGGTCGGGCCGGAATCGGTAGATCATCGGCAGCGTGAGGCCCGGGAACAAGAACATGTTCGGGAACAAGAAGTACTCGATCGAGTCGAGCGTGATCGACTGGCTCAGGTTGGTGAAGTCGTGCCCGTACTGCTGGCTGTAGCTCTCCTGCGCGACCTTGGCCATCATGTCGCGCGCACGCATCCCCTTCGGGAGCGGGGGAACGTCGCCGAAACCGCGACGTTGTGTGGCCCGGTCCCACAGTTCGTCCTCGGTGAGCTGTGGGTTGCGCAGCGGCGAGTTGAGGCCCGTCGTGTGGATGAAGCGGCTCACGTTCGGCGCAAATACGTCGTACTGCGTGACCACCTCGTCGCCGAGTTTGCCGGTGGCGTGGGTCTCGCGCACGTGGTACGCCTCGAGGAACGCCTCGGCCGCAGCCTTCCAGTTGCACGGAAGTCGCTTACGAACGTGGGTCTCGATGTAGCGACCTTCGAGGCCCCACTCGGCCCAGTGGCGGGGGAGCACGCCGAGGTAGTCGAGCAGCGGTCCGGCGTTGCGGTCGAAGTTGACGAACACGAACCCCTGCCACACATCCACAGGAAGCTCGACGAGGCGGTGCGACTCGTCGGTCACTTGCGGGAAGTCCCAGCGCTGCGGGAGCTCGATGAACGAGCCGTCGAGGGCCCAGGTCCATCCGTGGAACGGGCAACGAAGATTCGTTGCCTTTCCGCAAGTACCCGGCTGCTTCAACTGGGTCCCGCGGTGCATGCACGCATTGGCATACGCCTTGATCTCGCCGGTCTCGGTACGAAGGATGATGGCCGAGTGCCCGGCGACGTCGTACACGTAGTAACGGCCGGCCGAGGGAATGTGGTCGACGTGGCACGCCCACTGCCACACCTTGCCCCAGAGATCGTGCGCCTCACGGAGTGCGTACTCCTCGGAGGTGTACACCGAGTACGGGATGTCGTCGTCGCCGAGGAACTCGTAACTCTCCTCGAGCAATGGTGCTGGCGGCGGGGTTGGGTCGGCGAGCAGTTGCTCACGGAGTGAGGGCCCGATCTCGCGGGCCGTGCCCGGTGCAGCATGCGTGTCGGTCATCGTGATGCCTCTCGTCACTCAGTCGACGCAACCCCCCGGTAGCGCCTTCGCACGACGTTACGCCACGCTCGCCCGATGACCGAAGCGCCGGTCGGGCCCTGCCTCGGCGTCTCCTCGGCGTCGACCCCACGAGTCCTGGCGACCAATGACCCGCCCCGCCACGCCGGGACCGGGGTCCCGGGACAACCGTCCCTTCTTGTTCGCCAAACCGACTTTCTGGGTCCGTCGTGTCGCTGTCGGACTACGGAGAGTGGCACACTCACCACAGCCGGGTGGACACCGAGCACAGCGCCTCGCATCGTCGAGGTGGCAAGAGCCCCGCACGTCGGGGAGAAAGAGCGAGTACCGATGAAGCAGCGAATGACGACGAGCGGCCTTCGATTCCGACGGATGGGTTGGATCGCGATTGCAGCCGCCGCAACGGCGACGCCGCTGGCACTGGCGAGTCCGGTGTCAGCCCTCGGCGCCCCGCAGGCGACTGCGGGCACCAACTCGGTGACGGTGCCGCTCTTTGGCGTCCCCCTCACCCTCGATCTCACCACCGATGCAACCGGCACGCTCACCAACGTGGCGGTGAACCCGGCTGATTCGTTCACCGCAACCGACCTCCGTCCGAACCGCGTGGAGTTCCAGAACACCGCGGGCACCGCCGAGATCGTGGTGCGCAACAAGGAAGGTCGCCAGAGCCTGACCGTGCGCGCCGGCGCCCTCGCCGACATCAGCGGAGCGGGCCGTTGGTCGGGCGACGTCTTCGGTACCGGCACGGCGACGACCGTGGACTATGTCGTCGGCGCCACTGCCGAGGGAGCACCCACCATCACCGATGTGGTGTCGAGTGACCCCACCGCCCAGATCGGAGCGCTCGAGACCTCCCAGGACGCCACCGAGCAGGAGGCGAAGGTGCAGGTGCAGTTCACGAGCGGTTCGCAGCGCCGCACGCTGAGCATCAAGGCCGAGCTGGAGACCGAGACCGAGGAGGGCATCACGCAGACCGAGGCCTCCTTGAAGATCACCCTCGGGCGACTCCGTGCGCTCGCGGTTCCTGCTGCCGACATCGCTGGGCCCAAGACGTGGAGCGGAACGCTCTGCAACGGCACCGCCGCCTCGATCAACTACACGCTCAATCTCGACGGCACCATCACCGGTGTGACCGCAACGCCCGCTCCGGAGTCGATTCGCGGTGGCGAGCATCACGTGGACGTCCGCTTCCTGAAGTGGCAGCGGGTGCGCTTGCACAGCGTGCTCACCGATGGGCTGATCACCCTCGAGGTCGTGGAGCGCTTCTCCTGCGACGCTCGTCCGGGTGTGAACACCGGTGTCTCCACCACGGGGCCCCGTGGTAACGGCAACGACGACGACAACAACGGCGGTGGCAACGGCCGCGATGACAACGGCGGTGGCAACGGCCGCGATGACAATGGCGGTGGCAACGGTCGCGACGACAACGACAGCAACGACAGCAACGACAGCAACGACAGCGGTGGCAACGGTCGCGACGACCGCAGCCCCGAGCGCGAGAGCACCGATGACTGAGGCAGGTCTGCTCCCTCACCGTGCGTTGCGCGAGCGCTTCTCGGTGGCTGCAGTCTGCGCAACGGTGATGGCCGTTGCGGTGCTCGGCGCCGGTCTGGCCGCCTGCAGTTCGGGGTCCGATGATTCGGGCGCCCCCGCCACAACGGCTTCCGGAACCGCTGACTCCTCGGGCACCCCTGGCTCCACTGCGGCCGGCAGTGCCGATGCTGCGGTGCAGCTCTCCGACGCCCTCGGCACCCTTGGGGTCACCTATCACTTCGTCACCACCGTGCGCGTGGGCGACGAGCAGGTGCTGACCGCTGAGGGCGATCGGGTGGGCGAGGGCGCCCGCCTCGAGCTCACCGCCGAGGGCGGGACCGTGTCGTACCTCGTCACCGGCGACAGCGCGTGGGCCAAGCCGGAGAATGGCGACTGGGCTGAGCTCGATGCGCCACCGGCAACGTCGGATCCCATCGAGGCGCTCGGCGCTCCGAGGGCAGTGTCCTTTGGCCCGGAGACCGAAGGGGTCCAAGTCCTCGCTGTGGAGGTCGACAATGGTGCGCTCGGTCTCAGCGGCGGCGGAACGTCCACGCTCACGGTCACGATCGTGGACGGTCGACTCGATCAGGTCACCTACAACACCGTCGTCGGCGAGCGCACGGCCTCGGCCACCACGATCTTCAGCGAGGTCCGCGACCCGAGCGAGGTTGTGGCACCTCTCTGACGGCTGGGGGCACGCCGCGTAGTGTGCGGCTCATGGCCTTCACACCTGAACAGATCGCCGACATCCAGGCGATCGAGAACGTGGCAAAGCGGTACTCGCGCGGCGTGGACCGATTGGATGCCGAGTGCATGAAGTCGGCCTACTGGCCCGACGCTGTCGACGACCACGGTGTGTTCGTCGGCAACGCCTGGGAGTTCGTCGATCACTGCATGGTGAGCCACCTCCGGTGGCGCTCCACGATGCAATGCGTCTACAACCACAACGTCGAGCTCGACGATGCGAACAACGCCCGTGGGGAGAGTTACAACGTGACCCATCTGTTCCGCGCCGACGAACCGGTGATGGATACGTGGTTCGGCCGCTACCTCGACCGGTACGAGAAACGAGATGGTGAGTGGCGGATCGCTCATCGCGTCTGTGTGCACGAGGGCACGACCTCGGGTCCGATCAACGCCATGCCGATCGGCAGCGACCGCTTCCGCCAGGGTTCCTTCGACCGACCGAGTGCAGGGCGTCCGGTCGGCCCCTGACGCGTCATTGTTTCCCGGTGGACGATGCGCGATGCAACCGTGGGCGTCAGGGCGGGGGTGCAGCGCTCGGAATGAGGCGAGCGACGACGATGTCGTTGCTCCCCAGTGTTTCCGGGGTGGCGAGGTTCGCCTCGTTGAGCGAGCCGGTGGTGTTCCCGACGGCGAACACGCGGCCTGCTCGTGTGGCCACACCGAGGAACCCTTCGCTGCCGGTGCGCCCGAACTGCTCACCGCCGAGCACCTGCCCGCTCGGCGAGAGACGGACTGCGAAGGCGTCGTCGAAGCCCGAGGTCGCACCGAAGAACGACCCACCGGTCTGACCGACCACCACCAGATCGCCGTTCGACAGAGCGGTCACGCCGTGCGCGATGTCGTCGTAGAGCGTTCCGAACTGCTCCAGCCAGGCGAGCGTCCCGTCAGCGGCGAAGTGGCCGGCGATCATGTCGCCCCCGCCGTACGGCTCGGCGATACCGAGTGGTCCACCGCTCCCGCCCACGAACGAAACACCACCGAGCGGATTCGCCGTCACGGACCGAACCACGTCGCCCGACTCGGTGCCGAACTGATGGATCCACTGACGGGTGCCGGCGTTGTCGTAGCGGGCGACGAACCCGTCGAAGCCGTCGCGGCTGATCTCTTCGGGGATGGGGCTCACCGTGCCGAAGGAGGAGCCCCCGACATAGACGGTGCTGTCCGCAGCAACCGAGACCGAGGCGATGTAGTCCTCTTCGACGGACCCGAACTGGTGCAACCAGATACGTTCACCCGTGCGGTCGTACCGGGCGAGGAATGCGTCGAGCCGGTCGCTCGGGTTTGTCTCTGCAACGGCAGTGCTCAGGCTGCCTGCGGTGGAGCCAGCGACGTAGATCTCGTCGTTGGGGCCGACGGCGACGGAGAGGGCGGCATCGTCGGCGCGCGTACCGAACTGCTGGATCCAGCGCACGCCGCCCTGGAACGTCAGGACTGCGATGAACGCGTCACCCTGTCCGAGGGAAGTTGAGGGCAGGCCGTCGACGCGCAACCCGAGCCAGTTCTCGGTGCGGCCGACCACCACCACGTCGCCGTTCGAGAGTGTTGCGAGCCCGTTCACCGCATCGGGGTTGGGTCCATCGAAGGTCTGGGTCCAACGCCGGGCACCCGAAGCGTCGTAGCCGTAGACCACCGCCGCCCCGAAGGCCGAACCACCGAAGTAGGCGGCGCCGCTCGGGCCTGCACTCACCGCAAGGCCGGCATCGTCGGTGTCGCTCCCGATCTGGTGCACCCAGATCGGGTTGCGGGCTGCCGGGAAGATGCTGACGAATCCGTCGACACCACCGGCGTAGGAGCCGATGCCGATGCCCTCGTTGGTGTAGCCGCCTGCTACGACGGTGCCGTCGGCTCGCACGCTGACGGTGTTCGCCTCGTCCATGGTGGTGGTGCCGAACTGGTGAACCCACTTGCGGCGCACGTTGCGGTCGAGTCGGGCGACGAACACGTCACCGCCGCCACCGGCGTTGGCCTCGTTCAGCGACCCGAAGGTGGTTCCGGCGACATAGACATCTCCGGTGGGCGAGAGCGCCAGGCCGGTCGCCCAGTCGCGCTCGGGAGTCCCGAACTGAGTCTGCGCAAGGCGATAGCCGCGGACGTTGACCCGAGCAAGGTACACATCGGTGTCGCCGCGATTCGGGGCCCCGAGTGAGCCGGTGGTGGTGCCGAGCACGATGGCTGCACCCGCAGTATCGAGAGCGATGGCCGTTGCCGTCTCCTCCCCGCTGGTGCCGAGCTGACGGAGCCACAGCAACCGTCGACCGTCGGCCACCCTGCCGAACATCAGATCCTTGGTGCCGGGGTACGAGCCGGGTCCGTACCGGAGCAGACCCTCGGTAGTGCCTGCGAAGTAGACGTGACCGGCAGCGTTGGTGGCAAGCGCTGCAATGTTCTCGTTGGCCTTCGAGCCGAACTGGTTGACCCAACGGAGACGACCGGTTCCGTCGAGTCGCATCACGAACGCATCGGTACCGCCGAGGCGCTTGAGCCCCAGTCGACCATCGGTGGAGCCGCCCACGTAGAGGGCTCCGTTGCCCAAGGCGATGACCGACGTTGCGACGTCGTCGCCGGTCGTACCGAACTGACGCACCCACCGACGTGTACCCGATGAGCTGTAGCGGGCAACGAAGGTGTCGTTCGCCCCCCGGTTCGCAGTGACCAGTGCACCGCGTGTGGAGCCGACGACGACGACGTCGCCATTGGGGGCCACGGTGATCGAGCCAGCGGTCTCGTCGACGTCGGTGCCGAGCAGTCGTGCCCACACCGGCTGGCCGGCGCTGTCGATCCGTGCGATGAACACGTCCTCACCACCCTTGGGTTCCTCGCCGGGGGTGGGGCTCAGTGCACCGGATGTGGTGCCGAGGAGGTACGTGCCCCCGGGGGCGGGAGCCGACGCCGCCACGCGGTCCGTGCCCGTCGTGCCGATCTGTACGGTCTCGGGGAACTGGTTTGAGGGAGCGGCAGCGTGTGCGCCCCGGGAACCCACCGAGGTCGGGAGCAGGGCGACAGCGGGCAACAGAATGAACGCAGCCGCCACGCCGCGCCTGTGCCTCGGTGTGCACGACGGGACCACCGATCTGCGTGCCCTCATCCTGATCCTCCCACCACGTCGGCAATCGGCCCGCTCCACCGCAGGCAGCGACCGCGCAAGCCTACTCAGCCGGTGCGGGGGCCGAACCGCAACTCACGACCTACAGGACGGCTGTCACCGGCTGGCTCAGTGATACCGGGTGCTGTCATGCATAGTTGACGGAGGCAAAGTTCTGCAGCTTGTCAAGGCGGTGGTGCGCATTGATGAGCCGAACCGTGCCCGACTTGGAGCGCATCACGAGCGACTGAGTCGTGGCGCCACGGCCGTCGAAGCGAACGCCCTGGAGCAACTCGCCATCGGTGACACCGGTGGCCGCGAAGAAGCAGTTGTCGCCGCGCACGAGGTCGTCGGTGGTGAGGATCTGGTCGAGTTGGTAGCCAGCATCGAGAGCGGCCTGCCGCTCGACCTCGCTGCGCGGCCAGAGGCGTCCCTGGATCTCGCCGCCCATGCACTTCAGCGCAGCGGCTGCGGTGACGCCCTCGGGCGTTCCGCCGATCCCGAAGAGCACGTCCACGCCGGTGTTCGGC
>JAULYZ010000028.1:0-4884 GCA_032117595.1 Acidimicrobiia bacterium | reverse complement strand
GAACCCGGCCCTCCTCGAGATCTACTCGATCAACGGCAAGGACCCCGACCAGCTGAAGGGTCGCCCGCGGTTCGAGGACCTCACGCCGTTGTTCCCCGACTCGAAACTGCGACTCGAGAACCCGAGTGACCCGACCAACATGACGGCTCGCATCATCGATCTCATCTCGCCGATCGGAAAGGGTCAGCGCGGCATCATCGTGTCGCCCCCGAAGGCCGGCAAGACCACGGTGATGAAGACCATCGCCACCTCGATCGAGCGGAACAATCCCGAGGTCAAGCTCATCGTGTTGCTCATCGACGAGCGGCCCGAAGAGGTCACCGACTTCAAGCGCACGATCAGCGGCGAGGTAGTTGCCTCCACCTTCGACCGGCCGAGCGACGAGCACACCCACGTTGCCGAACTCGTCATCGAGAAGGCCAAGCGTCTCGTCGAGATGGGCCAGGACGTCGTGATCATCCTCGACGGCATCACGAGGCTCTCGCGTGCCTACAACCTCGCGGCACCGGCCACGGGCCGCATCATGTCCGGCGGTATCGACGCAGGCGCCCTCTACCCGCCGAAGAAGTTCTTCGGTGCGGCCCGCAATGTGGAGGAAGGTGGCTCGCTCACCATTCTCGCCACCGCACTCGTCGAGACGAACAGCCGCATGGACGAGGCGATCTTCGAGGAGTTCAAGGGAACCGGCAACATGGAACTCCGGCTCGACCGCAAGCTCGCCGAGCGTCGCATCTACCCGGCGATCGACGTCGACGCATCGAGCACCCGGCACGAGGAGCTGCTCTTCGACCGCAAGCAGCTCCAGATGGTGTGGAAGCTCCGTCGCGTGCTCTCGGGTCTTGCCGCTGACGGCAATGCGGCGCCCGGTCTCGAGCTGCTCATCGACCGGCTCAAGACGTTCCGCAACAACGACCAGTTCCTCGACGAGATCTCCAAGCAGCCGTCGATGTAGCTCGGGTGCCCGGTGGGTGCGCCTCCTGTGGGAGCGGGCCCATCGCGCAGGTGCTCAGTCGAGGATCCGGTACACGATGTCCGACCGGTCGCGGACCCCACGCACGTAGGGGTCGGCGAAGCCCCCGTCGCCATCGACCGGATCGGTGCGTCGCCAGTCGTACGCGCAGACGCGCCGCTGGATCAGCCACTCGCCGCGTCGCTCCTCGAACCGGTCCACGTACCGGAGCCCAGCGGTCATGTCGATCTCGGCACCGTCGGCGTCGCGGTATCGGTGGTACGCCACGCAGTAGGTCTCGGCTCGCGCCTCGTGCGACGCGAGATCGACGTCGATCAAGATGTTGCCGAGGAAGTGGTTCGTTGCGTCGAAGCGAGCGAGGGCGCCCCGGACGAAGGTGATGAACCCGTCGACCCCGCCGGAGTAGCCGCCGTGATCGTCGGTGGCGTCGGGCCAGTAGCACGAGCGGACGAGATCGAGGTCCAAACGATCGATCCCGCGTGCGTAGCGATGCAGCACCTTGGTGATGGCACGTTCGGCGAGCATCTCGTCGATCTCGTGGTCGCGTGATGCTCCGTCCATGGGTGGACCTCCTGCTCGGCCTGGGCGAGGGCGGTTTGGGGTGCTCGCTCGCGTGACCAGTACGGTACGCCAGCGATGACGAGCCACAGGATGTCGCCCGACGAGATGGAGGCACAGCTCGAGGCGCGCAACCGCGCGGGCCGTGCGATTCGCGACATCAGTCACGCAGTGGTGGGCCATCAGGCCGAGATGCCCCTCATCAACGAGGTGGCCAACACCCTCGGGGCGCTCGTCGCGCGTCTCGAGCAGGCGCCGGTGCGCGTGCGAGACCCGTTGAGCTTCCCGAGCTGGGAAGGGACGCCCGGCGACGGTGAGCCGATCCGAACCTTTGCCGACCGGCCGATCTCGGGAACGGCGAGCCCGTACGGGGTTGACCTCGTGAGTTTCCGGGACGGTGAGGAGGCGGTTGCCCGCTTCACGCTCCGGCCTGCGCACGAGGGTGCACCCGGTCGCAGCCACGGAGGCATCGTCTCGGCGATCTTCGACGACGTGCTCGGCTTCGTGCTGCAGATCCATGAAGTCCCCGGCTTCACCGGCGAGCTCACCGTGCGGTACGAGGCGGGGACCCCGATCGGGACCGAACTCGAGATGCGCGCCCGCCTCGATCGCCGCGAAGGTCGAAAGCTCTTCATGTCGGCAGAACTCCTCGACGGCTCAACCCGCGTGGCGAGCGCGCGAGCGATCTTCATCCATCGCGAGTTCTCGAGCTGAAACGCATGCCTGACGGGGTGCCTCCCGTCGGTCCCCGCGTCGGTCAGCTGAAGAGGTCGTCGCCCATGGCGACAGCGATGTCTTCCTCGGACATGCCACCGAGTTCGGTGAAGATGTCGAAGTTGTGCTCACCGAGGTAGCCGGGCGAGAGGAGGTACGGCTCGAGGTCGGTCCCGCTCCAGAGGCCCGGGAAACGGTCGAAGGGGCGCTCGCCGAACACTTGGTGATCGTTCGAGCGCCACATCCTGCGGGCCACGAGTTGCGGATCGTCCATGAGCGCCGCGCCGTCCTGGACCAGTCCGGCCGGGATGCCGATGGCCTGCAGCGACTCGACGACGGCGTGTCCTGTCCGGCCCTGCACCCATTCGGCCACTGCGGCGTTCACCTCCCCGATGCAGGCAAACCGGCCGTCTGCGGTGGCACACCGCGGGTCGGCAGCAAGGTGGGCGATCAGTGGCCCGACTGCACTGCAGAGGCGCGTCCACTCGTCGTCGGTTCGACACGTAATGGCCACCTCGGTGAGGTCACCGGCTCGGTAGACCTCATTGGGCACGTGTTGCCCGAACGGGTCGATGTTGCCCTGCGGTTGGGCCTCCCGGTCGTTGGCGAAGTAGTCGAGCATCGCCGGACCGATCATGTAGGTGCCGGTCTCCATCTGGGCGATGTCGACGTGCTGGCCGACGCCCGTGGTCCTGCGTGACTCGAGGGCCGAGAGCACGGCGATGGCACCCATGAACCCTGCAGCGTGATCGTTGAGTGAGAAGCCAGGACCGACATCGCGCCGGTCGACGGGATTGCTGAGGTGTGTGAGACCGCAGAGCGCATGGATCGTCGGCGCGTAGGTGATCATCTTCGACCACGGGCCCTCGTGGCCGGCGCCGCTCATGGTGACGTAGATGATGCCGGGGTTCCATTCCTTGACCGTCTCGTAGCCGATGCCCCAGCGGTCGAGCACTCCCGCCGAGAAGTTCTCGATGAGCACATCGGATTGCTCGATGATCCGGCGAATGATGCCGAGCGCCTGCTCGTGCTTCATGTTCAGGCTCGCCGAGCGCTTCGAGCGATTCCACACGTAGAAGTACGGGAAATCGGGCGAGTTCACGAGGGTCGCCCGCTCCGCGGTCTGGAACTTCAGCACGTCGGCACCGAGGTCGCCGAGCATGCGGCAGCAGAACGGCCCGGCGAGCACCCACGTGAAATCGACGATGCGCACACCTTCGAGCGGCTTCCCGGCCGAGTACGGGCCGGACCGCCCGGCGCCGTTCCTCGCGCGAGGGGCTGGAGAGGCCCACGATGCGAGTACGTCGTCGACCGGATCCGCGGCCGATGGAGGTGGCAGCTGTGCCGGTGCAGGTGTTCCGTGGAAATCGGCGAGCGGGCCGGGCATGCGGACGGTGGGAGCGCCGTCCACCGGGCGGAACGTTCCCCGGAACCCGTACTGAGGGTTTGCGGCCACCTGCGCAACGGTCTGCACCTCGCCGAATGCAACGTGCAACTCCTGCGCGCGGTGGAACATCTCACCCGAGTCGCGCGTGCGGGCGAACCGCTTGAACGCCGCCATCACCCGTTCCATCTGGGGGATGGCCTCCTCGATGCTGAGTCCACGCATCGCGATGCCCTCGGGGTCGCCCTCCTCGGCCATCCATTCGAGGAAGGGGAGTGGAGACGGCGAGGTGGTCACCATGCACGCGCCGGTCCTGGCAGGTGCCACGACGTAGGCGCCGAGCCAGTGGAGCGAGCCCTTCCGGAGTGCGCGCTTGGGGAGTCCGAAGCCCGGGGTGAGGATGTCGTCGAACCAGTACTGGAAGAACAGCTGCTCAATCGTCGATGCGACCGTCTCGTGGAGCGACAGGTCGACGTGCTGGCCCTCACCGGTCTCGCGGGCGGCGTACACGCCGGCGAGACCGCACAGTGCCGCCATGAGCGAGCCGAAGTTGAGGTTCTGGCGACCCCATGCACCGAGCGGATGCTCTGCGGTGCCGCTCACACTGAGCACCCCGCCGAGCGCACCCGCCACGAGATCACTCGTCTGCCAGTGCGCGCGTGGGCCCGTGAGCCCGAATGGTGTGAGCGATACCTGCACGAGCGCCGGATTCAGCGCGCGCAGGGCGGTGTGGTCGACGCCGAGGTCGGTGAGACGGCCCGGCGCCTCGGTGTCGATCACGAGGTCGGCACTCGCAGCGAGTCGTCGGTAGGCGTCACGCCCGGCCTCGGTGTCGAGGTCGATCTCGACCCGGCGCTTTCCCCCGTCGTACCACCAGTCGAGGAGCCCACCCCGTGCGGCGTGCGCGGCATCGCGCATTGCGGGCCCCGCCGATCCGCCGCCGGCCCGGGCCACGGAGGCCCCCAGCTCGCTGAGCACTTTGGTCGCGAAGCGTCCGGTGTCGTCGGTGAGGTCGACGACGCGCAGTCCTTCGAGCGGTCCCTGACCCATGTTCCCCCCAGAGGTCGAGTACTGGTCGGCACAGTAGTTCGCCTGCGGCGCCGGTACCTTCGGAACCTGCGATGGCCACTGAACGAGATGCGCCCTACCCGGAACTGAAGAAGACGCACACGGCCGCGCACAAGGGCACGCCGTGGCGCGACTACAAGCCACCGGCCTCCGCTCCTGTCTGGAACGTCATCCAAGGATTCGGTAACTA
>JAULYZ010000027.1:0-1758 GCA_032117595.1 Acidimicrobiia bacterium | reverse complement strand
ATCCCCGCAAAGGTGTGGTTCCGCAGCGAGCCCATCCCGCGCAACGCGAGCGGCAAGTTCCTGAAGCGCGAACTGCGCAAGGAGCTCATCGGCTCGTAATTGGTGTCGGCACCGCGAGTGTGTCGACGAGGCGCATGCCGATTGCCCCGACGGTTGCCGTGATGAGGACATAGGCAGCGGCCAGCGAGCCGAGGTCGGCCTCGGTGCCGGCCGCCACACCGAGTCCCGCAACAAGGATCGAGAACTCGCCGCGGGGCACGAGGGAGAACGCAGCGCGTCGTCGGCCACGCACGCCGATCCCTGCTCGCCGCGCCGCCCACCAACCCGTCGCGAGTTTGCTCGCCGTGCCGACAGCGGCGAGTATCGCAGCGGGCAGGAGGCTGTCCGTGAGGTCGGCCGGGTCGATGCCGAGCCCGAAGAAGACGAAGAAGAACCCGCCGAAGACATCGCGCATCGGCCCGAGCACCTCACGGCCGAGCTCGGCAGCACGGCCCGAGATCATCACCCCGACGAGGAATGCCCCGACAGCAGCCGAGACCCGCACCTCTTCGGCGAGGCCGGCGATGAGCAGGGTGAGGCCGAGCATCGTGAGGAGCAGGATCTCGCGTGACCGGGTGATAAGAGCACGGGACACGACATCGCTGAAGCGGTGCGCCACGAACAGGGCGAGCGATACCGCCCCGAGGGAGACCACGACCGACACCATGCCGCGGACCACGCCGCCACCAACGAGGAGCGCACCCACGATCGGCAGGTAGACGGCCATCGCGAGATCCTCGATGACGAGCACCGACAGCACGGTCGGGGTCTCGCGGTTGCCGAGCCGGCCGAGTTCGTCGAGCAGTTTTGCGACGATGCCTGACGAGGTGATGTAGGTGACGCCACCGAGGAGCACAGCGCCCAGCGGCTCCCAGCCGAGCAGGAACCCGCACAGGAGGCCGGGCACGAAGTTGACGACAAGGTCGAGCACGCCGGCGCGCCAGTCGCGGCGCAGGCCGTGGGTGAGCTCGTGCGGGGAGAACTCGAGGCCGAGGAGCAGCAGCAGCATCGCCGTGCCCACGTCGGCGCCGGTCTGGATGAAACCCGTGCTCGTGTCGAGGACGTCGAGGGCGCCCTCACCGAGCAGCAGCCCGGCACCGAGGTAGAGCGGGATGGTGGGGAGGCGGAGCGCCGTCGCAATGCGACCGAGCAGGCCGAGGCCGAGCAGGACGACACCGAGCTCGATGAGCGTGGCGCCCGAGGTGGCCGCAGCAGGCATCGTGCTCAGCCGGTGAGTCGAGCCGCTGCGCGCGCCACGCCTGCAGCCGATCCCATCACGAGCACGACATCGCCGGCCTGGAAGCAGAAGTCGGGACCCGGGCCCGGGATCGACGCATCGTTGCGGATGACGGCAACCACCGAGGCGCCGGTCTCGGTGCGGATCCTGCCGTCGCCGATGGTCGCGCCGGTGAGGCCACCGGTGTCCGGCATCGTGACCCACTCGATGGAGAGACCCTCCACCTCGTGGCGCAGGTCCGAGAGTCGCTCGGTGATCTTCGTGCCGCCGAGCAACTCGATGAGCGTGACGAGTTCACTGCGATTCAACTCGATCGAGCCCAGGCACGCGTCGGGATCCCGGTTGTCGAACATGATGAGGTCGCACCGTCCGTCGCGGTGCGCCACCACGCCGAGGCGGTCGCCGCCCGCGGTGACGAACTCATAGCGAACACCGAGGCCGGGCAGGGGTGTCTCAAAGACCTCCATCCCGGCAGTGTGCCA
>JAULYZ010000026.1:0-9940 GCA_032117595.1 Acidimicrobiia bacterium | reverse complement strand
CACGGCACTCCTTGGGCGGTGGTGGGGCTGAATTCCCGACAAACCTAATCAGAAATATCGGTAATTGCAACCCGGAGGGCGCTCCCCGGTTCCCTGAAGGCAGCGACCGCCAGATGGGCCACCTCCTCGGGGTCGACCGTGCCGTGCTGGTGGCGCAGTTGCAGCGCCCCGTAGACGAGGCCGCTCACCGCAGCGAGTGCGAGCGCCGGATCGACGGGTCGGAGCTCGCCGCAGTCGACTCCCTCGGCCACCAGGCGGGCCACAGCTCGACGCCACTGGGTTGCCTTGCGGCCCACGGCTGCGAACCGACGGCTCTCGGCTGACGACAGGCCTGCGACGAACCACAGGTCGTAGGGGCCACTCGTGAGGCGCTCCACGTGTTGGCGCACGAGCGAGTGAAGACGGGCCGACGGGGTGCCAGGAGCAGTGGCCGCGGCGGTGGCGAACGCAGCGGATTCGTCGACCACGTAGTCGAGCAGTGCCGCCACGATTGCGTCGATGTTCTCGAACCAGTGGTAGATCGCCGGTGACGACACGCCGATGGACGCAGCGATGTCCGCGAGGCGCGTGGCGCGGACACCCTGCTCGGAGAAGAGCGAGGCGGCGTGCTGGAGGATCTCCTCGCGTGGCTCGAGATCAGTGGCGCGCGCCATGGCGCGCGGGCGACCGCGACGCCGCGCCACCGGCTCGCTGGCCCCGCCCGTCACCTTGTTGCGCGCCGATGGTTCGCGGCGTCGACGATGGGGATCAGCTCGAGCAGTTCGCGCACCTGCCAGTCGGGTTCGTCGGCACGCAGGCCGCTCGACAGCGGCGCAACCGAGCCGGGCTCGCCGATCAGCACCGAACGCATGCCGACCCGACGTGCGCCGGCAACGTCGTGGGCGGGGGAGTCGCCGACGAAGAGCGCCTCGGCTGCTGAGCGCCCCGCCTTCGCGAGGGAGTACTCGTAGATCCGCTCGTCGGGCTTGCAGGAGTCGGCCTCCTCGGAACTCGTCCAGTGATCGAGCAACGGAGTGAGGCCATGCCGAGCGAGCGCCGGCTCGAGGTAGTCGTCGTCGGCGTTCGACACCACAGCAACGTAGATCCGTCGTTCGCGCAGGAGGCGCAGCGTCTCGTGGACACCCGGCATCGGGGCGAGGTGTTCCACCACGGCCGTGCGCTGTTCGTCGTCGAAGCGGTCGAGAACCTCGGCGGGCACTGTGACGCCTAGGAGGGCGGCCGTGCGCGACACGCGGTCGCGGAACAGGTCGCGGTGGATGAAGGAACGACGAGCGGCGTACTCGCGCTCCACCTCCTCGCCAGCCCTGTGTCGCGCCTCGACGACCTCCGGGTCGGCGGGGTCGAGACCGAGGCGGCGCAGCGCTGTCACAAAGGCGCTGCCCATCTGCTGACGGTTCTCGTAGCTGAGCAAGGTGCCCCCCATGTCGAAGAGCACTGCCGTGATCTCCATCGCTGCCCCCTCGAGTCGTGCGGCGTGGTTGCGGTCGTGTCGGTTGACCGAACCGAGGTCATTATCTACAGTGACGTAAATATTGTCCAGCGATGGTGGGGGCCATGCCGGAACGTCTGATCTGCACGCTCGACGAGGTGAACGCCGGGAGCCTCGGGCTCGTGGGCGGCAAGGGCGCGAACCTCGGGGAGCTCGTCTCGGCCGGGGTGCCCGTCCCGCCGGCGTTCGTGGTGACCACCGAGGCCTACCGCAACTTCCTCGTCGAGGGCGGACTGCGCGGCCCGGTGGACGAACTGCTCGCCCGAATCGACTACGACGACCCCGTCAGCGTCGAGACGAATGCTGCGTCGATCCGGGATCTGCTCCTCGCTGCGGAGGCGCCGGTCGGCACCGACCGGGCCGTCGTCGGGGCCTATGAGCGTCTCTGCACAGCAGTAGGGAGCGGCGACGCCGTGCCGGTGTCGGTGAGGTCGTCGGCGACGGCTGAGGATCTTCCCGGTGCGTCGTTCGCCGGACAGCAGGACACGTACCTCTACATCCGGGGCGCCGACGAGGTCGTCGATGCAGTTCGTCGGTGCTGGGCGTCGCTGTGGACGGGTCGGGCCGTGTCGTACCGGCGCGCTCAGGGCTTCTCCCACGATGCTGTGCTGCTCGCGGTGGTGGTGCAGCAGATGTTCCCGAGTGAAGTGGCCGGCGTGCTCTTCACGGCCAACCCGGTGACCTCGAACCCGTGGGAGTTCTTCCTCAACAGCAGTTGGGGTCTGGGTGAGGCGGTGGTGTCGGGCCATGTGAACCCCGACCAACTCGTCGTCGCCAAGGAGCCGTTCGCCGTGGTGGACCGTCAGATCGGCGACAAGTCGGTGATGACCGTCGCCCACCCGAGCGGACAGGGGTCCCACAACGTCGCAGTGCCCGAGCACCTGCGCGCGCAGCAGTCGCTCGGCGACGACCGGGTCGCGGAGTTGTGCGCGATCGCCCAGCGGATCGAGGACCACTACGGCTTCCCCCAGGACATCGAGTGGGGATACGCAGACGGGCGTTTCGCCATCCTGCAGGCACGCGAGATCACCGGAGCGAACCTCGACTTCGGCCACGAGCTCGAGCGCTACAAGACCCCTCGCGCCCGCGCAGAGATGTACGACGAGCGATGGGTGTGGTCGCGCGCCTACTCCGACGAGGTGCAGACCGGTCCGTCGACGCCGTCGTTCTACACCTACCTGCAGGGCGGCATGACCTTCCTCAAGGCCAATGCGCTGCGGATGACCTTCACCGAGGAGTGGATGGGATTCACGCCCGAGACGTTCCTCGACTTCCCGTACTTCCGTTGGTACGGGGCGCGTGCGTACTACAACCTCACCTTCGAACGTGAACGCATTCGCCGCTTCATCCCGCCGCAGGCGCGCGACGAGGCGGCGCTGTGGCCGTTCCCGCAGTCGGAACGTGAGGAAATCCGCGACATGCCGTTCGACTGGGACGAGTTCCTGTCGTTGCTGTGGCGCCTGCACACCGAGACGCCCGATGTGTCGCTGCTCGGCACCACCCGCATCGTGTACGAGAACCTCGAGCGCTGGACCGACAACGAGGACGAGTTCTGGCGCCGCTACGACTTCACCGACCGCAGCGTGGAGGAGATCTTTGCCGCACAGCTGGAGTCCCGGAAGGGCTCACGGTTCGGCGAGAACGTCGTGCTCCCGTTCACCATCTACATCTACGCCCTCCCGCCCGCATTGCAGTGGCTCTGCGCAACATGGCTCGGCGATACCGACGGAACGCTCTACAACCGGCTCGTCGCAGGTCTTCAGACCAAGACCGGCGAGGAGAACATCGCCGTGTGGCAGCTCTCCCGCTCGGTTCGGGCCTGCGCTCGGGTTCGGCAGCTCGCCGAGTCCGAGACGGGTGACGAGGTGCTCGCAGCGCTCGACGCCGACACCGACGGCAGACGAATCGCCGCAGAACTGGAGCAGTTCCTCGCACAGTACGGCCACCGTGGCGGCGCCGAGCGCGACGCCTACCACCCGCGCTGGCGACACCGCCCCGGCCTCGTGTTCGAGGCGATGCGTCCGATGCTCGCGCTCGAGGATCACGAGTCACCGGCGGCCCATGAACACCGACTTCGGGAGCAGATGCTCGCTGCGCGGGAGGAGTGCCGACAGCGACTGTCCACCGGTCCACTCGCCAAGCTCCAGGCGCCGTTCTTCGACTGGTTCGTCGATCTCGTGCAGGACTACTTCTACTACCGCGACTTCGAGCGGTTCTACAACGACAAGACCATGTCGCGCTCGCGTGACCTCTACGGCCACATCGCACAACGGTTCGTCGACAAGTATCTCCTCACCGATGCCGACGACATCTTCTTCCTCGGCCGGCAGGAGATGTTGCTCGCCGACCGCGGTGAGATCTCGGCACGCCAGATCGGCATCCGTGTGCGAGCACGCCGCCGGGTCTACGAGAAGTACTCGCAGCAGGAGCCGCCGAAGTACCTCCGCGGGTGGCAGACCTTCGACGACGACGCCGTCGATGCCGAGGGGGCACTGCGTGGCATTGCAGCCAGCTCAGGTGTGGTCACCGGGCGCGCCCGCGTCTGCCGGCGCCTGTCGGAGATCTCCAAGGTGCGCCGCGGCGACATCCTCGTCACGGTGGCAACGGATCCCGGGTGGACCACGGTGTTCTCGATCATCGGTGGGGTCGTCGTGGAGACCGGCGGTGTGGTGGCGCATGCGGTGATGATCTCGCGGGAGTACGGCCTTCCCTGCGTGGCCAACCTCGGTCGGGCATGCGACCTCATTCCCGATGGCGCGCTGATCACCGTGGACGGCACCTCGGGCCGTGTCGTGGTGCACGCCGAGGACGGCGTCGGCGCTGCGGACTAGATGCGCTCGATGATGACGGCCGGGGCCATGCCGCCGGCTGCGCACATGGTGACGAGGCCGAAGCGTGCGTCACGACGCTCGAGCTCGTCGAGCACCGTGCCGATGAGAATCGCGCCGGTTGCGGCAATCGGGTGACCGAGCGCCATGGCGCCACCGTTGACGTTGATCTTGTCTCGATCCACGCCCGTGTCACGGATGAACTTCTCGGCCACCACGGCGAATGCCTCGTTCACCTCGAACAGGTCGATGTCGTCGAACGTGAGGCCTGCCTTGGCCAACACCTTCTTCGCTGCCGGTACCGGAGCGTTGAGCATGAGGGTCGGGTCGTCGCCGATGTTCGCCATCGCCACCACGCGAGCACGCGGCTTCCATCCCTGGGTCTTGGCGTAGTCGGGGTTCGCAATCAGGATTGCTGCAGCGCCATCGACCACGCCCGAGGAGTTGCCGGCATGGTGAACGTGCTCGATCTCGAGCCCGGGGTAACGCTCGAGCACGAGGGAACGCAGCGTGGTGCCCTTCGCATCGAGGGGTACGTCGGCCATGGCAGCAAACGACGGCCCGAGCTTCGTCAGTCCCTCGAGGGTGGTGCCCGGTCGGGGGAACTCTTCTTTGTCGAGCGCGAGTGTTCCGTCGTTCTTGTACACGGGAACGAGGCTGCGGTCGAAGCGTCCTTCGGCGATGGCCGCCGCGGCGCGGCGCTGTGACTCCACGGCGAGTTCGTCGAGTGCCTGACGGGGGATGCGCTCGAGCGAGGCGATCGCATCAGCCGCAACACCCTGATGGGTCTGGGGGTGCAGGGCGCGGAGGTGCTCGTTGCCGGCGTCCATGAAGGGCCCGCGAACATCCATCTGGATCTCGCCCAGTTTCGGGTGCCACGACATCATCTCGGCCCCGCCGGCGATCACCACATTCTCCATGCCCGACATCACCTGTGCGGCGGCGAAGTTCGTGGTGGTGATACCCGATCCGCAGAACCGGTCGAGGGTCACGCCGCTGGCCTTGGTGTCGTAGCCGGCGTCGAGGGCAGCCATGCGGGCGAGATCGCCGCCCTGGGGGCCCACCTGCATGCTGGTGCCGAAGATGATGTCGTCCACCTCGGCGGTGTTCAGCTGGTTGCGGTCGCGGATGGCAGCCAACACGGTGGCACCGAGGCGCTGGGGGTGGATGTCGGCGAGGGCGCCCTTGCCGACCTTGCCCACACCACGGGGCGTGCGAACGGCGTCGATGATCCAGGCTTCGGGCATGGTGTCCTCCAAGTGCTGTACTGCAGGTGTTGGGGGCCGACCGTAGCGTCCCGACCGAGGGGGACAGACATGGAGATCGCAGGACGCGTTGCCGTGATTACCGGGGGCGGTGGCGGTATCGGTGCCGCCGTGGGGCGGCATTGGATGGGACTCGGCGCTCGCGCCGTGGTGCTTGCCGACCGCGATGCCGCAGCCGCGGAGCGCGCTGCAGCGGCAATGGGTGCGGTCGGTGTGGGACTCGACGTCACCGACGAGTCCGCCATCGTGGCCCTCGTGGAGCGGGTGGAACGCGAGCACGGGCCCATCGACATCTTCTTCTCGAACGCCGGCGCAGGGGTCGAGGGCGGGGTCGATGCGCCGAACTCTGGCTGGCAGTCGCAGTGGGAGCTGCACGTGATGGCCCATGTGTATGCCGCACGTGCGGTGCTGCCGTCCATGCGGGCGCGCGGCGAGGGCTATCTGGTGCAGACAGCGAGTGCAGCGGGTCTGTTGTGTGCGGTGGGGTCGGCGCCATACAGCGTCACGAAAGCCGCATGCATCAAACTGGCGGAGACCATCGCTATCGAGCACGGCGACGCGGGCATCGGCGTCTCGGTGCTCTGCCCGCAGGGTGTGAACACCGCCATGGCGCCGCGACAACTTGGCGACGGTGGTACTGACGGAATCGTCGAGCCCGAGTACGTGGCCGAAGTGGTCACTGCTGCGATGCGCGATGGTCGGTTCCTGATCCTGCCGCACCCCGAGGTGCAGACCTATGTGGAGCGCAAGGCGCAGGATCCCGACCGGTGGCTCGCCGGGATGCGCCGACTCCGCCGCCGTTCGCTCGAGCTCCTCGACGGCCAGTAACCGCGGGTGCAGGAACCCGCTAGGACGTTTCTGCCCGCAGCATCTCGCGCAACTCCCGCTTGACGATCTTGCCGTAGTTGTTGGTGGGCAGCGAGTCCACGAAGCGGTACTCCTTGGGTCGCTTGTAGCGGGCGATGCGCTCGAGGCAGATTCGGTCGAGGTCGTCGGTGGTGGGGCGTGCAGCGGTGTCGTCGGCAACCACGAACGCCACGACCGACTCGCCCCACTCGGGATCAGGCTTGCCCACCACCGAGACAGCGCGCACGCCGGGGTGCAGGAGCAGGACCTCCTCGACCTCGCGTGGGTAGATGTTCATGCCGCCGCTGATGATGAGGTCCTTGGAGCGGTCGCGCAGGGTGAGGTATCCCTCGGCGTCGAAGCTGCCCATGTCGCCGGTGTGCAGCCAGCCGTTGCGCAGGGTCTCGGAGGAGGCCTCGGGTTGTTCCCAGTACCCGGCCATGACGACGTCACCGCGTACGACCACCTCGCCGATCTCGCCGACGGGTAGGGGGCGGTCCTCGTCGTCCACCACGCGTACCTCCACATCGGTGCGCGGGATGCCGACGCTCTGCATCCGGTCGCGCCACGACGGGTGGGCGGTGTCGGCGTGGTCGGCTTTGGACAACCCGGTGATGGTCATCGGGGTCTCCCCCTGACCGTAGATCTGGGCGAGCCGCGGACCGAACACGCCGAGCGCGTCCTCGAGGTCGGCGAGGTACATCGGGGCCCCGCCGTAGACGATGGTCTTGAGGTTCGTCAGGTCCGCCGCTGCGATGGCCGGATCTGCAGCGAGGCGCTTCACCATCGTGGGTGCTGCGAAGAACGACATCCCCGGCCACCGCTGCAGAAGGGTCGCAATCTCGGCAGCGTCGACACCACCCGAGTGGGGGATGACGCTCACCGCGCCGCGCGCCACGTGGGGGAGTCCGTACAGACCTGACCCGTGGGAGATCGGTGCAGCATGGAGGATGCTGTCGTCGGGTTGCACCGGGTCGATGTCGGCGAAGTAGCTCAACGACATCATCATCAGGTTTCGATTGGTGAGCGTTGCTCCCTTGGGCCGCCCGGTGGTGCCGCTCGTGTAGAAGAGCCATGCCGGGTCGTCGGCCGCCCGCTCGACGAGTTCCATCGACAGCGCCGCGGTGATGGCGTCCCACTGCGGCCCGGGGGCGAGCACCACGTTGGTGAGGCAGGGCACGGTGCCGACCAGCGACGTCACATCGTCGGCATGCTCGGCGTCGGTGAGCGCAGCCGATGACCCGCTGTGCTCGATGATGTAGGCAATCTCGTCGCGGTGCAGCCGGGCGTTGACGGGGACCACCACGAGTCCGGCGTGCCACGCCGCAAACATGGCCTCGAGGTACTCGGGGCGGTTGCTCATCACGATGGCAACACGGTCGCCCGTTCCGAGACCGAGTCGCTCCCGGAGGCCGCTCGCCGCCCGCGACACGGTGTCGGCGAACTGGGCCCACGTGGCGTGGACGCGCTCGCCGTCGGCAACGGCCGGGAGATGGGGGAGTCGGTTGCCGTGACGGGCAACCCAGATCGCAAGGTTCATCGTGCGGTCCTCACTCGGGAATGATGAAGTGTTGTGCGGACGGTGGAATCGCGGGCAGCGCTGCTGCGCGCACCGCTGCGAGGCTAACGAGGTGTCGGCGTCGGGCAGGAGTTGTACTCCCGAGGCCCGCTCGCTGGGGCGACGACGGACACGCTTCGCCGGAGCCCCGGCCATAGCCTGCAGATCGTGGATCACCCTGCGGCGTTCGGATTCCGCTTCGACAACACCTTCGCCCGCGAGCTCCCCGATCTTGGCGAGCCGTGGCAGTCGGCCGACGTGGCGGCGCCGGAACTCCTCATCCTCAACGAGGCGCTGGCGGACGAACTCGGTCTCGACATCGATGCGTTGCGCACCCCCGACGGCGTGCGTGCCCTGATCGCGAACCCTCCGCCGGCTGGTGCACAACCCATGGCCCAGGCCTACGCCGGCCACCAGTTCGGCAGTTACAACCCGCGTCTCGGCGATGGTCGCGCACTGCTCGTGGGCGAGGTGCTCGATCGTTCGGGTCGGCGGCGCGACCTGCACCTCAAGGGTTCGGGTCGCACGCCGTTTGCGCGGGGCGGCGACGGTCGGGCTGCAGTCGGGCCGATGCTGCGCGAGTACCTGGTGAGCGAGGCGATGTATGCGCTCGGCATCCCCACCACGCGCTCGCTCGCAGTCGTGGCCACCGGCGAGCAGGTGATGCGCGAGACAGCGCTGCCGGGAGCCGTGCTCCACCGTGTGGCGGCGAGCCACCTGCGGGTGGGCACCTTCGAGTACGCCGCTCGTCACCCCGACGCGGCGCTGCGCAAGCGTCTTGCCGATTACGCCATCGCCCGTCACTACCCGGATGCTCTCGACGCGGACCAGCCGTATCTCTCGTTCTTCGGGCGCGTGGTCGATGCGCAGGCTGCGCTCATTGCGCAGTGGATGCTCGTCGGCTTCATCCACGGGGTGATGAACACCGACAACATGCTCGTGAGCGGCGAGACCATCGACTACGGCCCCTGCGCATTCATGGACGCCTACGACCCCGCAACAGTGTTCAGCTCCATCGACCACGGTGGCCGGTACGCATACGGCAATCAGCCCCTGATCGCTCAGTGGAACCTCGCCCGGCTGGGCGAGAGCCTGATTCCGTTGATGGGCGACGACTGGGAGGCGGCGGTGGAGCCTGCCACTGCTGCGCTCCGGTCGTTCACAGCCACCTACGAACGTCACTTCGGCGAGAGACTGCAGCGCAAGCTCGGCTTCGCCACACCGACCGATGAGGGTGCCTCACTCACACACGGGTTGCTCTCCGTCATCGGCCAGCACGGTGTCGACTTCACCTCGCTGTTCCGAGCACTTGCGTCGGTGCTGCGAGGCGACACCAACACCATCGACTCGCTCGTTGTGGGTTCACCGGCCTTTGTCGACTGGCGTACGCGCTGGGCCGGTGCTGTGGTGGCCGGCGGTCGGTCGGCGGCATCGGTTGCCGCAGCGATGGATGCGGTGAACCCGCTCTACATCCCGCGCAACCACCTTGTCGACGAAGCGCTCACCGGGGCAACGCAGGGCGACCTCGCTGCGTTCCGGGCGCTGCTGGCGGTGGTGTCGTCGCCGTACGAAGAACGCCCCGGCCTCGAGCGCTATGCGCGGCCGGCGCCACCCGACTTCGCGTCGGGCTTCCGCACCTTCTGCGGAACCTGAGCGCCACAGCAAGGAGTCGAACCAGCCTCGTCAGGGAATGGGTTCGTCGCCGGGCGCGGTATCGGGCCCGCCGATCTGGCCGAGATCGTCGAGGTACGCGTCGAAGCCGGCGTCGGGAACCTCGCTGGCCGTGGTGTCGATGTAGCGGACGAGTGCAGTCGAGGACTCGCCGGGCTGACCGGCGATCCGCTGGGCCACGCGCTCGGCGAGCCCGGTCTCGTTGGCCAGTGTGCGCGCGAGGTAACGGCCGATCTGCACCTTGCTGCCGCCGATCTGGCCGGATGCTGCGGCTGCGATGAGG
>JAULYZ010000025.1:0-24510 GCA_032117595.1 Acidimicrobiia bacterium | reverse complement strand
AGGATGAGCTTGCCGTCACGCTTGAGCGTGTTGGTGGCCGGATCCAACGCACCCGGCAGCGCCGGGTCCGGGATCTGCTTCACACAGACGATTACGTTCATACGACCTCATTGTTACCCCCCTCTGACGGGGGCGCCCAACCCGTCGGGGCAAGGAATGCACAACTAGCCTGAGCGTCCTTGCGTCTCGTCCTCGTGGTCAATTCCTTTGCCTCGTCGGTGACCGCCCGGAACACGGTGGTGGTCCACCGCGCGTTGTCCCGGGGGCACGAGGTGGAGGTCGTCGAGACCAACCGCCGGGGCCACGCCACCCGCATCGCCCACGACGCTGCCCGCCGGGGCATTGACCTCGTCATCGCCTTCGGGGGCGACGGGACCCTGAACGAGGTCGCCACCGGTATCGCCGGCACCGACACGGCCCTCGGAGTGCTCCCGGGCGGCTCGACCAACGTCTTTGCGCGAACCCTCGGCCTGCCCAACGACCCGGTCGCTGCTGTGGAGGGACTCGTACGCGGGCTCGATGCCCGGGCGCTCCAGCCCATCGGCCTCGGCAGGGTCAACGGGCGCTACTTCTGCTTCCACACCGGAATCGGATACGACGCGGCTGTGGTCCGTCAGGTGGAGCGCCACGCCTCTCTCAAGCGATGGGCCGGCCACCCGCTCTTCATCTGGGCCTCAGTGTCCACCTGGGCGCGTCACTACGACCGGAACCACCCGCACTTTGCGCTGCAGTTCGACGACGGTTCCGTTGTCGAGGACGGCTACTTCACGATCGTGCTCAACACCAACCCGTACACGTACCTCGGGAACCGTCCGCTCGACCTCTCGCACGATGCAGCTTTCGATCGGGGCCTCGTGTGCATCACCTTCCGCACGATGCGCGTGGGGGCCATCCTGTCGTCGCTCGCAGGGGCGCTTCGTGGCGGCGGCGTCAAGCCGTCCGTACACCTCGACGAACGTGTCGACCTGCTGCACTTCGAGGTCGCCTCGGCAACACCATTCCCGTATCAGCTCGACGGCGACTACCTCGGTGAGGTCTCCCGACTCGAGTTCGAGCACTGCCCGGACGCGGTGCGACTGCTCCTCCCGCGTTGATCGCCGGGCTTGGCGTCAGCGTCGACCCAGCGTCTCGAGGGCGAGATCGGGCACGTTGGTGCAGATGCCGTCAATTCCCCAGCCGGCGAGGCGGAGTATGGCGACGGGATCGTCGCAGGTCCAGACGTTGACCTCGATCCCGCGTGCGTGACAGCGGTCCACGAAGTCTTGGGTGACGAACTCGTAGTACGGGTGCACGGCGCGGTGCCCGAAGCGGTGCGCAAGATCGATGGCGTCCGGCGGGATTCCCTCGGTGAGCCACGCTGTTGCGATCGTCGGCTCGACGAGTCGGCAACGGTTCACCGTCTCGAGCCGGAACGATGAGATGAGCCAGCGCTCGTTCTCGCCACGCCGGGCGAGTGCCTGCACCACCCGTTCGGCGATGTGATCGGTGGCATCGAAGTCGGGCTCGCTCGGGTCGTTCTTGATCTCGACGTTCACCCACATGCCACTGCACGCGTCGAGTGCCGCATCGAGTGTCGGTACGTAGTCGGGCAGGAGTCGGCGGGGAAGGTGGGTGACCGGAGTGCCATCGGCCCCAATCCGGGGATCGTGGTGGACCACCAGCACGGCATCGGCGCTCAGGCGGACATCGAGTTCCACCGCATCGGCCCCGAGGCGCCGGGCCTGCTCGAACGCCGCCAGCGTGTTCTCATGCTCAGCGCGAGAGGCGCCACGGTGAGCGATGATCTGGGGGGCCATGCCCTGTTCTAGCGCGCGTCCTGCGGTCATCGGGGCGATTCGGCGCCGAAAACGACCCCTTGATTCGCCCCGACACCCGACCTAATGTGCGCCTTTGTCTGCACAGTGCAAATAACCGCTGGGTACGTCCGGTCCGGGGCGACGGCGGAAAAGCACCGAGCAGACCGAACCATCCGCACACATTCGGAGCGAAATCGTGTCGATTCTTGCCTCAAGCCTTGCACTGGCGAACGCACAGTACGGATGGCGCCGGGACGCCATCTGCCGAGACACCGATCCCGACCTTTTCTTCCCGGTCGGCACGACGGGTCAGGCGCTGGTGCAGATCGATCGCGCCAAAGAGGTGTGCAACCAGTGCACCGTGCGCACCGAGTGCCTCGAATACGCGCTCGAGACCAACCAGGACTCGGGGATCTGGGGCGGCACCTCCGAGGAGGAGCGTCGCAAGCTCCGCCGCGAGTACGTCGCACGCCAGAAGCAGTCGCAGCAGCGTCAGACCGTGACGATCAGCGCCACGACTGCTGCTGCGGTCTGAACCCGGCCCTCAGAGCGATTCGGGGTCCCCGATGGGGACCGTGAGGTCGATCACCGTTCCGGTGCCCCGTGCCGGAGGGGTCATGCCTGCCGCCTCGAAGTCGGCCCGAACCCCTTGGCGCATGTTGATCGTGCCGCCGAGCTCGGTGGTGACGAGGGTCCGCACGATCGTGAGACCCAGACCGTTGGCCTGATCGATGGCGAAATCGGCAGGAACCCCGAGCCCATCGTCGATCACCCGGATCGTCAACGTCCCGGCTTCGTTCGACAGGACAACTTTGACCTGCCCGCCCCCGCTGCCGAGCGGGAACTCATGATCCACTGCGTTCTGGAGCAGTTCGGTGAGCACCACCGACAGCGGCGTTGCAACGGTGGCGGGCAACTTTCCCCCATCCCCCTGCACCGTGAAGCGAACCGGCCGGTCGGGTGACTGATAGCCCTCTTCTGCGAGTCGGAGCAACGGCCGGACGATCTCGATGAACGCGACATCGTCGCCGGGCTCGCGCGACAGCGTTTCGTGCACGAGTGCAATGGTGCGAATTCTCCGCACGCTTTCGTTGACGGCTGCCTTCGCCTCGTCGGAGGTGAGGCGTCGGGCCTGCAGGCGCAGCAACGACGAGATCGTCTGAAGGTTGTTCTTCACCCGGTGATGGATCTCCCGGATCGTTGCGTCCTTCGAGAGCAAGAGTCGGTCGCGACGACGCAACTCGGTGACATCTCGAAGCAGCAGCACCCCTCCGGTGACCCGAACGCCACCGGGCCCCGCAGGATCGCTCTCGAGGATGGGGATGCAGTACTCGAGCATCGTGATGTCGGAGGGTTGATCCGATTCCTCGAGTACCGGTTCGTGCCGGTCGAAGGCCGAGCGAACCGCCGTGTCGTTGAAACCGAGCTCTGCCAGACCGAGGCCGAGGACGTTCGCTGTGATGCCTACACGGTGGAGTGCTGAGACGGCGTTCGGCGAGGCGAACTGCACCCGTGCTCCAGCGTCGAGGACGATGGCGCCATCACCGACCCGCGGTGCGGCAGTCATCGAGCCCTTTCTTCCCGGGTACGGGAACAGACCTTCGGAGATCATCTGCGCGAACCGGGCGAAGATGGACAGATAGGTGCGCTCGAGCAACCCGGGCTGACGGCCCTTCTGCTCGGACCACTCGCGTGTGAGTACGGCAATGACCCGACCACCGTGGCGCACCGGGATCGCTGTGGTCTGCACCGGTTCGGCCACTCCGTCGACGAGTAACTCGCCCTCGACGGTCGCGCCGCCTTCGTACGCAAGCCGGAGCAGGGGTCGATCGGAATCACGCTCCCAGGTGCCGATCCAGTCGCGCGGGTGCAGGGTCTGCGCCGTAGCGGGACGGACCTGGTCCACCACGAGCCACCGAGCATCGTCGGGGCCCGCCACCGCACGCACATGCAGGAGCATGTCGGCGAAGCAGAAATCGGCGAGCATTCCCCAGTCGGCGACGAGTCGCTGGAGATGACCAACCTCCTCCTTGGTGAGGACGGTGTTCTGTCGGGTCAGTTCAGCGAGAGTCGCCACACTCAGAGTCTGGCCGATTCGCCACTCCCGATGCGGGCACGGTGATCCCCATCACGAACCCCAGATGCTTGACCCGATCTGCGCGAGTGCCGCCAATTCGTCACCCGACGGCTCGATCCACGGAACGTTGACGAGCAAGGGCGACATCGCAGCAAGCTCCGCCTCGCGCTCGGCCTGGCGTGCGGCCACCACTCCGAAGTCGTGGAACCTGCTCCCCACCTCGGCCAGCACCCGCTCGATCATCGCGACATCGCCCCCGAGCACTGGTTGGAGCCGGCGTGCCGATTCGGCCGCACTGTCCACCATTTTTGCTGCGGTGGTGCGGGCTCCTACGGCCCGAAGTGCGGGTGGGAGCACCCGATTCACGACCACCGCGCCCAACGGGAGCGACCGGCCAGCGAGTTCGCCAAGCAGGAAGCGGGCCTCGGTTGCCGGTGCTGCCTCCAGTGTGGTCACCACGACGAAGGTGGTCCGCGCATCGGCCAGCATCGCCTCGGTCTCGTTCGCACGGCGAACGAAGCCGGCCTCCATCTGCTGGAACAACAAGAAGAACTCCGCGATGTCGCGAAGAAAATTGCTGCCGAGGATTCGATCGGCCACTTGGTAGAAGGGTTTGCTGGCGGCCGTGAAGAGGCGCGAGCGGTACGGCACCGTGAGCCAGCGCAGCAGTCGACTGCCGAAGAACTCCTTCATCCGTGCCGGGGCATCGAGGATGTCGAGCGCATGTCTCGACGGTGGCGTGTCCACGATGACGAGGTCGTAGCGGCCCGAGGCGTGGATCTCATGGAGCCGTTCCATCGCGATGTACTCGTGGCTGTGGACGAAACGCCCCGTGATGTTCCGGTAGAGCGGGTTCTTGAGGATGGACTCGCGCGTACTCGCGTCGGGTGCGTGACGGATCACGAGATCGTCCCACGATGCCTTGGTGTCGAGCATCGCCACCCACAATTCGCCCTGCAGCCGCACCGGCAGATGAGTCGGATCGATCTTGATCTCAGCGTTGCCGAGCGTCCCGCCGGCGAGCCCGAGCGCATCGGCAAGGCGCCGGGCGGGATCGACCGTGAGCACGAGCACACGACCCCCCAGTTCGGCGGCGGCCTGCAGACCCATCGCAGCTGCAGTGGTGGTCTTGCCCACCCCGCCGCTCCCGCACACCAGCACCATCTCCTTGGCAGCGAGCAAGGTGTCGAGGCCCGGACGCGTCACAACAGTTCCTCGGCGAGTGCATCGGCCACGAGCTCGACCGAGCGCCGTCCCGTCGAACGGCTGAAGAGTTCCGGCACGTAGAGCACACCGAGCCCGGCGGGGAGACGGCTACGCAGGTACTCGAGCTGCGCGGCACCGCCGCGTCGCATCGTGACCGCGAGCCGCGCCCCCTCGAGTACGACATCGACATCCGGGCCGAACTCGTCGTGCAGGATGTCGATCGATGCAGGCGCCGTGAGTGCATCGAACACCGCCTCCTCGCTGCGGCCGAACAGTTCGGGCAGCACTCGGTTGGCGACCACTGCTGCGACCTCGACCCGAGTCTGAGCCTGGATCTGGTCGACGAGGTCGACGGTCTCGAGGACCGGCATCTCCTCGGGAGTGGTCACGAGCACGACGCCCGAACGCGCTGGATCCTCGAGGATGTCGAGCATCCATCGCGTCTGTTCGCTCACCGGTCCTACCCGCACCAGTTCTCCGATGGCGTCGGGTGCGCTGAGCTGTGCGACTACGTGCCCGGTGGAGACACCGTCGACAATCACCATGTCGTAGTTGCGCTCGCGGACCTCGTAGCACAGCTTGCCGAGCGACAGGATCTCTTTCACCCCGGGCGCTGCATCGGCAACGAAGTCGAATGTCCTTGCCAGAACACCGAGACGGGTCACGAACGGAATGTGTACGAACCGCCGCAGGTATTCGCGCAGCGAGTCCTCGGTGTTCATCGCCATTGCGAAGAGCTGCTCGCCCACCTCGAGCGGGTCGTACGGCAGCGGCCCGACGTCGAAGGCCGAAGCCAGGCTTCCCTTCGCATCCATCTCGCAGATGAGCACGCGCTTGCCGAGACGGGCCGCAAGGACGGCAAGCGCTGCGGACACGGTGGTCTTACCGGTGCCGCCCTTGCCGGTGACGACCACCAGATTGCGGTCGAGCAGCGGCACCCGGGCAGAGCCGCCTGCTGCAGCGCCTTGGCTCAGCTGCCGAATCCGATCCGTCGATCACCCTCGGGCGAGCCAATCTCGATGTACGCAATCTTCGAGGCAGGTATCGCGACGAGACGACCGCGCTTGTCCTCGAGCCAGAGGGTGTCCTTCGCCCCTGAGAGCGCTGCGTCGATCGCGGCGCGGGCAGCGTCGCGTTCGTCGTCGGCGACCTCAACGGTCACTTCGCGGGGGGCCTGAGTCACACCGATACGTACGTCCACACGGAGCAGGATAGGGCGATATCCACGGTGACGGACCGCTGCACCGACAACGGCTGAGGTTCCGGTCAGGCAAGTTCGGAACGTGTGACCGTTGCGGGGTCGAACAGGGCGATGAAATCCTTCTTCCAGCCCCGGAGTACTCGCTGCTCGCCGTTCATGCGGGAGTCGATGACGACACCGGTTCGTTTGGTGTTGCCCAGACCCTTGTACCAGACGAAGTTCGGCCAGTGGCCGTTGATGTCGAGCTGCATGGCGATCTCGCAGCCCATCGCCACCAACCCTCGGGCCATGGGCTCGATGTCGACGGCACCCATCGCGACATACATGAGGCGTCCGTCGGCGATGCGGCAAATGGCGGATCGGTACGTCACCGTGACGCCCCCGAAATTGTCACCCCAGTACACGCCTCGGTACCGGTCGACCACGACCTCGCCGTCGAGAACCATCGGAGGCAGGTTCTGGCGCAACGAGACCCACGAACCATCGTTGGTCATGTCGTCGCCGTACACGCCGAGTACGAGCACGCCATCGTTGGTGACGCCCAGCGTTGCGTCGCCCTTGCGGAGTTTCTTCAGCTCACGACCCTCGGTGAGGTAGCCACCTTTCATGTGGCGGAACTCGAAGCCACCGTTGAACGATGCAACGAGCGCGGGCGCAACGGCCTTGGTGACCTTGCTCGCGTTCTTGAACCCTTTCTTGCCCGGCACCTCGGTGCCGTTGAACAGCGCAGCAACGAGGCGGTTCTGGTCGAACACAGCGGCAGTTGCGCGCACCTTGGGCTGACCCTCGACGGGGTGCACACTCGTCGTCCAGATGACGTCGGTGTCATCGAGGGCGAACACGGCTTTCCATGTTCCCTCGCTGGCCGACGGCTTCTCACGCACCGACACGAGCGGCTCGGGCGGGAGCGTTCGCGGATCGGGCGGCAGGGTGGTGGACACCACCGTCGTGGTCGTGCTGGTGGTGGTCGCACGCTCGGCCGTGGTTGCCGACGCAGCAGTCGTAATGGGTGCCTCGGTGACGGGCGGAGCAGTGGTGCTCGTCAGGTCGGGCTCCTGCGACGTCGAGGAACCCGAGCCGCACGAGGAGAGCACCAGGAGCAGGGTCGCTGGGATCAACACCGGGCGGAGCGAACGCACGCCCCCTGCTTAGTTGATCTTCAGCTGCGCGCTGAACACCTTCTTCGGGCGCAACTCAACGGCGATCCGCTCGGCGATGGCCGCGAACGCACGGGCGGGTTCGCTGTCTGGGGCAACTGCCGTGATCGGCCGCCCGTCGTCGCCACCCTCGCGCAGCTGGGGGACCAGAGGGATCTGGCCGAGCAACGGAATGCCGAGTTCGTCGGCGAGCTCCTGGCCGCCGCCCGAACCGAAGATCTCGTACCGCTTGCCGTCGTCCCCGGTGAACCACGACATGTTCTCGATGATGCCCTTGACCGGAAGGTGGACCTTCTCGGCCATCGCCGCAGCGAGCTTGGCGACCTTCTGGGCGGCCGGCTGGGGAGTGGTGACCACGTAGACCTCGCCGCGCGGCAGGTACTGCGAGAGTGAGATGGCGATGTCGCCGGTACCCGGCGGCATGTCGATGAGCAGGAAGTCGGGGTCGTCCCAGAACACATCGGTGAGGAACTGCTCGAGCGCCTTGTGCAGCATCGGGCCGCGCCAGATCACGGCCTGACCCTCGGGAACGAAATAGCCGATCGAGATGCAGCGCACGCCCCAGGCCTCCGACGGCACCAGCATCTGATCGATGGCGACCGGGTCGTTGGTGGCGCCGAGCATCCGGGGGATCGAGTAACCGTAAATATCGGCATCGACGACACCCACGCTGTGGCCGCGCTTGGCGAGCGCAACGGCGAGGTTCGTGGTGACACTCGACTTGCCCACGCCGCCCTTGCCCGACGCGATGAGCAGCGGCCGCGTGCGGGATCCGGGTTGAGCAAACGGGATGGCGCGCCCCTGAGCATGACCCTGGGCGGGGCTCGAGCCTGCGGTGGATGCCGGGTCGCCCAACATCGTGCGGCGCACGGCCTCGCGCTCGGCATCGGTCATCACGGTGAAGTCGAGGCTCACGGTGCGTCCGCCGGCCAGAGGCTGCACCGCCTCGGTGACGCGACGCTGGATCTCATTGCGAAGCGGGCACCCGGGCACCGTGAGGGCCACCTGTACCTGCACGGCCTTGGACTCGATGCGAACCGACTTCACCATGCCCAGATCGACGATGGACCGGCGCAGTTCGGGGTCCTCGACGGGCCGCAGCGCATCGATGACCTGTTCCTGTGAGAGCGACATGGACACTCCGGATTGCTAAAGGGGCTCAGAACGACGGGACGACCGGAATTACCACTACGGCCATAGGTAGAATATCGGCGTGGCGATGAGCCCCACTCCCGCAACCTTCTCCGCAACCGTGTCGGCGATCACCTCCGCGTTCGGGGACCCGACTCGACGCGCGATCTATCTCTTCGCGCGTGATCACGAGGGCGGTGCAACCGCTGCGCAGGTCGCCGAGGAGTTCGGTCTCCACCCAAATGTGGCGCGCCACCACCTCGACAAACTGGCGGCAGGTGGCTACCTGGAGGTTGCCGTCGAGCGCAGCGCCGGAACCGGGGCCGGCCGACCCTCGAAGCACTACCGAGCCGTCGGCGAGAAGGTGAACCTCGACGTGCCGGTTCGCACCGACGACCTCGTGCTCGAGTTGCTCGGCAAGACCCTTGCAGCACTCCCGCGCGAGACCGCCGAGCAGTTGGCTGAGGAAGTGGGTGCCCGGTACGGACGCACCATCGCCGCCGGCATGGTGGGCTCCGACGCCCAGACCGCACAGCGCTCCCTCCGGTCGGCGCTGCACGCCGTGGCCGACGCACTCACGGCACACGGCTTCGCAGCGCACACCGAGAGCCGCAACAACCAGTTGCGCATCGTGAACACGCACTGTCCGTTCGGCGACACCGCCATCGACCACCCTGTGATCTGCGCCGTCGATCGAGGCATGGTGCGCGGCATGCTCTCTGCCCTCTACGGGGAGATCGACACCTCGCTCGAGTCGTCACGCCCGCAGGGCGACGACTTCTGTGTGACCAGCGTCTGAGGACGCTGCGTCAGCTACCCGACTTGCGGACCGTCACCGGGGTCTCCTCCACGCCGAGCCAGCGGAAGAGGTTCTGCCAGAAATGGCGGATCTTGGTCTCGTTGTACGACGCGAAGATCACCTCACCCTGTTCCTGCGCACGCAGGCCGGTCTGGACGTGGGGAAGGTTGAGCGAATCCTGCTGGAAGATCTTCGTGGTGGCCCCGAGCTGAGGCGCCAGGGTCCAGTCCTCGTCGATGGCGAGGTGCTGGACCTTCGCAGGCGCAGGGCGCTCGTTGGGTGCCGGCGCAAACTTCATCACCTCGAAGATGCACTCATTCGGGTTGTCGCCGTTCGGGCGGAATCGGTACATCAACTCGTGGTAGCAGCCCCACGGCGACCAGTTGGGGAACACCGAGTAGAAGATCGCGTCGATCATTTCCGAGTCGCTCACGGCATCCACATCGAGGGCATCGCCGAACTGCTTGCGCAGTTGCTCACGCTTGGCGTCGGCCATCCACGCACGCACGTTGGTGACCCCTTCGGGGGGATTGGGGATCATCAGCGGGAGGTCTTCCATCCCCGGGAGGTTGCGCCCACCGATCCACTTGCACAGGTGCGGGTCGGCCTGGGTCTGGGGGCCCTCAATCCACACGCCGTCGTCGTCGAAGATGCTCTCGTGGCCGTCGAGGTCGGTGACACGCACACGCCCTTCCTCGATCCGCTCATAGATGTGCCCGTTCATCGGGTGCTGCCAGCGCGCAAAGTGCTTCCCGTCCTCGAGGCGCGGGTAGTGCCGCATGTTCGCGAGGTGCGGGCTCTCGATACCGCGGGGAGAGATCGCCCGGGAGTAGTTGCGGTACACGTCGTACCGACTGTTCGCATCGCCCATGTCGGGCATGAGCGTCGGGTGTGTTGCCACCACGTGGTACGACTCCATGAAGGCCTCTTGGCAGGCCTTCCAGTTCACCGGCATGATCTTGGCCACGTGGGCCACCTTCACGCGACGCTCGAACGGAAGCGGCGTGAAGTGTTCGTCGAGGTCGCCGAGGAACTCCGCAAGCGGAAGTGCATCGCGGTCGGGGTTGATGAACACGAAACCGTGCCATGTGCCGACCTTTGCCTCGGGAAGGTCGTAGTCGGCGACGTCAATGTCGGGGAAGTCCCACTGACAGGGGATCTCCTTGAGCGAACCGTCGAGCTTCCAGCTCCATCCGTGGAACGCACAGCGGAGGTTCTTGGCGCCCTTGCCATCGCACTCGCGCAACTTGCGTCCGCGATGGAGACATGCGTTGCGGTAGGCCTTGATCTCGGTCTCGGACACCCGCACCACCAAGAAGCTCAGGTGTGCGATGTCGTACACGTAGTAGTCGCCGACGTTCGCGATCTCGTCCTCGAGACAGGCGAACTGCCAGACACGGCTCCAGAGCTGTTCGACCTCGAGGTCGTGCCACTCCTTCGAGTAGTAGGCGTGCGCCGGAACCCGGGTGTTGCCCGAGCCGATGGGCGACTCGCGGCGGAGGATCTCGCTGACCGGATGCGAATCACGGTCGAGGAGCTCGGTATAGGTGATGCCGTTCGAGCGGTTGGTTCCGGTGAGCGTCTCGGTCATGCCCGAACACTAGAGAAGTTCACCGTGGGCGCCCCAGTCGTGGAGCCCTATTCACCCCAGTAGCGCTGCTCCTTGAACGGGTCGCCATACATGTTGTAACCGTTCTGCTCCCAGAACCCGGGGGCGTCACCGGCCCGCAGCTCGAGTGTCCGAACCCACTTGGCCGACTTCCAGAAGTACAGGTGCGGGATCACGACCCGAACCGGTCCACCGTGGATGGGCTCGATCTCCTCGCCCTCGTAGGCATAGGCGATGATCGCTTGATCGGTAGTGATATCGGGCAGCGGGACATTCGTGGTGTAGCCGAACTCGGCGTGCTCCATGACGTGGGTGGCGGAGGACTTCACGCCGGCCATCGCGAAGAGGTCGCGCACCAGCACTCCGGTCCACGTGGTGTCGAACTTCGACCACTTGGTCACGCAATGGATGTCGAAGGTCAGGTCGACGGAGGGGAGTGCCTTCAGCTCGTCGAGCCCGAGGGTGACCTCGCGGTCGACCAGGCCGTTGATGGTGAGGCTCCACTGGCCCGGGGCGTAGGTGGGGACGTCGCCGACGTGCAGCACGGGAAACCGATCGGTGAGGTACTGACCCGGCGGGAGACGCGACGGGTCGAAGCCCTTGTCGACGAGTTCCTGGCGATTGCGGTCGAAGAAGCCCATACGTCCTCAGTCTGTCAGCCACAGCCCCCGATTTTCCCGGGGCGAGCCCAAACGCCGACGACACGCCACCGCGATGATCACCTGCGGGCTACGGTGCAGGTGTGACCGAGCTGCCCCCTCCGGTGCCGGGCTCTCCCGGCTCGCCCCCACCGCCGCCACCGCCCCCTCCGTCGGGTTTTTCCCAGTTCCCGTCGGCGCCCCCTCCGTCGTACACGGACTATGCCGGCGACATACCTGCCGGTGGGTTCGAACCCGTGATGCGCAATGCGCGCACCATGGGGGTGCTGCTGTACATCATCATCGCGATCCAGATCCTGCTGATCCCTGGCGAGATCAACCTGCGCAGCAAGGCACTCAAGTTCCTCGACGGCGACCTCAGCTTCACCTCGTTCGAGGATGCCGTGAACCGCCAGCAGTCCTTCATGGCGATCCAGTCGGCCGTGACACTCGCCGTGGCCATCCTCACGATGGTGTGGATGCGCAAGATGATGCGCAACCATCGCCGCCTTGGACGCCCGGGCAGCAAGTGGCGACCCGGTTGGGGAATCGGCGGTTGGTTCGTGCCTCCGGGAGCCATCTACGCCGTGCCGTGGTTGATCTTCAAGGAGTTGTGGCGTGGATCCGACCCCGCGAACACCCCGGGGGACCCCAACTGGACGCAACGCCCGGTCTCGCCGCTCGTTCACGTGTGGTGGGTCCTCTATGGGTTCGTGCCGCTCGTGGGTCTCGTGCTCACGAGTGTCGTGCTCAGCCCCCGGCTCAACATGAGCTTCGGTGCCGAGGTCGACGCACGCGATGCCGCCGACTTCTACACCGACCTCTTCTGGGTGCAGATGCTCATGGCGATCGCCTCGATTGCGAGCGCCGTGGTGTACTCGATCCTCGTGCGGCGGCTCTCCGAGCGACAGAGCGCCCTCTGGGGTGGGCACTGAGTGCCGCTGTACCTGATCCGCCACGCCAAGGCGGGCAACCGGCACGAGTGGGAGGGATCCGACTGGACCCGACCACTCACCAAGAAGGGGCGCCGACAGGCGTTACGGCTGCGTGAGCGCTTCGACGACATCGACGTGTCCAAAGTGCTGTCGAGCCCCTACGTGCGATGCATCCAGACGGTCGAGCCGATCGCCTTCTCGCACCACCTCGCGCTGGAGTCCACTCCGGTGCTCGCCGAGGACGGTTCGTTCGGGAACGTGATCGAGTTGCTGGAGTCCGTGCCGGACAACACCGTGCTGTGCAGCCACGGTGATGTGATCCCCGACACCATCGCAGCGCTGTTCCGTCGCGGCATGGAGGTCACGGCGCCCGTCGACTGGCGCAAGGGCACCACATGGGTACTCCACCGCAACGCGGACGGCTTCCCCTACGCAGAAATCTGGCCGCCACCGTCGGACGAGTCGGACGAGTAGTCGAGATCCCGGGGATCAGACCCCGAACTGTGGTCGAGCCTCAACCGCCGGCTACAGCATCGATCTCCGCCGACAGGGACTCGACGAGACCCTTCACGATGGCGGGTGGGTTCGAAGCGACACAGCGGTCGAGATAGGGCTTTGCCTCGGCGGCCTTGCCGAGATCGCGGAACGTCATGATGGCGAGGAAGCACTGTGCATCCGGGTACGACTCGTCCGTCGCCACCGCCTGCTGCAACTTGTCGTAGGCGGCATCGAGCAGCGCTTCGCGGCCCACCCCGTCTTCCTGCTGCACCGCGACGATTCGGGCCGACCAACCCGAGTAGGTCAGTGCCTCGACGTTGCCCGGATCGATGTCGAGCACCGCTCCGTACACCTTGATGGCATCGAGCGGCGTGGACTGACGCGCCTCGGTGAGCAGTTGTGCCACGCGGTCCGCATCGGCGGTGGCGATCTCGCCCTCGGGCACTTCCTGCCCCGAGTAGTACGCGACGAGCCAACCGGCGAGCACGCCGAGACCGACGACCGCCGCGGTCACGGCGAGGACTCGCCCCCACCGGATCGGTCGGCGTGGTGCGACGGCGGCGTCGCGACCTGCCTCGATCTCTCGGATCACCGCTGCGGCTCGGGAGGTGTAGCCGTCGCGCAGGACGCGATAGTCGTCCTCCTCGACATCGCCCGCCTCGAACTCGCGGTCGAGGTCGTCGAGGGAGCGCAGCAGGAACCGACGTTCCTCCTCGAGCTCGGCGAGCCGGTCGAGGTTGCGGCCCTGTGTGCTCACTGCTCGCCGCCGTCGTCGTGTGCCCGGGCAGCATCCACGATGGCACGATCGTCGTCGGTGGGAATGTCGTCGGTCCGTCGTGACCACCGACGGAACGCGATTCCGAGACCGACGAAGGCAACGGTTCCCGCCGCCACCGGCAGCGCCCACACCAAGGCGTCGAACCCGCTTCGTCGCGGAACGAGTAGCAACTGCGCCGCAGAGTCCTTCTGGATCGCAGCGATGATCTCGGCGTCGGAGAACTTCCCCTCGCGCACGAGGTCGGAGATCTTGTTGCTGATGTTGGTGGAGGCGGCATTCCGCGACTCGAACACACTCTCTCCGTCGCAGACCGGGCAGGCGACGCGCTTGCTGATCGAGTCGATCCGATCGCCCTCGCTGCGCGTGCCCTGGTCGCGCAAGGTCCCGATGAGCACCAACGCAACGGTCACGCCGAGGATGAGCAACCAACCCGGCCAGCGCTTGAGTGCTGCGAACCTCACGCCGAGGCCTCACGGAACTGCTGGATCTGGGCGCTCAGCGAATCGGCGGTGATCTTCGAGATGGTCCGGAACACGACGATGCCGTCGGGCGAGATCACCCAGGTCTCGGGAACCTTGTTCACACCGAAGGCCACGCCGATGGATCCGCGCGGATCCAGCACGATGGGCCAGTCGCCACCGTTCTCCCGGAAGAACGTGGTGATCCCCTCCACGGAGTCGTCGGAGAAGCCGATGGTGTAGAGCTCGGCACCGTCGACGCCGAGGCGGGACTGCTGCTCGGCAAATCGGATGAGCTCGGGGTGCTCCTCCTTGCACGGCACACACGTGGACTGGAAGAAGTTGAGCACCACCCAACTGCCCTTGCGACGCGTGAGTTCCCAGGCCTCCCCGTCGAGCGTTGCTCCGGACACTGCCGGCGCAGGCTTGCCGAGCAGCGGGGTCGCAGCGGTGTCGACATCGTCGTTGTCGGCGCCGGCGAGCACCACGAACAGCACGGCCACCACGGCGGCCACGGCCAGTGCGATCCAGGGCGCGATTCGTCGCCGTGAGCCGGACATGACGCCCGCTACTCCGCTACCGCAGCCGGCACGGGTGCCGACACCGGATCGGTGGGCCGCCGCCGACGGCCGGGGAATGCGGACAAGGCCGTACCGACCACGAGGATCGCACCGCCGATCCAGATCCACAGGATGAGCGGCTTCACCGCCACCCTGATGGTGGCGCGCTGACCCCCGCTCTGCACCTCATCGAGCGTCAGGTAGAGGTCCTTGACCGCAGACGTGCGGACCGAGGGTGTGCCGATGAGCATGCCCGTCTGGGTGTAGCGGTGGATCGACGGCTCGTAGACGACCTCGTTGTCGATGAGCACCTTGGCCTTGATGCTCACGCGGCGAGCATCGGTCTCCTCAGTGGTGCCCTGATAGGTGAAGGTGTGACCGGCGAAGGCTGCGGTCTCCCCCGGCTGCAACACGAACCGCTGCGTGTGCGTATACGCATTGGACGCTGCGAGGGCAACTGCGATCACGATCACGCCGAGGTGCACCACCATCCCGCCGTTGGCGCGGCCGACCAGACCCCGAAGACCCTGACGTCGGGTGGCGAGCACCAATTGGCGGAGTGCGGCCCCGGCCGCAAAGCCGCCGAGCCCGAACGCGAGCAAGGACTGCAGGCCATCGGCGCCGACCAGCACACTCACCGCCAGCGCGATCACACCGCACCACGCCGGCCAGAAGAGCCGGTCACGGAGAAGTTCTTGGCCCGCCTTGCGCCACGGCAGCACCGGGGCGATCGCCATGAGCGTGAGCAGGCACAGCCCGAGCGGCGCAGTGAGGCGGTCGTAGTACGGCGAGCCAACCTTCACCTCGCGGTTCTGGACCGCTTCGGCAACGAGCGGGAAGACCGTGCCGAGCAACACGATGAAGGTGAACACGCCGAACAGCACGTTGTTGGCGAGAAATGCCCCCTCGCGCGACACAGGAGAGTCGATGGCCCCCGGTGAGCGGAGGCGGTCGCCACGCCATCCGATCAGGCCGATCGACACCACCACGATGATGGCGAAGAACACGAGCAGGTAGGGCCCAATGTTGCTCTCGCTGAACGCATGCACGCTGTTGAGCACGCCCGAGCGGGTGAGGAACGTGCCGAGGATGGTCAGGCTGAACGTGGCCACCAGGAGCGACAGGTTCCAGACGCGCAGCATGCCGCGGCGCTCCTGGACGAGCACGGAGTGGATGTACGCCGTTCCGGTGAGCCACGGCATGAAACTTGCGTTCTCGACCGGGTCCCAGCCCCACACGCCGCCCCAGCCGAGTACTTCGTACGCCCACCAACCACCGAGGATGATGCCGACCGTGAGGAAGCCCCACGACATGAGGGTCCAGCGGCGGGTCTCGAGCAGCCAGCCCTCTCCCACACGGCCTGTGATGAGCGCAGCGATCGCAAAGGCGAACGGCACGGTCATGCCGACGTACCCCAAGTACAGCGCAGGCGGGTGGAACAGCACGAGTGGATGGTCCTGCAGCAATGGGTTCGGGCCGGGACCGTCGGTAACGCCTGCGGGACCCGACGAGAACGGGTTGGCCGGGAACAGCGTGAGCAGGAAGAAGAACGTGGAAACGATGAAGAGCACGGCGAGCGCCCAACAAACGAGCGGATCGTCGAGACGGCGTCGGTACCGGTGCGCCACCGCGGCGATGAAACCGCCGAGTACCAGCAACCAGAGCAGGATCGAGCCCTCGAGAGCACTCCATGCCGCCGTGAAGTTGTAGAGCGCCGGCGTGCCACGACCTCCGACCTGTTGGACGTAGGCGAGGCTGAAGTCACGGGTGATGAGGGCTCGCTCGAGCATCACGAATGCCCACACCGTCATCGCAAGCACGAGCCACGCATAACGGTTTCCCATTCGGGCAAGACGCGTATTGCCGGTGCGCGCGCTCACCACCGTGGCGACGACGCCGAACACCGACGCCGAGAGGCCGATGACGAGTGCTGCGTTTCCGAGATCGCCGTTCACCGAGGCGAGCATGGGATCATGCCGCCTCGGGGCACTCGGTGGACTCGGCCTGATCGAGCCGGGACTCGTTCTTGGCTGCGTACTCGTTCGAGTGCTTCACCTCGACCTCGCTGCCGAGGAGCGTGCCGTTGTCGAGACGACCGCGCACCACCACCGGGATGCACTCCTGGAACTTTCCGCCCGGATCGCCGTCGTAGAGCACGGCGAGCTCCTTGCCGTTGAAGCCAATGAGGAAGCGCGTCCGGGTGTCGAGCCGCTCGAGCGAACCACGCTCGACGGTGCCCTGCACGCGAAGGCTGCGGTCACCCGAGCAGTCGGCCTTGACGCCGACCTCATCGACGTTGCAGTAGTAGTCGAGCGAATTGCCGAGGAACTGGGTGATGAGCACACCGCCGGCCGCCACCACGAGAACAAGCACCACTGCGGCCCCCCATCGGCGACGGCGCTTCGATGACGCCGGGGTCGCAGTAGTGCGGGGGCTGAGGTCGAGGCCCGACTGCAGTTCGGCCTCGACGTCGACGTCGTCGGGTCCGGGAACGCCTGATGAGTGTGCGTTCATGACCAGGGAAGCTCCTCGGTGCGCGCCGCACGACCAGTGCGACGCGCACGTCGCAGCAGCGCCCCTGCATACAGCAGCACGGCACCGAGTGTGACGCCGTAGCAGGCGAAGATGAATCCGGCGTCATCCATTCGAGCCCCCCGGGTTCTCCGAGCGCCGTTCGGCGAGGGCGAGGTCGAGATCAACGTCCTCGTAGCGGTCTTCGAGGTACATCACGCGCTGTCGGTGCATCACGAGCCACGCATAGAGCAGCGTGAACGCAACGAGCCCCACCACGAGCGAGAAGAGCATCAGCCCGTCAAGCTTCACGTCACCGTTCGGGTTGGCAACCGATGCTTCCTGGTGCAGCGAACGCCACAGGCGCACACTGAAGTGAACGAGCGGGATCTCGAGCACGGCGAGCAGTCCAAGGACCGCCGAACGACGCGCCCGGGCCTCATGGCTCCCGCCGAGGCGCCGCACGGCGAGATAACCGATGTAGGTCACGAAGAGAAAGGCAGTGGTGGTGAGCCGGGCATCCCAGGCCCAGAACACTCCCCACGTGAGACGACCCCACAGCGCGCCGGTGACGAGGGTGAGCCCCATGAACATCACGCCGACCTCGGCCGAGGCGCCGGCGATGCGGTCCCACGTCAGTGAGTGCGACTTGCGGAACAGATACATCGCCGAGCAGAGGGCGGTCACGGCGAACGCCATGTAGGCCACCCACGCCGTGGGCACGTGCACATAGAGAATGCGGACTGAACTGTCCTGAATCTCGTCCTCGGGCGAGAACACCAACCCGAACACGAGGAGCCAGGCAAGGCCCACGAGCACCGCGATGCCCAGACCTCGGCTGAACGACGTCGAGGTGACACCACGCCAGAGGCGCATCCACGGTCGGCGCGGAGCGGTCTCGGCGCTCTCGACGTTGGGAACCGTGATCGACATGCTCAGGCTTCTTCCAGTAGTGGCCCGAAGGCCAGCACTCCTGCGGCCCCGAACACCGCCGCGAACACCGCCAGCAAGCCCACCCAGGGCCAACCGTCGGCGAGGTCGAGACCTGTCCGGATTCCGTTGCCCTCTCGGGTTCCGAACGCTGCTTCGAACGCCCGGGTTGCCCCGATGAGGACCGGTGCCACAACCGGGAGCAGGAGGAGCGGGAGGAGCGTCTCCCGGCCCTTTGCACCGGCTGCAAGACCGCCATAGAGCGTACCGACGAAGGCCAGACCACAGGTCGCGAGCAGCGCGGTTGTGACCACGAGCACGATGCCCGCCGGACGGATGTTCGACGCGTAGAACACGATCACCCCGAACACGAGGAGCACCTCGAGGACCAACAACTGCACCGCGAGGGCTATCGACTTGCCCAGATAGATCCCGGCGGGATCGACGCCGGCAACCCGGAGGGTGTCGAGCGCTCCGTCCTGGGTCTCGACGACGAAACTGCGCTGCACGAGCACGATCAGGCTGAACGTGGTGGCCAGCCAGAACAAGCCCGGCGCCACGCGGGACGTGATGTCGTCACGATCGAGCGCAAACGCAAAGAGCACCAGGGTGAGCCCGGCGAACGGGAGCACCTGATTCGTGACCTGCCGACTGCGCCACTCGATACGGAGGTCCTTGGCAGCAACGAGCCGTGCGGTGCGCCACATGTCAGGCGCCCCCACCACGGTGATCATCGACGATCACACCACCGGACACCGTGACGGTCCGTGTGGCGAGAGCAGCAGCCCGCTCGAGTTCGTGCGATGCCACCATCACGGTTGCACCTGCAGCGACGGCGCGTCTGATGACCGAGTCGAGCAGGTCACGCCCATCGGCGTCGAGGCCTGCGTGGGGTTCGTCGAGGAGCCACAACTGCGACCGCCGGGCAATGAGGCACGCAAGTGCCGTGCGACGGCGTTGACCGGCTGACAAGCGACTGACGTTCACCGCAGCGAGGCGACCGTCGAGACCGAGTTGGGTCATCGCAGCGCCGATCTCGGCATCGCTCGCCCCGGCGGTCCGGCCCCAGAAACCGACGTTGTCGCGTACCGAGAGGTCGGCATACAAGCCGTTGTGATGACCGAGCAGACCGACGAACGGGCGCACGCCGGAGCGGTCGACCCGCAGGTCGTGCCCGAGGACCAGAGCCTCACCCCGGGCGACGGGGACCAGACCGGCACAGACGCGCAGCAGCGTGGTCTTCCCTGCCCCGTTCGGGCCCTTGAGCAGCAGCACCTCGCCTGCCGCCACCTCGAGCGAGACCCCGGCGAGCGCAGGGAAGCGACCGAGTACGGCGACCACGTCACGAAGCTCGACCACCGGCGCGTCGGTCCGCCCGGGGGCGGGCGTTGGGTCGGACGGTGCGGGCAACATTCGAGCGTCGACGGTATCGGAGGTACTCACGCCGACCCCCGGTCGGCACCCTGCGCCGGGTAGGTTCGCCGGACGTGGCGGACGAGATTGCGGCCGAGACCCGGCCGACCGGGCGCCGGGACTGGCGCTGGGCGCTGGGGCTCCTCGGCAAGACGTTCATCGCGATGGGTCTGCTGATCCTCGCCTTCGTCGCCTATCAGCTCTGGGGCACCGGTCTCGAGTTCCGGGCGAGCCAGGACGCGCTCGGTGACGATTTCGCCGAGGCAGTCGCTGCTGCGAGCAACACTTCACCCGGAGCGACTGCACCGACTGAGTCACTCCCGGGGAACACCTCACCGGGCACCACAACGATCGCTGGCTCGATCCCGGCCGAGTCGATCCCGGCCGGGTCGATCCCGGCCGAGTCGATCCCGGCTGAGTCGGTCGCAGCAACAACGACCTCTCTCGCCGCCGTCAATCCGGTGGCCTCCTCCCGCCCACGGGCCGGAAGCGTGGTGGCGGCGCTCGAGATGCCCACCATCACGGGACGCACGCTTTACATCGTCTCGGGTGTCCGCACCTCCGATCTCAAGCGTGGGATCGGACATTTCCCCGACACCGCGCTGCCGGGTGAGCTCGGTAACGCGGCGCTGGCCGGGCACCGAACCACGTACGGCGCTCCCTTCGAGAACCTCGATCGGCTCGAACCCGGCGACCCGATCATCGTCGAGACCACACTCGGCGAGCGGTTCGTGTACCGCGTGGAATCCTCCGAGATCGTGCGCCCCGATCAGGTCGAGGTGCTCTCGCAGGTCGACGACGGCACTGCACGGCTGACACTCACGACGTGTCACCCCAAACGCTCCACGGCCAAGCGACTCGTGGTGTACACCCGCCTCGACGTGAGCGAGAGCAGTCCGCCCCGTCAGCGCGGCACCGGCCAACCGGTCATCACGCAACCGGTCGTCACACAACCGGCCGTCACACAACCGGCCGTCACACAACCGGGCACCACACAGGCAGCGGTGACCACCGCCGTCCCGACAACCGTGTCGACGGCACCGGGCCAATCCGTCAACGTCGTCGACCCGGACGCTCCGACACCGTCCGGCGGCGACGAACTTTCGCGCGGCTGGTTCCACGACTCCGCCGCGTGGCCCCACATCCTTCTGTGGGGCGCACTCCTCGTCTCGATTGCACTCGGCGGCCGCTGGGCCGGAAAGCGACTCGGACGACGCTGGCTCGGTCCGGTGGTGGCTGCGGTCCCGTTCGTGGTCGTGCTCTACTTCGTCTTCCAGAACGTCAACCGGCTTCTGCCTCCCGGATTCTGAGCAACGACGTGACCGACGCCGAACCCACCAACACCGCCGAGACACCCGCCCGCCGACAGCGCGATTGGCGGTACTGGGTGGGCGGCACCGGACGCACCCTGATGGTGATCGGTGTGCTGATGTTCGGCTTCGTCGGGTATCAGCTCTGGGGCACCGGCATCGAGTACCGGCAGCACCAGAACGAACTCGCCGACGAGTTCGCCGACCTGCAGGCCGAGTTCGAGGCGGTGTCGCCGTCGAGCTCGATGGCGGAACCGACCACGACGGGTACGCCCTCCTCCGCCAGCACGCCGACGGCCCCGACAACTGTCGACACGACGACACCCGTCACCACCGCTCCGGCGGCAACAACCCCCATCACGACCACACCCGACACGACTGCCCCCGTCTCGACCACACCCGACACGACGACACCCGATACGACCGCACCGGATACGACCGCACCAGACACGACTGTTCCCGGCGACACCTCGACGTGGCCGGCGATCCGGCGCGGCCAGGCCGTGGCCCTCATGGAGATCCCGCGCATCAAGAAGAAGGTCTTCGCGGTCAACGGGGTGCGCGCCTCGGACCTCAAGCGCGGACTCGGGCACTTCCCGAACACCCCCCTTCCGGGGCAGTTCGGTAACAGTGCATTTGCCGGCCACCGGACCACCTACGGCGCACCGCTGTTCGACATCGACCGACTCGGCCCCGGTGACGAGATCATCGTAACCACCATCACCAATCGGCGCTACGTCTACGTCGTCGACGGACCGCCGAAGGTCGTGAAGCCGAACGCGCTCAACGTCATCGTCACCACCGACACCGAGGTGGCACGCCTGACGCTCACCTCGTGCCACCCGCGCTGGTCCGCTGAGCAACGAATCGTGGTGAGCGCAGTGCTGGATGCGGCGCAGTCGGCTCCCGCCGAGTTCCCGAAGGGGCCACCGAGCGGCAGCACCGACCCAGGCAGCGAGCCGGAGCCCGAGGACAACGTCGACTGGGTCAACGACCCAACCGGTACCGGCGTGACGAGCAACAGCACGATCGGCGAAACACCGTCGGACAACAGCGACCCCTCGGCTGTCGATGGCACACCGGGTGACGACACACCGGGCGACGACGTCGACCCCAACGCTTCGCCGAGCGAGACGGAGTCATTCACCCGCGGGTGGTTCGACGACACCGGGGCCTGGTGGCACGTTGCGGGCTGGGGTGCTCTCGAGCTCGGCGTTGTCCTCGGCGGCTGGTTCCTCGCCCGACGATCGCGCCGCTGGTGGGTGGGCACGCTCGCTGCGACCGTGCCGTTCCTTGCGGTGCTCTACTTCGTGTACCAGAACATCAACCGGCTCCTGCCGCCTGCGCTCTGATCACTCGTACGCTCGAATCATGAACTCGCCGCAGTCCCACGACCCGGTTCGGGCCAAACGGGCTCAGGTGGCCAAGTGGGTCCTCATCGCCAACCGTGTCGGCTATCTGTTCTGGGGAGTGTCCCTTGCGGTGTTCTTCGTCGGTTTCGGCATCGGGTTCAAGCCGGCGGTGGCAACCACGGTGATCGCAACGCTTATTGCGGGTGCGGTGCTGCTGGCACCCTCGATCATCCTCGGCTACGCCGTCAAGGCCGCCGACAAGGACGACCGTCTCCACGGCCGCTAGCCCGAGTTCGGACTGTTACGAGACCGCTCTCGTCAGCGAACGTCGATGAGGTCGACGACGAAGACGAGTGTCTCCCCGCCCTTGATGACCCCACCGGCACCGCGGCTGCCGTAGCCGAGTGCCGGCGGAATGGTCAGTCGGCGACGGCCACCGATGCGCATGCCCTTCACGCCGCGGTCCCAGCCCTCGATCACCTCGCGGGCACCGAGCAGGAAGTCGAAGGTGCTCCCACGGTCCCAACTGGCGTCGAACTCCCGGCCCGTGCTCCACGCAACACCGGCGTAGTGCACCACCACACGCTTGCCGACAGTTGCCTCCGTGCCGGTGCCGACCACTTCATCCTCGATGAGCAGATCGCTCGGTGGGTTTCCGGCAGGGATCGTGATGACGGGTTTGTCGGCCATGCGGCGACACTACCGGCCGGTCAGTCGTCGTGACTCAGCCGGTCACCCGGAGCACCATGCGGCTCCGGACTGCGCCGCCGATCTCCTCGCGTCGCTCGCCGGTGTACTCACCGCTGCCGCGCACGTCGACGAACTCGCCGGTGCCGCCGATGATGCGGAGCCGACTCGCAAAGCGTGCACCTGAGACCTCCGATGCGGTGTACGACTGACAGTCGACGAAGGCGAGGGCGAGGATGGACTCGTCGGGGAAGGTGAGCGTGAACAGACCATCGCACGGCCCTGCACCGTTGGTGTACTCCACACCCGCCTGCAATTCGACCGCAATGGGCTCGCCGTCGTAGTCGGCGGTGGCACGGAGGTGGTTCCAGCCGTAGAGGATCGAGTCGTCGGGTCCAACACGCTGCAGCCGCCGCTCGATCGACTCGAGGTCGAACGTCAGGACGATCTCGGTTTGCTCGGTGTCGTCACTGCACGCCACCAGCGAGACGAGGCCCCCGAGCAACAGAGCGGCGAGCATGCGCCTCATCGCACGCCCTCCACTCGCACGACGTACGTCATCTCGACGACGCCACCGAGTTCATCGTTGCGTCGGCCCGAGAGCACACCACGGCCGGAGGCATCGACGAACCTGCCCGTGCCACCGACAACGCGCACGAGACCCTCGAAGCGCGCGTCGGACGTATCCGTCTTGGCGATCGACGTGGCCTCGGTGACCCGGAGCGCGAGCAGGGCGCCATCGGGGTACGACAGCGTGACGAAACCGCCGAACGGTCCGCCACCGTCGACGTACTCCACATTGCCGAGCAACTGGACACCGATGGTCTCACCGTCCACCCGTGCCGTCCCCTCGAGATCGTTCCAGCCGTACACCACTCGGCCGTTCGCCCCCACCTTGTGGAGGTTTCGGTAGGTGGAGGACAGCGATGTCTCGACGGTGATAACGGTGATGTCGGCGGGATCGGGATCGCACGCAGCGAGCACCAGTGAACCGGCTCCGACCAGCACGGCAAGCGTCGACCTGCGCAGCGACCGGACCAAGCGCGGCACACCTCGGGTCGGTCGGACCATCACCCTGACAGTATGGAGGGCAGACGTGTGCCACGACGAACCGCCGAAGCGGTTCCCCGCTCGGGTAGACCTCGGGGTGACGGGACTCGGACAAGCGACGGGAGGAGAGCCAATGCGATACACGCCGATCGACGAGGCAGCGTTCACCCGACAGCGCGCGCTCAGCGAACCCCTTCTCGAGCCGTGGGAGTACGTCGACCAGGCGCTCCGGGCTGACTTTGCGACCCGCTCGTTCACCGAGGCAGGTCGCCTTGCTGCCGAGATATCGCTCGCAGCAGACGCAGCCGATCACCATCCCGATATCGACGTGCGGTACCCCGGGGTGGTGCGAGTCGTCATCACCACCCACGCCACGGGCGGAGTGACCGAGCACGACGTTCGACTCGCAGCGAC
>JAULYZ010000024.1:0-5091 GCA_032117595.1 Acidimicrobiia bacterium | reverse complement strand
GCCCACGACCCTCGACGCGAAGAACGTGACGGTGACGATCCCGAGCACGATCAGCGGCATCACCGTCAAGCGTCGAAGGACATAGCGACCCACGTTGTCAGCTCGTGCCAAGCCGGCTGAGGTCGAGCACGCAGCACGGGCTGAGCTCTGTGACGGAGATGTCGTTGCGGAACACGAACAGCATCTTCGGGTTCACCAGCGGCAGCACCTCCGCCTCGTCCACCATGATCTGGCCCAGCTTTGCCCAGGTCGCCACACGCTCCTCGGCGTTCTGCCCGAGGCCCTCCCTCAGCAAGGCGTCGGCCTCGTCGTTCACGTCGTAGGTGGCACCGGGCACCGGCACACCGAAACCGCGACTGCTTCCGGTGACCGGCCCGAAGTACGGGATGTAATTACTGGCGTCGATGTAATCGGGGGCGAAGAACGTGGTGGTGAACGGGATGCCCGTGGTGCTCATCGCATCGACCCACTGGGGGCCGTCGACCGGCTTCAGTTGCACGTCGATGTCAATGGCCTTCAGGTCCTGCTGAATTCGCTGCCACATGGTGTCGAAGTCGACGCCGTAGATGTTGGCCTGGAAGTACATCGCCTCGATCGAGAAGCCATCCTCCAGTCCGGCCTCGGCCATCAGCGCCTTGGCCCTGTCGACGTCGTACTCGGGCAGGGGTAGATCCTCCGTACCGGGATATCCATTCGGAATGGCGGTTGCCTGCACCCGCCCGTTACCCGCGAGCGTGGCGTCGATCAGGGCCTGGTAGTCGATCGCATGGCGGATGGCCTGGCGCACCTTCGCATCGGCGAGGGGCTCACCGCCGGGTGCGTACTTGTTGAGGTTGAGGTGGATGAAGTTGTACGAGTCAAGGGCAGCGCTCGACACGTCGGTCACCCCTTCCAGTTCGCCCAGCGAGTCGAACGAGACGTTCATGGCGATGTCGGCGTCGCCGCTCTTCATCTGCAGCACCTGCGCCGCCGAGTCGGCCGTGTCGTTGATGGTGATTGACGCGAACGGCGCCTTCGAGCCCCAGTAGTTCTCGTTGCGCGTCAAGACGATGCTCTTGTCCGGCGTGTACGAACTGACCACGTACGGGCCACTACCGGCCGAACGACCTTGGGCGAACCACTCGTCCGCCGTGTCCTGGTCGGACCCCGGTCCCGAAGTTGCCTTCGCCTCGCTGGTCAGGAGATCGCCGTTGCCGATACTCATGGCCAACGCTGCTCCGGAGATCAACAGGAACGGGGCGTTCGGCTGTGAGAACACGACAACGGCCGTCTGCGGATCGGGGGTGTCGACACGGTCGAGGCCGGTCAGCATGAACGACCCGCCCGCCTTCATGTTGGCGCTCCGTTCGAAACTCCACTTCACGTCGGCCGAGGTGACCTGCGAGCCGTCGGCGAAGGTGGCGTCCGGGTCGAGCGTGAACGTGAACTCGGTGTTGTCCTCGTTGGCCGACCACGATTCGGCCAGACCGGGCATCAGTGTTCCCGGGTCGGCCGGGTCCACGTTCACCAGGCGCTCGTAGACACCGGACAGCACGATCATGCACGTGTCGCACCACATCCGGTGCAGGTCGAGCGTGCTCAGGTCGGTGTCGCGGACGATCACCACCTCGCGATCGCTCGCTTCGGCGGTGTCACCGCCGGAACCGCCGTCGTCAGAGCCGCATGCAGCGATCATCGAGGCGACGATCGTCGCCCCGAGCGCAGTGCGCAGACGCCATCCGCTGCGGCGGAATGTTGTAGAAGCCATCTCGAATCCCCCAAGTGTCCCGAGCCCGGATCCCCACCGGTGCAGGTCCACACTTCTTAGTTGGACACCCAGCACCGTCTCTTGTGCCGTTCCAACGACTTATCTTCCCTCCGCTGTGCACGCGCACAGTCGGTGTGTCCGCGTGTTCAACGGACGTACGGTCGACCGACCAAACCCGACCGGATGCCTCTGGCTGCAAGTGCAACGAGTGCAAGTCCGGTCGGCGACGTGAATGACAGGCCCGTCATCTTGTTGATCTTGCCCAGCCGGTTGAGCACCGTGTTGCGGTGACAAAAGAGCCGTGCCGCAACGGCGGGCACCGAGCCGTCACAGTCGTCGAAGGCGACCAGCGTGTCGAGAAGCATGTCGCGCTCCCGTGCCGGCCGGACCAGCAGCGGGGCGAAGAGTCGCTGCAGCAGATCGGCTGCCAATTCCGGTTGCGCGGCCACCAGGACGCCGAGGGGATCGTCGTACACCGTCACCACACCCTGCTGGCCCGGCAGGAGCGTGGCAAGCGCAACAGAGGCTTCCCGCGCCGCGCTGGTGATGTCGGCAAGGCCGCGTCGTGGACGGGCCAGGCCGATCCGTGCACCCCGCACGCCGCGCAATGCCCCGGCCAGAGTTTCGGGCTTGACACCCCGTAGGGCGATGAGCCCGGCAGCAGTGCCACCACGGTCGACCCAGACCGAATGCATCGCCGCATACCGGATACAGCGGGCCAGGTCGTCCAACTCGATGCCGGGAACGTGACCGACCACGGCCACGACCAGGTCGTCATGCTGCTCGATGCCGAGCGCGGCGGCCACGTCGTCAGCTGGCACCGACTCGCCGTGGAGGACCCGCTGCACCAACTCCTCGCGCCGGAGTGCCTCGGCCCGCTCCCGTGCGTCGCGGTTCGACCGGTAACCAATGGTGAACTGGACCGTCACCGCGTCGACCGCGCCCCAGACGATTTCCGACGCATTGATGAGGCTCTGTTGTGTCGTCGGATCAGTGGTCCGCGCCACCAGGAGCATTTCGCTCCAGAGCACCAGGAAGTCCACCCGTAGGCCGCGCAGCACCACCTCCAATGGGACGCTTTGTTCGGCTGCGGTACGCCCGAGGTCGTACACGTCTTTTGCGCGGATGTCGTCGGGGCCGACCCCGACCAGCGAACGTAACGCTGAGCCCATGGTGATCCGGCACGGTCCGTACAACTGCTCCGGTCGTTCCACCCAGCCACGGAACTCCGTCTCGCGGATCCAGATCTCGCTGGCCGAGCGGACCGCCAGGCCATCGAGGTGCTCGAGCATGATGGCAGCGACGCGACGGACGGCGGCCGCCCGAGTGTCGTGCCCATAGGGAACGGTGTTCGCTGCGCTGCCACCCGCGTCCGAGACCAGGGTGTCGTCCAACTCCGCCCCGGCAAGCACGTCGGCCATGACCGGACATTAGAAGGCCGTGCACCCGGCTGTCACCACCAATGTGCACCTGCACATCGCTCACCCCACAGGCTGTGGCAGCGTCACATCTCACCCCGTGGTAGCCGGTGTCACGATGGCCTCACTCATTCACAGTTGGGGGGAAGCCGGATGGCCGGTGGTGCACTGAAGTTCGCGTCGATGGACGACTTCGACCTGCGGATGTCGGATCAGGTCCGACCGCTGTACGAGGCGGTGAAGGCCTTCATTCGAGACGAGGTCGACCCGATCACCGAGGAGTTCCACCGGCTGGGGGCAGGGAGGTCCGACCGATGGAGCTGGGTCCCTGGGCAGCTCGAACTCCTCGACGGCGTGAAGGCGAAGGCGAAAGCGCAGGGGCTGTGGAACTTCTTCCTCCCCGATGCCGAGACGGGCGAGGGGTTGAGCAACCTCGACTACGCGTACATCGCCAACGAATTGGGCAAGAACCGCCTCGCGTCGGAGTGCCTCAACTGCTCCGCTCCCGACACCGGCAACATGGAGGTGCTCGAACGGGTGGGCACCCCCGAGCAGAAGCGGCGATGGCTCCAACCGCTACTGGACGGCGAGATCCGTTCGGCCTATGTGATGACCGAGCCGGGCGTGATGAGCTCCGACGCCAAACAGCTCGAAACCTCGGGCGTGCTCGACGGCGAGGAGTGGGTGATCAACGGCTCGAAGTTCTACGCCTCGGGCGCGGGCGACCCGAGGTGTGCGGTGTTCATCGTGATGGTCCGCACCGATCCCGACGCCGACACCTACAAGCAGCACTCGCAGATCCTCGTCCCACGAGACACGCCCGGGGTCGAGATCGTCGAAGGCATGCGGGTCTTCGGCGAGGACGACGCCCCGCATGGACACATGCACATTCGGTTCCACGACGTGCGCGTCCCTGCGGGCAACGTGCTGTGGGGTCGCAGCAAGGGGTTCGAAATCTCACAGCTCCGCCTCGGACCTGGCCGTATCCACCACTGCATGCGCTCGATCGGCGTGGCCGAGAAGGCGATCGAGATGATGGTCGACCGGGGGATGAGCCGGGAGGGTTTCGGCAAGAAGCTCATCCACCTCGGCAAGAACATGGAGTTGCTCTCGCGGGCCCGGATCGAGGTGGAGGCGATGAGGCTCATGGTGCTCCGTGCGGCGAAAGCGATGGACACCCTCGGCAACGCCGAGGCACGGGTGTGGGTGTCGGCCGTGAAGGCGATGGTGCCCGAGCGGTGCTGCCAGATCATCGACCAGTGCATCCAGATGCACGGTGCGGCAGGCATCTCGCAATGGTTCCCGCTGGCCGAGATGTACCACTCGCAGCGCACGCTCCGCCTGGCTGACGGACCCGACGAGGTGCACCACATGGTGGTTGCCCGGGCCGAGGTGCGCGAGCGCGACCGTGGGCGTGCTGCCGGCGAGACCATCCCGTTCCGCGGCCGCCACTATCGTTTCACGGGGCCATCATGACGAGCGCACGATTCCAGACCGAGATCACACTTACCGGGCCGGTGCGTGCACCCGCCCAGATGCTGGCCGACCAGCACTACGACGGGCATGCGAGCGTGCACGACGAGGCGACGGCCGCGTCGCTCGGGCTGCGCGGCGCGCCGATCGAAGGACCGACGCACCTCAGCCAGTTCGATCCCCTGGCGACGCTGGTGTGGGGGCAACGGTGGTTCGAGCAGGGATGCCTGAGCGCCCACTTCCAGACGATGGTGGTGGAGGGCGATGAGGTGACCGCCACACTCACCGCCACTGCGGACGGACCTGCGCGAGTCAGCGCCAGCAAGTCGACCGGCGAGACGGTGCTCAGCGGCACGGCGTCCGTCGGTCCACACCACGGCACCACCGAGTGCGAGGCTCGCCTGGCCCGGGGTCCGGGTACTGAACGGTTCCACATCCTCGACCAGCTAGAGA
>JAULYZ010000023.1:0-15015 GCA_032117595.1 Acidimicrobiia bacterium | reverse complement strand
CAGGGTCTCTTTCACGCCCACCGTGTAGTTCGCCGCATCGACCGGCCCGTACAGACCGGCCTCCTTCGCAAGGAAGGAATTGACGCCATCACACGCAATCACCACCCGGGCACGGACATCGCCGTCGGGTCGGTCGGTGCGGACACCCACCACCCGTCCTGCGGCATCGCGCAACAGGCCCGTCACCACGGTGGAGCAGAGCAACTGCGCCCCTTCGGACTCGGCAACCCCAGCAAGCCAGTGATCGAAGTCGGGCCGGTACGCCGTTGCGCCGTTGTAGGGAGGCGCTCCCCAGTTCTGCGAGCGGAAGTCGATGGTGAGCGCCTGTGTCGGGGTCATCAGCATCGTGGCGCGCCGGGTCACCCAGCGCTGCACGGGTGCCTGCTCCCACCAGTTCGGGATCAGTTCGTCCAGGATGCGCGGATACACCACGCCGCCGTACATGTTCTTGCTGCCCGGGAACGGGCCGCGCTCGATGAGCAGCACCGAACGTCCCGCCCGGGCGAGCTCGATGGCTGCACACGATCCGGCAGGCCCGGCACCGACCACCACGACATCGAAGTCAACGTCCGGCGCGACGTTGGGTGCGCTCGGTGTCAACATCACGCCGCACCCGCCTGAGGTGTGGCGCCCAGTCCCAGGTCCAGTCCCAGTCGCTGCACCAGTTCATCGAGCACCGCATTGGCGTCCGAGACGATGGCGAGATCGGCCATCTGCATCATCGGGCAGTGCGGATCGGTGTTCACGCTCACGATGTGGTCGGGATCACCCAGGCCCGAGGTGTGCTGCACGGCTCCCGAGATGCCGAACGCCAGGTACAGGTCGGGGTCCACCACAGCGCCCGTGGTGCCGATCTGTCGATCGTGGCCGATCCACCCGCGGTCGGTGATGACGCGCGTGGCCCCCACCGATGCACCGATCGATGCAGCAACGCTCCCCAGCTGCTCGAAGCGCGCAGGGTCGTCGAGCCCGGCGCCACCGCACAGGATGCGACGGGCCTCGGTGAGGTCCATCGTCGCGGCATCGGGTGGGAGCGTCTCGAGCACGCTCGCGTCACGCACGCAAGTGTCCCGCAGCGGTCCGGCGCTCTCGGTCGCCGACACCATCGTGATCTCCGGTGCGGACCCGTGTGCGCCCCGGGCAGTTGCTCGTGCGACACCGCGCACCCCCGGAATCAGGGTGGCAACGAAGGTCTCGGCGGGATGCACGGTCTCGATCTGGCGCCCGCCGGCGCGAGCGAGGTGGACGGCGTGCCGCGCGCCGGCCGCGCCGTGATGGGGTGCCGCAACCTGCACAGCCCCCGCATACAAGGGTCGGCCCAGCGCCCGTGCGAGCCGAGGCGCAAGATCGCGCCCGTCGGGACTTGCGGGCAGCACCACGCTGCGGTCGCCGATCAGTCCGGAGGCAGCGATCTGAACAGCGAGCGCACCCGGCGCATACGACGGTGCTGCGAGCACCCACACGCGCCGCACGCCCGGCAGTGCCTCACCGAGCATCTCGAGGACATCGCCGTCGGGATCGGTCGGCAACGTCGCCCCCACGGTGCAGAGCAGCACCTCGCCGCCGCACTCGGCCACGGTTTCGTCGGCACCGGCGGGCAGCGTGCCGTCACGCACCACCACCACGGCCATCAGTCCCGACATGGTTCCGAGGCTAGAGCCTCACTGGCCCCCGCCTACCCAGCGAGTCACCCAGCGAGTTACTCGGCCGGTCACTCAGCCGGTCACTCAGCCGGTTCGCCCGCCAGTCCAGTTGCCCCGAGCCCGGTGACTGCCGGAGCCGTTGCGGCTGCTGGCTCGGCTCCGAGGTCGAGCGTGGTGAACAGCGCAGTGCCGTTGCCGGGGGTGGCCTCAGCGGTGGGCTCGGTGGCGAGGGCGTCGCCACCGGCCACTGCCGTTGCGAGCGCCGCACGCTTGGTGCGGACGTGACGCACCACCTCGATCACCACGTTCATCACCAGCGCCGTGCAGAACGCCACGATGAAGGCGAGGGTGTGATTGTCCTGGAACGGCTTGCCGACGAGGAACGCGAGGCCAGCCGAGTACGTGCCCCAGATGATCGCGGCGATGGCCGCCCATCCTGCGAACCACCGGTGTCGCTGTCTCGTGATGCCGCTCGCCAGCGTGAGTGCCGTGCGCCCACCCGGGATGAAGCGCGCCGTGATGAGCAGCGGCCCGCCACGGGTCTCGAGCTGTTCTCGTGCCCAGAGCAATCGTTTCCGGAACTTCGGTTTGCGGGCAGCCCGCCGCTCGAAGGCACCCGAGAACGCGCGGCCGAGTCCGTAGGCCGAGTTGTCGCCGAGGAAGGCGCCCACTGCGGCACACACGATCACGAGCCAGATGCTGTACTCGGCGTTGCCGGTGGCCACCGACACACCGCCGATGATCACCGACAGCTCGCTCGGCACGATGGGCACCACCGAGTCGAGGTAGGCAAGCCCGAACACCACGGCGAGGTACCACCAGGCACCGGACCAATCCTCGAGATGGTCGAACAGGTTCCCCACGATCCCGGCCGCAAACATGATTCCCTCAGGCTAGTTGTGGGCAGGGTCGGTTTCCCGGCAGCGCCGCACGGTTCAGGCAGCGGCGCCTGCCCGTTCGCCCTCCACCACTGCGGCATGTGCCCGGCGCGGCGCCACACAGTCACCCACGCGCTCGACGCTCCATCCCGCCGAGCGCAGATCGTTGTACAGCCACTCCACCGGGTTCGCCGGAACGGCAAGCACCACCCAATCGGGGGTGCGGGTGAGGTTCTGGCCGGTGGGGTGGTGCAACAGGGTGAGCGTGGTGCCGTCCCAGCCCATCGGCACAAGATCGGTCGTCTGCACGATGCCCTTCTTGGTGGCGCGCATCCACCAGTTCTCCATGTCGAGGGTGATGCCGAGGTCCTGGCCCACCACCATGCCCGGGGTGACGATCTCGACGGCCACACCGCGGTCGGCGAGCAGTTCGGCCACCGAGGTGGCGTGATGGAAGCCGATCTCGTCGATCACCACCACGGTGCCCGTGGGTGACGCCGTCCCCGAGAGCACGTCTCGCACATCGCACACCTGTCCCGCATCGCCGCTCACCCACCACGGCCGCTGCGGTTCGGCGCCGGTGGCCACGATCACGTGATCGGGACGCTGCTCCTCCACCAGACCCGGCCACACGCCCACCCCGTACTCGATGCGCACGCCCAGGCGCTGGCACTCGGCCACCTGGTTGCGGATCATGTCGCCGAACTCGGCGCGGTTGGGCACCGACGCGGCGAGGCGCACCTGACCACCCGGGACCGATTCCTTCTCGTAGACGGTCACGCGGTGGCCACTGCGCGCTGCGGCGATTGCTGCCTGCAGACCCGCAGGCCCGGCCCCCACGATCATGATGTTCCTGGTCGCGGACGCTGTTGCAGCACCTGCACCAGTACCGGGGCTCGGCTTCTTCGTGAGCGCAACGGTTCCCCCGTTGCCCTGAACGCCTTGGCGCGCCAGCTCCGCCTCGCGCCCGGTGTGCGGGTTCTCGATGCATCCGAGCCAGCGGTTGAGGCCCATGCGCCCCACGCACTCCTGATTGCACGACAGGCAGAGCCGGATGTGCTCGGTCTCGCGTGCCCGCGACTTGTTGGCGAACTCGGGATCAGCGATCTGCCCGCGCACCACGCCGACGAGGTCGCAGTGGCCCTCGGCAAGCGCGCGCTCTGCCTGCAGCGGGTCCTTGAAGCGCCCGACGCCGATCACGGGAAGGTCAACAGCTTTGCGGATGGCCGACGGGATGAACAGCGCATACCCCGGCGGGATGTGCATCGACGCCTCGATCATGAACAGGCTGGCCGTGGCCACCCCGATGGAGGTGTTGATGTAGTCGACCTGACCCGTGGCCTCCACGATGCGCGCCACTTCCACCGCCTCGTCGATGGTGGTGCCGCCGTCGATGAACTCGTCGCCGCACAGGCGCACGCCCAGCGCAAGGCGGTTGCCGATCACGCCGCGCACCGCCGCCACGATCTCGGTGAGGATGCGCGTCCGATTGACGAGCGAGCCGCCGTACTCGTCGGTGCGCCGGTTGGTGGCGGGGGAGAGGAAGCCGCGCACGATGGACGAGTGCGAGCACTGCAGTTCGATGCCGTCGAAGCCGCCCTCGGCACAGTGCTCGGCGACCGTTGCGTAGCCCGCCACGATCTCGGAGATCTCGTCCCGGGTGACGGCCTTGGGAACCTCGCGGAAGAGTGGGTCGGCCACCGGCGAGGGCGCCCACACCGGCAGCCGTGAGTACATCGACGAGGCCTGCCCGCCGTTGTGGTTGATCTGAGCGAACACCGGGACCCCGTGGCGGTGTACGGCCTCGGTGATCCGCCGGTACCCGGGGATCACGTCGCGGTGGAAGCCGTGGATGAGCTTCTCGTACGGCCAGTCGGTGGGATGGGTGGAGTGTTCCTCGGTGATGATGAGTCCGGCACCGCCTGCGGCACGTGCGCCGTAGTACGCAGCGTGCTGCTCGGTGGGCTTGCCATCGCGTGCGTAGTTCGTGAGGTGGGCCGAGAACACGATCCGGTTGCGCAGGGTCACCGGGCCGAGGTCGAGTGCGCTCCACAGATAGCGGTACATCACCACCGAGGCTAGGGCCCCGTGCTGGTGCCGTGCACCGGTGTTCCCGTGCCCGGTCCTGCGCTCCCGGTGCCATGCTCACCCGGTGCCCGAACATGACCCCGAACCGCAACCCGAACCAACGCCGGCCCAGCCTGCCAGTCCGTTTCCTGCCGGGTTCTTCGATCGGGGGGATGCGTCGCCCGACTCGGCCTTCTACGTCCAGGACCGATTCGTCACCCATATCGACGACCGGGCGATTGCGGCGGTGGGCGACCTCTACGCCGAACTCGGCCTGCGCGGGCGTGTACTCGACGTGATGTCGTCGTGGATCTCGCACTTCCACGAGGCACCTGCGGAGCTCATCGTGCTCGGGATGAACGAGCGTGAGCTCGCCGCCAACCGTCAGGCGACGGGTCAGGTGGTGCACGACCTCAACGAGAACCCGGCCCTGCCGTTCGCCGACGCATCGTTCGACGCCGTCACGTGCTGTGTCTCGGTGGACTACCTCACCAATCCGCTCGCCGTGTTCCGGGAGGTGCGTCGGGTACTGGTGCCGGGTGGCGTCTTCGTGTGCACGTTCTCCAACCGCTGCTTCCCCACCAAGGCCATCCGGGGCTGGCTGATGACCAACGACGAGCAGCACCTGCAGATCGTGTCGATGTACTTCACGCTCAGCAGCGAGCCGGGGGCGCGGTGGACGACGCCGGTCACCCAGTTGCGTACCCCGCGCGACTTTGTGGGTGACCCGCTCTACGCGGTCTACGCAACTGCTGCCGCCTGATCAGCGCTTGGGTTTCCTCGAGCGCTGATCATCGTCCGCGGGATTCGCGGCGGCCCCGGAGCTGAGCCTCGATCCGTGTGATGCGAGTGCGTGCAGGCGGGTGCGAGGCGAATGCACGCGCTCGCCACGAGTCGGGCAGTTCGTGGTGTTCGGTGCTCAGGAAGCGCCGCAGTGCATTGGCGAGTTCGTTGCCGTAGCCGAGTTGCACCGTGCGGCGGTCGGCCTCGAACTCCGCGCCGCGGCCCACGAGGTTGGAGAGGGCGTTCGAGAGCAGGATCGTTGCGAGGAACGTCCACGCAACGATGCGCAGCGCCGCAGAGACGACGATCCCGATGATGGTGAGCCCGGTAGAGCTTCGGGCGAACGCGTTGGTGGCTGCCTGCGCAATGTGCTCGAACGAGAGCCCCACCCGGGCAAGGATGGTCACCGGGAGCCCGAGCCAGTGCCGCACGGTGAGCGCCACGGTGTGCAGCCCGAGGTGATGGCACAGTTCGTGGGTGAGCACACCGCTCAGTTCGTCGTCGGGCAGCACGCTGACCGCGAAACTCGTCACCACCACGAGGTGCCCGCCGCACGCGAACGCATTGATGTCGTCGGCATCGAGCACGGCCAACACGTAGCGGCGGGGCGAGACGCGCATGGCCTGGCACACCTCGGCCCACACCGGATCGATGATGGTCCGCTCGCGCCGGGTGGGGCGCCGCGCGCCCACGAGGCGGACGAGCACGACGCGCTGCACGGGTCGGAAGAAGAGCAGCACGCCCGCAGCGAGGTATCCGGCGCACAGCAGCACGAAGTTGATGTCGATGATCACCTGCAGCGGCAGCCAGATGAGGAACATCGCAAGGGCCCAACCGGGCAGCAGCGCCACGAGGGGGAGCAGAGCGGTCCATGTGGTGGAGTCGGCATAGCGACGACCGCGGGGGCGACGCGGGGTGGCCTGACGGGCGCCGTAGGGGAGCCGTCCCGACTGTCGGGAACCTGAGCGTTCGCCCGCAGCCGTGCGGCTCCGCGACTCGGGGCGTGCGCCCGACCCGGGACGCGGTATCGGACCCGACAGATCGGGTTCACCGACCGGGAGCGAGCCGGACTGCGACCCGGGGCGCGCCGATCGGGGTCCTGGTGCCCGGTCCGGAGCGCGATCGGACCCGCGTCCGGGTGCGCGTCCGGGTGCGCGTCGAGCACCCGGTGATGCTCCGTACGGCGAACCCTGCGCTGGTCTGCGTCCCGGGTCGCGCGCCGGCCCCTGATCGGGCCCGTATCCCGGGCCACGTGAAGCCATCGGTCGTCAGGCTACGCAACGGCTGTGGCAGGGCTTCAGTCTGCGGGTCGGCTTCCGGAGGTGTCGGGCATCCGGCACCGGTGCCGCCGGCCTGAGGCAGTGCTCCTAGAGTCGGGGGCATGAGTGAACGCGCCTGCCGGGCCTTCTTCGATGCATGGAACCGCCGCGATTTCGATGCTGCGATGCAGCACGTCGCCGACAACTGTCACTACAACGACTTCTCGTTCGTGAAGCCGCACGTGGGCAAGGCCTCGGTGCGGACACTGTTCGAGAACGTGGCGAAGGTGGCGCCCGGGGTGACGTTCAACATCTTGAAGGTCACCGGCGACCGCGATGTGGGCGTCTACTGGGAGATCCTCATGAACGGCCAGCCCTCGGGTCGCTTCGGTGTGAGCTACTACGGCTTCGACCCCGACGACCGACTCGTGTGGGCGCTCGATGCCGCCGACCCCGGCGACGCTCACCGCACGAACAACTTCCACTGACACCGGACCCCGTGCTCCGTCGGGCGACCTGCACGTCAAGCAGGGTGTGCAGGGCGGCGATGTGCTCGCTGCTGCTCTGGTAGACACGTCGTATGAGTGCGGAACCCCAGGAACGTCATCCCGTCATCGCCGGCGCCGAGTCGTGGTCGCACCACGGCCCTGCGGGGGCGCCCGGCGCGCTCTGCCTGCACGGGTTCACCGGCAACCCGGGATCCATGCGCGGTGTGGCGGAGGCCTTCGCTGCAGCGGGATTCCACGTGGAGCTCCCCCGTCTCCCGGGCCACGGCACGCACGTCGACGACATGATCCCCACGGGTTGGGAGCACTGGACGGCGGCGGTGGAAGCGGCGTACCGACGTCTCGCCGAGCGCACCGGGCGGATGGTGGTGGCCGGTCTCAGCATGGGCGGCTCGCTCACGCTGTGGACTGCCTCGCAACACCCCGAGGTGCGCGGGCTGGTGTGCATCAACCCGGCCACGCAGTCTCAGGCGCCCGAGGTGCTCGCCATGCTGCAGCAGTTCCTCGCCGAGGGCACCGAGGTGATCCCCGGCATCGGCTCCGACATCGCCGACCCCGATGTGCGCGAGACCTCCTACGAGGGAACCCCGGTGCGTCCACTGCTCTCGCTCATGAGCGGCCTCGCTGCGCTCGAGCCGCTGTACGGCTCGCTCTCCATGCCGCTGCTGCTGCTCGGCTCGCCCCAGGACCACGTCGTGGATCCGGCGCAGGTGGATCATCTCGCTGCTGCGTACGGCGGGCCCGTGGAGCGAGTCGTGCTCGAGCGGAGCTACCACGTGGCGACACTCGACTTCGACAAGGAACTCATCTGCGAGCGCGCCGTCGACTTCGCCCGCAAGGTCACAGCATGAGCATCAGCGCAATGCCCGGTTCGATGATTCGTTCGATTCCCAGCCCGGGCTCGGGCACCATCGAGATCGGCCCACTCAACCTCAGCGCCTACGGAATGATGATCGCCCTCGGCGTGCTCGCTGCGGGTTGGCTCGCGCGCCGCCGACTTGTCGCCAAGCAGTGGGGCACTCGCGACCAGATGTCCTCCATCACCACGTGGTCGGTCATTGCTGGCGTGGTCGGCTCACGCATCTACCACGTGATCACCGACTGGAGCCGCTACAAGGACGACCTCGGCGACATCCCGAAGATCTGGCAGGGCGGCCTCGGTATCCCCGGCGGTCTCATCGCCGGAACCGTGGTGGGCATTGCTGTGGCGAAACACCACGGCATCAGTGCGCGTCGCATCGCCACGGTGGCTGCTCCGGCCATCCCGCTTGCGCAGGCCATCGGTCGGTGGGGCAACTACTGGAACCAGGAACTCTTCGGTCGCGCTACGGATCTTCCGTGGGCGCTCGAGATCGACGAGACCAAGATCCCGGTCGGCTACCAGCCCGGTACCACGTTCCACCCCACGTTCCTCTACGAGTCACTCGGCAACCTGCTCATCTGCGTCCTGCTCGTCGTCATCGACCGTCGCTTCCGGCCGCGGGCCGGCTGGCTCTTTGCGATGTACCTCCTCGGGTACTCGGTACTGCGCTTCGGCACCGAGAGTCTGCGCATCGACCGCGCGAACGAGATCGCAGGGCTACGGGTGAACACGTGGATGTCGATGATCGTCTTTGCTGCGGCCCTCGCATGGTTGCTCTGGGACTCGCGCCGTGAGGCGCCGGTCGATTCGGCGCCGGTCGACGCGTCCCCGGTCGATGCGCCGCCGGTCGACGCGCCGCCTGTCGATGCGCCGGGATCATCGTCGGCGACGAGTGCGTCGGAGTCGAGGGAGCCGTCGGACCCGGATGCGGGCTGAGCCGACGCATCGTGTCGCTCGCCGCCGGATCGTGCACCGGGCGGTCGCCGGTGTGGTGACCGCGTCGCTCGTCGCTGCCGTGGCACCGGGAGCGACGGCCGAGCCGGTTGCTGGTGAGCCGGTTGCTGGTGAGCTGGTTGCTGGTGAGGTCATCCCGAACGGGTCCCCCGAGCCGTTCACGTCGGGTGCGCTCGTGATCAACGAGCTCTATTACCACCCCGTCGACGACAACCCAGCCGGCGAGTTCCTCGAACTGCTGAACCCCGGCGGTGCCGCTCTCGACGTATCGGGCTGGTGCGTCACCGGCGTGTCGTACTGCTTCCCCGAGGCCACGTCGGTGGCGGCCGGCGCGTTCGTGGTGCTCCGGCCCGGTCAGTACACGGGCTCGCTCTCCAACAGCGGCGAACGGATTCGCCTCCTCGATGCGTCGACCGCCGTCGTGGACTCCGTCGAGTACGACGATCGGGGGGTGTGGCCTGCGCTTGCCGACGGTGACGGCCCGTCGCTCGAGCGCCGCGACCCTGCATCGCCCGGTGACGATCCGGGGAACTGGATGTCGGGCTCCCGGCCGACACCCGGCGCGCCGAACTCCGTCGCTGCCGCCGGCCTGCTCCCGGTCTTCAGCGACGTCACGCACTCCGTGCTCCCGGCGCCCGATCAGTCCACCGACGTGAGTGCCCGGCTCGCGCACGCAGGCAACGCAACACTCCACTACCGGATCGACTTCGGCGTTGAGCAGTCCGTTTCCATGGTGGAGTCGGGCGGCACCTACTCGGCGAGTATCCCGCCGCAGCCCGCCGGCTCGCTCGTTCGGTATCGACTGTCGGCGGTGTCGGACGACTCGCTACGGACCGGAACGTGGCCCCGCCAGGGGGATGGCAGTACCTACTCCGGCACGACGGTTGCGCAGGCCGCTGCATCGGGTCTCCCGAGGTTCGAGTGGTTCATCCCCGATGCCGACTACGCAACGGCGTACCGAGATCTGTCGCTCTACGGCGATGACGGGTATCCGTCGGTGTTCGCCTACGACGGTGTCATCTTCGACAACACGCTGGTCCGCGTGAAGGGCTCGTCGTCGCGAACCGCCGTCAAGAAGAAGTGGAAGTTCAGTCTCCCGGCAGGCCACGACTTTGCGGTCCCCGGCCTGCTGCCGGTGCCGGTCGACGAGTTCTCGCTCGACACGGCAGGTCGAGACGATTCCTACATCCGCGACATCCTCGCCTCGGAGTTGATGACGGAGGCAGGCGTTGTCGGCACCCAGCAGATGTTCCCGGTACGCCTCGAGCGGAACGGGGATTTCTACGGGCTCTACGCCTACACCGAGCAGTCAGACGGTGCATGGCGGGACCGATACGGCCTCGATGATGAGGGAGCGATCATCTACGAGGTAGGCGATCGCCGGGCTGACGGCCGCCTGTCGCGTTGGCACCTGCAGTTCTCGCGGACGCTGTTCCGGTTGCACTACGGGAAGGAGACGGTCGAGTACGCCGACGACCGGGAGATTCGGGCATTGATCTCGGCGCTGGGCCGACGCGACGTCGTCGGTCGCCGGACATGGTTGACCCGGAACGTCGACCTCCCGCAGGTGATCAATGCACTCGCAGCATCGGCCGTGTTGCAGAGTGACGACTTCGGTGCACGCAACTTCCGTCTTGTGCTCGGCGCATCGGGTCGTTGGCGCGTCATCCCGAACGACTTCGACGCAACGCTCGGGGTCACGCGGCTGCGGCCGGGAGACCGCCCGCCGTATGGGCTTCGCATCCTTCCGTCGGTGCGGAACATCGAGAACAGTGCGCTCGTCGATGCGATCATCGAGGACCCGGTGCTCGGCCCGCTCTACCGGCGCCGGCTACGGACGCTCTCTGAGTCGCTGCTCGACCCCGCCATGCTCGAGGCGCGCGCGGTCGAGCTGCTCGACGCGGTACGGGCCGATGCCCTGCTCGACCAGCAGGTGTGGCCGTCAGCGACCGGATCGTTCTCGATCGACCTCGGGGTGGACGAGCTGTTGACCTATTTCGGAGCACTGCAGCGTCGCAAGCTCCTCGTCACGCTTCCCCAACGGACCGAGGTCCCCTCTGCCCAGCGGGCCGTTCCCTTGCTGCGGATCTCCGCTGTCGGTGCCGCCCCGCCGGACGGTGCTCCCGAGTGGATCGAGATCCACAACCCGAATGCAACCCCGGTCGATATCTCCGGGTGGTCGATCCGTCCGATCGGGTTCACGGCGCCGCCCGGGACGGTCGTGGGGGCGAGGGCGCGTGTGCGTTTCGTCAGCGACATCACTGCCGACGCGCATCCATCGGTGTCGAGGTGGTTCGTGCCCGCTGCCTTCGAGCCCGGACTCCCCGATGTCGGGGGCAGGCTCGACCTCCTCACGGCGAACGGTGATTGGGTCCACTCGCTCACCTACGGCACGCCGGAGCCGCCGGCACCGTTGGTGATCGTCAACGAGATCAACGCCGTTGCCGACGACAAGCTGCCTGCGGATGGGGCCGATGCCTTCTGGGGGTCGACGCCCACCGGAAACGGCAAGGACTGGATCGAACTGGTGGTGGTGAGCGACCACACCGACCTGCGCGGGTGGCGGGTGCAGGTGCGCAACGATGGGGGAGACCCGGTCGTGCTCACCCTGCCCGATGACATCGCCCTTGCCGACGTACGCGCCGGCACCATCCTCACCATCAGCGAGCAACTCGCCAGTGATCTCACCGTGGACCCGGGCGCCGGTGATTGGTGGATCAATGTGCAGCTCACCGGTTTCGACACGAGCAACAGCAACACGCAGGTGGCGGTCCTCGACGCCGAGGGCGTCATTGTCTTCGGACCCGTCGGCGAGGGCATCAACCCGCTCTCCGGGGTCGGTAGCGATGAACTCGCTGCGCTGAACGTCTCCCCGTCGGCCTTGGTCACTGCCTCGAGCCCCTACCGAGACGCGAAGGTCTCGTCCTTCGGGGCGCCCAATGCGCTCGCCGCCGGGGGAACCCAGGACTTCAGCGTGCTGCGCACCGCAGTGATCCGTTCCGACGACGTGACCCCGCCGTCACCGGTGAGCAGTCTCACCGTGGTGCCGGCCGGTGCGCGCAGGGCTCTCGTCACCTGGACCGAGTCCTCTGACGATGTCGGGGTCGCTGGCTACCGCATCTTCGTCAACGGTCGCCTCATTGGGGAGACGTCCGAAGCGTCATTCGCCACTCCGCTGCTCGCCGATGCCGTTGCGCTGATGGTGGAGGTTGTTGCCCGGGACGAGTCGGGGAACCAGTCGGCACCCACTGCGAGGAGCAACGTGGTGCTGGCCGACGTCACCCCGCCGCCCCCGGTCCGGCGCCTGGGAGGCACCATCGGCGCCCGCACGATGAGGCTCTCGTGGTCGGCCTCCCCCGATCCTGCGGGAATCGCGTACTACGAGGTCGAACGGGAGGGAGCCGTTGCCGTACGCACGCGAGCACCACGTCTCTTTGTCGGTGGGCTGCAGTCCGCAACGTGGTACACCGTGCGCGTGCGTGCTGTCGACCGGGCCGGAAACACCGGCCTCTGGGTCGAGCGGCGTTTCCGGACCCGGTGACCGGCTCGTATCGTTGTTTTCCGTGTCTGCGCAGATCTCCCGTGCCGATGTTGCCCGTGTGGCACGGCTTGCTCGCCTCAACCTGAGCGACGCCGACCTCGACCGGTACACCGAGCAGCTCGCCGGGGTGCTCGAGCACTTCTCCGACATCGACAGTCTCGACCTCGGGGGCGTCGAGCCCTTCACGCAGCCCTACCCGCTCGTGAACGTGCTGCGCGCCGATGTCGAGGCGCCCACCCTCGACCGCGCCGAGGTGCTCGCCGAGGCGCCGGCCGCCGAGCAGGACCGCTTCAGGGTCCCTCCCATCCTCGGGCTGGAGCAGTGATGCCCCGTACCGCGGTCGACATTGCGGCGGGCGTTCGCTCGGGCTCGCTGCGCGCCGCAGACCTGGTCGAGGACTACCTCGCCCGCATCGCAGCGCGCGAGTCAGATGTTCACGCGTTCAACCTCGTCACCGACGACTCGGCGCGCGCACGCGCAGCCGAGATCGATCGACGTGTTGCAGCCGGTGACGATCCCGGTCCGCTCGCCGGCGTGGTGATCGCGCTCAAGGACAACCTCTGCACACGCGGCGTGCCCACCACGTGTTCGTCGCGCATCCTCGAGGGTTGGAGACCGCCGTACGACGCCACGGTCGTGGAGCGCCTCGCGGCTGCAGGCGCGGTGGTGATCGGCAAGACCAACCTCGACGAGTTCGCCATGGGTTCCTCCACCGAGAACTCTGCGTTCGGTCCCACCCGCAACCCGCACGACCTCTCGAGGGTCCCGGGTGGGTCGTCGGGCGGTTCCGCTGCGGCGGTTGCCGCAGACTTCGCCACCGTCTCGCTCGGCTCCGATACGGGCGGCTCCATCCGACAGCCAGCAGCGCTGTGCGGTGTGGTGGGCGTGAAGCCCACCTACGGTGCCGTGTCCCGGTTCGGCCTCGTTGCCTTTGCGAGCAGTCTCGACCAGATCGGTCCGTTCACCCACACCGTCGACGACTCGGCCCTGCTGCTCGAGGTGATCGGTGGGCACGACCCCCGGGACTCCACGAGCATCCCGAAGCCGGCGATGAGCCTGCGCAGTGAACTGGGCAGGGGAGTGGAGGGGCTCCGCATCGGGCGCATCACCGATCTCCCCGAGGGGGCCGACCCCGACGTTCTTGCGCGGCTCGATGCGGCGTTCGACGCGCTCGCTGCACGCGGTGCGGTGATCGTCGACGTCACGGTTCCTGCATTCACCTACGGACTCACGGCCTACTACCTCGTCGCTCCTGCGGAGGCCTCCAGCAATCTCGCCCGCTACGACGGTGTGCGCTACGGCATGAGGGTGGAAGCAGCCGACACCAATGCCATGTACAGCGCAACCCGCGCAGCCGGGTTCGGTGACGAGGTGAAGCGTCGCATCATGATCGGCACGTACGCGCTCTCGGCCGGCTATTACGACGCCTACTACGGCAAGGCGCTGAAGATCCGTCGGCTCATCGCCAACGACTTTGATGCGGCCTACCAGAAGGCCGATGTATTGCTCACCCCTGCATCACCGACGGTTGCGTTCCCGTTCGGGGCCAAGGGCGACAATCCGCTGGCGATGTACCTCTGCGACACCTACACCATCCCCACGAACCTGGCGGGGCACCCTGCGATGAGTGTTCCGTTCGGGACCGGCGATGCAGGTCTGCCCGTCGGCGTCCAGATCCTTGCGCCCACGCTCGGCGAGCCGGTGATGTTCCGTGTTGCGGCCGCGCTGGAGACAGCCGCGATTGCCTCGACGGGCGCCCCGACCGGCACGGGGTCCGGGACATGAGCGGCACCGTGCACGAGTTCACGCCGGGCTGGGAACTTGTCGTGGGCCTCGAGGTGCATGTCGAGCTGGCCACGCGCACCAAGCTCTTCAGCGGGAGCCCCAACCGCTTCGGCGACGACCCAAACATGAACATCGACCCGGTCACCCTCGGCCTGCCCGGCGCCCTGCCCGTTCTCAACGAACGCGCTGTCGAGCTCGCCATGCGGGTGGGTCTTGCGCTCAACTGCCGGATCGAGCCGTGCACCTTTCACCGGAAGAACTACTTCTACCCGGACATGCCGAAGGCCTACCAGATCAGTCAGTACGACCAACCGCTCAATGTGGACGGCTTCCTCGACCTGCCCGACGGCACGCGCATCGGGGTCGAGCGTGCACATCTCGAGGAGGACACCGGCAAGTCCACCCACGTCGGTGGTGACGGTCGCATCCACGGCAGCGAGGGCAGCCTCATCGACTTCAACCGTGCCGGTGTGCCGCTCGTGGAGATCGTGTCTCGCCCCGACATCCGAACGGTCGACCAGGCCAAGGACTACGTGAACGAACTGCGCGCCATCCTCGCTGCCATCGAGGCCTCCGATGCGAAGATGGAGGAGGGCTCGATGCGGGTCGATGCAAACGTGTCGGTCCGTCGGATCGGCGATCCGCTCGGCACGCGTTGTGAGATCAAGAACGTGAACTCCGTCCGCTCGCTCGGTCGTGCCATCGAGTACGAGGCGCGTCGACAGATCGACCTCCTC
>JAULYZ010000022.1:0-11312 GCA_032117595.1 Acidimicrobiia bacterium | reverse complement strand
GGGGCAGCACCGAGGTCCTGCTCGGCCACCGTGGCGAGACCCTTGCGGCCCGAAGCTTCAAGCTCGGGGCCGTTCGTTTGACCGACCGCTTCTTCCCCGGGGGCACTGTCACCGATCGCGGGGTGAAAGAGTGCCGTGCGCACGTGCGCTCGATGCTGGCCACGTTCGAGCGGGTGGCACGCCGGATTGGGTTCGACATCGGGGTTGCGTCGTCGGGAAGCGCCGAAGCAGTCGTTCGGATTGCCGCAGCCCTCGACGGGCGCGACGACCTGCGCACCTACAACTGCTTCGAGTTCTCCCGCGACGACATCGACCTCGTCGTCGAGTCCCTCCTCACTGCCCGAACCACCGAGGAGCGACGCTTGCTGCCCGGCGTGGAGAGCGACCGGGCCGACATCGTGGTGGCGGGGGCACTCGTGCTCGAGGGAGTCGCCGATGCGCTCGGGATCGACGAGTTCCTCTTCTCCGACTACGCCCTCCGGGAGGGAGTGCTGCTCGACACCCTCGAGCGCACACAGGGGGGCGCCGCGAGGGTCGGCCATCACCTACGCGACGTGGCGAGAGCGGGTGTCCGACACCTCGCCGAGCGCTGCGACGACGATCTCGTTCACTCGGCGCACGTGTCGGACCTAGCGCTCCAGTTGTTCGACGCCACAGCAAGCCTGCACCGACTCGATGTCGCAGCGCGCGACTATCTCGAGGCAGCCGCACTGCTCGCCAACGTGGGCCTCGTCATCTCGCACAGCAAGCACCACCTGCACTCGTACTACGTGATCCGAAACAGTGACGACCTCACCGGCTTCACCGATAACGAGATCGAGATCATCGCCATGGTGGCGCGTTATCACCGGAAGTCGGCGCCAAAGGCATCCCACCCCGACTTCGCGCGGCTCGATGCCCGATCGCAGGAGGTAGTCCGAGTCCTCGCCGCGATCCTGCGCGTTGCCATCGGCCTCGACCGAAGTCACGATCAGCGGGTCCGGACCGTGGGCGCCAGCCGAGAGGGCCGCACGCTCGTCATCGAGGCCACCGGCGTCACCCCCGGCACCAACCTCGACCTCGAGTTCTACTCAGCGGGCGAACGCAGCGATCTCCTCGCCGAGGTCACGGGCCTTGCGGTGGAGTTCCGGGCGGGCTGAGCAGCGCCCAACGCTGCGGCCCGGCGGCAGTCGCCACCGCACCAACCCACGCTCACTCGGGCGGGATGCTGCTCGAACTCGTCGTGGTCGTCGTGGTCTTCTTGACCGTGGTGGTCGTCTTCTTGACCGTGGTGGTCGTGGTGGTGGTCGTGGTGGTCACACGAGTGATCGAGTCGGCCCTCGGCGGCTGGGCGCCGTAGTACTCGGGCGACTTCTTGCCGTCGAACACGAAGACCTGATCACCGTTCTTCACGAGTTCGGGGAAGTACTCGGCGATGTGCATCGGGATGCGGATGCAACCGTGCGATGCCGGGTACGACGGCACGTTGCCGGACCCATGCACCGCAATGCCCTTGTTGAAGTACACGGGCTTGTACATGCGCCCGAGCCGTCCCTCTCGCCAGCCCCCGGTCGCCGGATCGACATACCGACGGTTGAACTTGTACGTGCCGCCCGGAGTCACCGAGAAGCCCCGCACGATGGCCTGGATCGGGGCTTTGCCGTTCACGTTGCCGTCCTCACCCGGGTCGATCGTGACCAACTCTTCCCAGAACTTGCCCGTGCCCGAGGAGATGTGGGTGATGAGTCGCACTTTGCCGCCCTCGAAGAGCACCGCTACCTGCTCGGGCAGGTACACCTCGAGGTGAACCTTGGTGGTCTTCTTGCGCTTGGGTCGCACGACGAGGCGGTCCTGCATCCGCTGCCACATCTTGTCGTTGACCTTGCCCGTCACCTTGCGGGCGGGCACCCCCATGACAAGTTTCTCGAAGGCCCAGACCGCAGAGCGCGTCTTTTCGCCAAAGACCCCATCGACCATTCCCGGGTCGTACCCGAGGTCGACGAGGCGTTGTTGGACCCGCCGCACGTCTTTGCCCCTCGACCCCTTGGCGAGCACCCGTTTGAGCGTGGTCTTGGCGGCGGTGCTCGGCGGTGCCTCGGTGACCTCGGGTGCCGACTCGCTCGGCCCGCTCGCAGAGCCGGCTCCCGGCAGCGAATCCTCGTCGAGCACGCTGTCGAGCACCTCGGTGTCGACCGTCGACACGGCATCGTCACCACCGCCGTACGCACCGGCGATACCGACGGCACCGAGCACGACCGAGGCAGTCAGCGCAGGAGCCCAACGGCGCAGTCCGTGGGGGTTCATCCCGTCGCCTCCCTCCTCTGTGCGTCGTCGGTGCGTTGATGTTGGGGCAGGGCCTGCGGGAACACCCGCCTGCTCGGCGGGAAAGGCTAGCCGGGGTGCCGTTTGGGGTGGCGTCGGGTGACGCCCGTCTCACGGCTCGCTGCCAGCATGGTCAGCGGGTCACGACCGGCGTGATGTCGCGCAACTCCCTGCGGAGCGCCAGCATCTCGCGCACGATCTTCACGATGACCTTCGGAGAGCTGAGCGTGGACACGCCGCGCGTGCGCGGGAAGTAGTCGACTCCGAACTGAGTGACCTCGAAACCAAGCTTCTTGGCACGGATGATGAGCTCGGCGTCAATGAAGGACCCTTCGCTCACGAGCTCGATGTGATCGAAGATCCGCCGCTTGCACAACTTGAACGCAAAGTTGATGTCGCGCATGCGCACGCCGAAGAGTCGGCGAATGAGCAGGTTGTACACGAAGGTGTACACCGCGCGGAGTTGACCCTCACCGGTTCGGTCGAGCCGGTAGGCGCTCACGATGTCCGACTCGTACAGACGCATGATCCGGCAGGCCTTGGAGATCTCGGCCATGTCGAAGGGAAGGTCGGCGTCGGTGTACAGCACGAGATCGCCGGTGGCGGCGCCGAACCCGGTCTTCATCGCGCCGCCCAACTTGCGGTTCACCGGGTGATGCACCACCCGAACGTGCCGGTCGGACGCTGCGAGTTCGTCGGCGAGGCGGGGCGTGGCATCGGTGGATGCGTCGTCGACGATGATGAGCTCGTAGTCGCTGATCTCGCCGGCCTCGACGAGAGCGACGCATGCCTCGGTCGCTGCGTCGATCGCACGGTGCACATAGGCCTCCTCGTTCCACATCGGGAAGAAGATCGACAGCGTGCCAAAGGACTCGTGCGACATCGCCGAGAGGGTACCGCTCGCTCCCCTGCGGCCACCGGTCGGCCATACCGTCGCCGCACAGCCGTGCCGCCCCCGACCGATAGCGTTCCCGAGGCGATGGATCTCGACGATTACCGGCCGGGCCAACTCACCGAGGGATGGCGCTGGACGCTCGCTGTGGGCTGGTCGCTCACGATCCCGGCGATGCTCACGCTGGCCGACGCGGCCAACTCCTTCGGCAAGCCGCCCTGGTGGATGGGCTCCGACGCGACCGTCACCTGGTGGAGCCCGATCCCGTTCGTGATCCTCGTGCTCGTGGCTGCCGCTGCGGGGACCAACTGGCGTCGCTGGCCCCTCGCCGCGGCAGCCGGGGTCGCGCTGCTCGGTGTCTCGGCAGCGGTGGATGCGGGGCCAAGCCCGGGCATTGCCATCGGTGAGGCCGCGCTCGCCGGCGCCGGGCTTCTCACGTCGCTCGCTGCGCTCGCCGGCCGGGTCCGCAGGGCCAACTGAAACGACGCCAACCCGCACCGGCCGGACCGCCGCTCCGGGAATCGGCCGAAGTCGCCGCCTTGGCTACTGTGGCGCTACGCGAGCCACGACGAGGGGGATCCGGATGCGCACGCTGAAACACCCGCTGAGCGGGGCTACCTACGACCTACTGCCCGATGGGTTCATCCGTGTGGAGAGCCGGACCGGTGTGGTGGGAATCTTCGACAAGGACGGACGCTGGCAATCGGGCGAGTTGAAGCAGTGCGATCCGCACATGTGCGTGTGGATCGGCGGCAAGGAACTGCTCAACCGATTCCAAGCGGCCGCCGAGGCACTTCACGAGAACGCCAACTGAGGGGGACTACTCACATGACCGTGGTCGAGCCGAACCGCAAGGGCCAGGGGCGTTCCCCCGGCGTCACGTATCAAGAGCTGCTGGACCGGGACACGCATCCCGTACCCGAGGTACTGCGCTGGCAGAGCTGGTCGTTCATCGACGACGCCGATGTGCCGGTGTCGCGCTACACGTCCCGGGAGTTCCACGAGATCGAGAAGGAGAAACTCTGGAAGCGCGTCTGGCAGATGGCGTGCCGTGAGGACGACATCCCGAATGTGGGCGACACCCTCGTCTACGACATCTGCGACATGAGCATCCTCGTGGTGCGCTCGGCACCCGAGAAGATCCAGGCCTTCTGGAACGTGTGCCTCCACCGCGGCCGAATCCTGCGCGAGGAGGACGCGAACGTCACCGAGTTGCGTTGCGCCTTCCACGGCTTCTGCTGGAACCTCAACGGCTCCCTCAAGCAGGTTCCGTGCGAGTGGGACTTCCCGCACGTCGAGGAGCGCAAGGACGAGTTCCAGCTCCCCGAGGTCAAGGTCGGCCTCTGGGGCGGCTTCGTCTTCATCAACATGGACCCGAACTGCGAGCCCTTCGAGGACTTCCTCGGCAATCTGCCCTGGCACTTCAAGGACTGGGACCTCGCCAACCGCGCGAAGACCGCACACGTCGCCCGCATCTTCCCGGCGAACTGGAAAGTGGTGCAGGAGGCCTTCATGGAGGCCTACCACGTGGTGGCCACGCACCCGCAGCTGCTCGCAGGCTTCGGTGACGCCAACAGCCAGTACGACTGGGAGGGCAACTTCTCCCGGGCCATCAGCCCGAACGGCACGCCGAGCCCGCACCTGAACTGGGTGCCCACCGAGCAGGAGATGTTCGACGCGATGTCGGACCGCCGTCTCGACGAGGATGCCTTCGTGGTCATCCCCGAGGGGATGACGGCACGCGATGTGTCTGCTGCCGGCAGCCGCGAGATGTGGCGGCCTGTGGTGGGCGACCGCGTCGACCGGATGGCCGACGCCGAGTTCAACGAGGCGATCTACTACACCCTGTTCCCGAACCTCCATCCGTGGGGCGCGTTCAACCGAATCTGCTACCGGTTCCGTCCCTACGGCGACCGTCACGACATGTCGATCATGGAGTGCATGTACCTCACCCCGTACAACGAGGAGGAGGGCAAGCCCGAGGCCGTGAAGATCCACTGGCTCGGCGAGGACGACGACTGGACCGAGGCACCCGAACTCGGCAACCTCGCCCGCGTGTTCAACCAGGACACCTTCAACCTGCCGAAGGTCCAGCGGGGTCTCCGGTCGATGCAGAAGCCGGGTGTCACGCTCGCCAATTATCAGGAGACCAAGATCCGTCACTTCCACTGGTTGCTCAACCAGTGGATCGAGCGTCCCTGAGCCTCCCGAGCCCCTGAGCCCGGGGACACCTCCGTCCCCGCCTCGACAGACCGTTGCCGTTACGCTCGCCGCAATGGCGAGGGGCGACCGCAAACGACGCAAGCTCCTCCAGTCGCGTCCGTCCACGGCGCGCGAGCGCCTGCTCGCCGCCGAGGAACGGATCGAGGAGGTCGCAGCCCAGCACGAGTCGCTCCAACGGGCGCTCGACGAGGCCCGCGCCGAACTCTCCGAGCAGGTACTCCGCCTCGCCGAGCAGGCGCGCGACGACTACCGCAAACAAGTCGGCGTCCTCGATGTGGTGCGCCGCCAGCAGAGGCGTCAGGACGAGGACTTCACCCGCCGGCTCGAGGCAGCCGAGACCGCGCTCGCGGGTGCTGCCGAGAACTCGAGGGAACGCCTTGCTGGACTCGAGGAACGTGCACGAGTGCTCGAGGACTCCCTCGCTGCAGCCGTTGCCAACCTTCAGCGGATCGACATCTTCCGCTCGGAGGTCGGCAGCCTCATCGAGCGCGTCACCGAGGGAGTCGACGCGCTCCGCTCGGCCTCCGGCGTGCTGTCGTCGCGACTCGATGCCGTCGAGTCCAATGCCCGACGCGACCTCACCGAACTGGCGGCACTGCGCGAGCAAGTTGCTCTCGGTCGGCAAGTGGCGAACGCGGTCGACGAGCGGGTAACCACCATCACCGACGATCTGGCGGCCATGGGCGGCCAGGTCACCGGTGTGATCGGCATGCTCAACGCACTCGGCGACGTACCGGCCCGACTCGAGCGCTTCGCCGACGACCTCCAGCGGTTCGCCGACCGCCTGACGGCCACCGAACTCGTGGTCAACCAGGCGAGCGACCTCGAGCTCCAGCTCGAACGCGCCGAGGAGTTCGAGCGGCTCATGGCCGAGGTGGATCCGGCGAACTACGCCACGAAGCACGAACTCGAACGTCTCCGGGCCGATCTGGGGAGTAATCCCCCGCCCAGTGAGAGCGATAACCACCGAGAGTAGTCGCTCGACTGCTCATCGTTGCAATTTCACGCCCGCTCTGGCATTGTTGGGGCTGGGTAGAGACGAAAGGGGCTGGCAGCCATGGTTTTCCGCGGACGCTCGCAGGCCACATCGGCCGAGGCGAAGGAGCCGTCACGCGACCCCGACGCGCTGGTCGACGAACTCGCCGCAGCACTCGTCGGCGCCGAGGCTGTCTCACCCGCCGATCTTGCGATTGCACGCGGCGCAGACCCGCGCACCGAGAATGAGCTCATTGCGCTGCTCTTCAAGACCGAACGCCGCAACGCAAACCGGGCCAACATCATGTCCACGTGGGCCACCCTGCATGGCCTCGAGCTCATCGACCTGCGCCAGGTCTCCCCCGACGAGAGCACCGTCGCACTCATCGAGGAGCGGGCGTGTCGCAATCTCAAGTGCCTGCCGCTGCGTCAGGAGAGCAACGGCGTCCACGTCGCTGTGAGCGATCCGTCCCGCAGGCACCGCGCCGAGGTTGCCAAGCAGTTCAGCGTTCCCGTCACCTTCAGCGTTGCGATGGAAGTCGAGATCGGCAGCACCCTCGACCGGATGTACCGAGCCGATGCCGAGATCGATGCGCTCAGCAAGGCATTCGAGGCCAGTGATTCCACGCAGGCGCTCCTTGCCGCTGCGCAGCAGACCGACGACGACGACGCACCGGTGGTGCAGATCGCAAATCGCATCATCGCCCAGGGACTGCGCGACCGTGCCTCCGACGTGCACGTCGAGCCGATGAACGACCACATCCGGGTGCGATTCCGCATCGACGGGAACATGGTCGACACGTTCACCCTTCCGCTCTCGGCCCACGCCGCACTCGTCAGTCGCTACAAGATCCTCGGCGGCATGAACATCGTCGAGCGGCGCAGGCCCCAGGACGGCCAGTTCTCCATGACCGTCGATGGCCGCGACATGGACGTGCGCGTGTCGTCACTCGCCACAGTGTTCGGCGAGAAAGTCGTCATGCGACTCCTCGACAAGAGCCGTGCCGCGCTCGAGCTCCGCCAGCTCGGTATGCCGAAAGCCACCTACGAGGAATGGGCACGACTCATTCACGCCCCGTTCGGCATGGTGATCTGCGCCGGCCCCACGGGTGCCGGCAAGACCACCACGCTCTACGCAACGCTGCGCGCCATCAACTCGGGTGGCAAGAACGTGATGACCATCGAGGATCCCGTCGAGTACGTGTTCCCCGGCATCAACCAGATCCAGACGAACGAGCAGGCTGGGCTCACCTTCGCCCAGGGCCTCAAGGCCATCCTGCGTCAGGACCCCGACGTGATCCTCGTCGGCGAGGTCCGCGATGCCGACACCGCCCGAATCGCCGTGCAGTCCGCGCTCACCGGTCACCTCGTGCTCTCCTCGCTGCACGGCACCGACTCGGTCGCCGCCCTCCACCGAATGCTCGACATGGGCATCGAGTCGTTCCTCATTGCGTCGTCCGTGGTGGCCGTCATCGGCCAGCGCCTCCTGCGCCGCATCTGTGATGCCTGCAAGGAGCCCTACGAGCCGGGCCCCGAGGAGATGGCCGTCTGGCACCGAGAGGGCCGCAATCCGAAGAGTCAGTTCTGGCGCGGTGCGGGCTGCACGTTCTGTGCAGGCACCGGCTACCGCGACCGCATTGGTGTTTACGAGTTGCTTCGGGTCACCCCCGAACTGCGGCGCCTCATCGTGGGTTGGGCCACCCAGGAGGAGTTGCGTCGTCTCGCCGTGAGCCAGGGGATGCGCACCCTTGTGGAGGAAGCGCTCACTCTCGTCGAGAACGACGTGACCACCATCTCCGAAGTCGTCCGAACCCTGTACGCCGCCTGAGGTCATCATGCCCAAGTTCACCTACGTCGCCGTCGACTCGGCTGGCGCCACCGTTCAGGGCAACCTGAAGCGAGACACCATCGGCGAGGTCCGTTCGCACTTGCGCGACAACGCCCTGTTCCCGGTGAAGATCTCCGAGGCCACTCGTGGGCTGCTCGATCTCCAGATCACCAGCGAGAAGCTGAAGAAGCGCGAGTTGATGCACTTCTCCCGCCAATTGGCCGTGTTCCTCCGGGCGGGCATCCCCATCATCGACTCGCTCGAGACCATCGCCGACGAGGCCCACGACAAGGTGCTCCGGCGGGTGATCGCCGATCTCGTCGAGAAATTGCGCGGAGGTGCCACCTTCGCCGATGCGGCCGACGAGCACCCCGAGGCGTTCCCGAAGTACTACCTCGGTGTCCTCAAGTCGGCCGAACTCACCGGCAACCTCGACGAGACCATCGACCAGCTCACCGCCTACCTCGATCGCGAGATCCAGGCCCGCTCGAAGGTGGTAGCGGCGCTGGTCTACCCCGCAGTGGTGTTCGGCCTCGCCATCGTCACCATCGGCGTGCTCGCCGTCATCGTGCTGCCGCAGTTCAAGAGCCTTTTCGACGAGCTCGGCTCCGACCTCCCGTTCGCCACGCGGCTCCTGCTCAGTTTCACCAGTCTGTTCACCACGCTCTGGTTCATCCCCGTCGGTGGTGTGCTGCTCACGATGCTGTTCGCTGCATGGATCATCACCACACCGAGCGGCAAACGGGCCCGCGACAAGATGATCCTGCGGATACCGATGATCGGCGAGATCGTTCGCTACTCAATCCTGGAGCGGTTCTGCCTCATCCTCTCCACGATGACCAAGGCCGGCGTGGCGTTACCCGATGCGATGGAGGTCACCTCCAAATCCACCGGCAACATCGTGTTCCTCGAGAAGCTCGACGTTGCGCGGACCGCCATGGTCAGCGGTTCCGGGCTCGCACGTCCGCTCATCGAGACGGGGCTGTTCCCCGGCGCCGCCCGCCAGATGATGACCGTCGGCGAGGAGACCGGAACCCTCGACGAGCAATTGGCAGCGGCCTCCGACTACTTCAACCGTGAGCTCGAGGTGAAGATCCGCAGATTCACCTCGATGTTCGAACCGCTCACGATCCTCATGGTGGGTGGCGCCGTGGGCTTCGTGGCCGTTGCCCTCGTCTCGGCCATGTACGGCGTGCTCAACGGTTTCAAGGAGGAAGAGCCGTGACGCCTGCCTCCGATGAGGGCTTCTCCCTCATCGAGGTGGTCATCGTCGTGATGCTCATGGGGCTCGTGATCACCTCGGTGCTCAGCTCGGTCATCACCTCGATTGCGACCTCGTCGGTCACACGCCTCGGCGCCCGCGTCGAGACCGTCATCGTCAACGCCGCCGACCGCGTCAACCGCGCGCCCAAGGCCTGCGACTATGCCCCGTACGCACAGGCCGCGGCCCAGACCGAGGGGTGGAGCACCAGCACCACCACGGTCTCCCAGGAGTACCTCGTCCCCGGCGCAACGCCCACCGCTCCAGGCGCCTGGCAGGCCGGAACCGGCGCAAGCCCGGCCTGCCCTGCGGGCACCCTCACCGACCTTCTCGTCCAGCGCGTGAGCATCACGGTGACGAGCCCCAACGGTCGTGTCTCACGGTTCATTCAGGTGGTGAAGTCCGATGTCTGACCGCCAACAGCGTCCTGCTGGCTCATGGGTCGCACGAGTCCGTGCGCGTCGGCGTTCGGGGCGCGACGAGGGCATGAGCCTCATCGAGGTGCTCATCTCCACCGCCATCGTCGGAATCATCGGTGGTGTCATTGCGAGCGCCATCATCGTGATCTTCCGGGAGGTTGGCAGCTCGCGCGGTCGAACCTCGGTGGCCGGCGCCGAGCAGAGCGTGAGCCTCTGGATGCCTGCCGACCTGTCGTCGGCCGAAACCGTCAACACCGACCCCGAGACCACGCCCTGCGGAAGCACGTCGTGTGACGGCGTCAACCTTGCCGACGGCTCCAACGTCATCCAGCTTGCGTGGTCCACACAGGGATCCGCCGGCACCACGTACACCCGGGTGTCGTACAACTTCGCACCGAACGGCGAGGGGCGTTACCAGTTGCGTCGGATCAAGTGCACGTCGACCGACCAGTCGTTCTGGGAGTGCGAGTCCACCATCGTGCTGCGCGACCTGCCGGGTCCCCCGGGCGGAGAACCGTTCGTCCCCGGCGTGGCGAACGGCTCGGCCTGCTCGGCACCGGGCAGCACGCTCAACTGCACGCGCCCCTCGTGGGTCATCACCGTGAGCCAGCCACTCGCAGCTGATGCCATCAACGACGAACAACTCTCCACCAATCCCAGCGACAAGAACGCGAACCGCGTGGTGGTCACCATCAACGGCGGTGGACGGTCCTCCGGCCCGGGCGGTGGCATCAACCAGATCAGCATCACGGCGGGCGGAACCGTGCGTTCCACCATCGACGCCAACAGCCTGCAGGGTGCTCCATCGTTCAGCGAGATCCGCAGCCGTTGCGGCGGCACCATCACCCTCGTGGTCGACGAGTCCAACTCGATTGGCAGCTCGATCACCCAGGTGCGCGAGGGCGTGCGCCAGTTCGTCCAGTCCCTCGTGGGCACCCCCACCAAGATCCAGGTGATCGGCTTCCACACCTACAGCCGGGTCATCGGCTCGACCGACTGGCAGAAGTACTGGGACATGACCAACGAGGACGACGTGAACGCGTTGCTGGCCTCGGTCAACACCATTCAGGGTCAGTGGACAACGGTCCCGAACGGCGCCACCAACTGGGAGGAGGCACTGTTCCGCGTGTTCCGGGCAGCGAGTGGCGCAACCACGGCGTCCATTCCCGGAACCCTCGTGTTCTTCACCGACGGTGTGCCCACCTACGACCGCCTCGTGTACCGCACATCCCCCGGCGTACTGCCGGCCGAGCCGCCGGCCCCGGGTGCCCCGTGGCCCACCTCGTCGGGCGGCAGCTACAGCCAGGTGGCGTTCAACCGGGCGCGCTATCTCGCCGATGAATTCCGCACCAGCGTGCGCTTCATCGGCGTGGGCGTGGGCTCGTCGATCACCACCAACTCCAACTGGATCGT
>JAULYZ010000021.1:0-7312 GCA_032117595.1 Acidimicrobiia bacterium | reverse complement strand
GGTGAGCACCACCAACGAGGTGAGGGCGCCGGTTTCGGCCTTGATGGCGACCAGCGCCGCTTGGGTTGCGGGCAGCGACACCGAAGGAGGCAGGTTGGTGGCGCGTCGGCCCGCCCGCGAGTCCTCGAGGGTGCGCACGCCCCACAGGGCGAGCACCACGACCAGGAAGGCTGCGCCGAGCGCCGTCAGCCAGCCGAGGCGGGTCCACCGTTCGCGGAGCACCGACACCGAGGTCATGCCACGCTCCCCCGGGCAGGAACTGCCTTGCGGTACAGCCCGCGCTCGCGGGCCACCTCGAGCACGGCCGCCGGCACGAGGAAGTCGAGCGGGCGACCGTCGACGAAGCGCTCGCGCAGATCGGTGCTCGACACCTCGAGATGGGGTATCTCCACCCGCAGCCAGTCCGTGATCGGTGGCACCACCGACGGCTGGCCCGGGCGGTCGACCACCACGAGCCGCGTCATCTCGAGCACCTCCCGATAGCGCTCCCACGTGGGCACCAGGGCTGCGGCATCGGCCCCCACGATGGTGAAGAACTCGGCGGACGGGTACGCCATCCGCATCTCCACGAGGGTGTCGATCGTGTAACTGGGCCCCGACCGGTCGACCTCGATCGAGGACGCCTCGATCCCCGCCGACCCAGCGACCGCAGCGCGCACCATCGCCAGACGGTCGGCTGCCGGGGAGATCGATCGAACCCCCGTCTTCTGCCACGGAGAGCCCGCCACCACGAGGAGCACCAGGTCGAGATCGAGGGCGTGGCGGACGTTGACGACCGTGACGAGGTGCCCAATATGGGGCGGGTCGAAGGTGCCACCAAAGACACCGAGGCGTCGGATCTGACCCCGGGCGGGGGTCGACGGGACTGCATCGGGCACGGATCAAGCCTAGAACCCCATCCGTACCGGACCGTGGACGCGCCGAGCGCTCTCCCGAAGCCGGCGAGCGCTTCTACCGCCGAGCGGATGAAAACCCACTTCTCAAGCGTTGTGGTGTGCAGTACAGTCAAGTTCCCCCCAACGGGGACGCCTGCGACAGGTCACACCGAACATCACGATCGGCGTCATCTGGGACGGGGCGAAACCACCCCCCAACACTCCCTCTAACCCCCAATCCCTCACGCGTCTGTGGGGCCCGCTCGAGCAGTTCCTGTCGAGCCATGCCCTCGGTCGAAGCACTGTGTGGCGAACGCCACCAGCGCAGCCGGAATGACAGGTGCGCTCCCCGAGTTGAAAGAAACACCATGAACGACTCCATCGGTCTCTACCTCAACGACATCGGCAAGGTTCCCCTCCTCAACGCCGAGGAGGAACGAGAGTTGTCCCGCGCCATCGAGGCCGGACGCGAGGCCGCCGCTCGACTGGCTGCGGGCGAGAAGGGCGCTGCGCTCAAGATGTCCGTCCGCAAGGCCGCCGAGGCCAAGGACCGCTTCATCCGGGCCAACCTGCGCCTCGTGGTCTCGATCGCACGTCGCTACCCGCTTCCCCAGGGCATGGACCTGCTCGACCTCATCCAGGAAGGCAACCTCGGCCTCGAGCACGCCGTCGACAAGTTCGACTGGCGTCGCGGCTTCAAGTTCTCCACCTACGCCACCTTCTGGATCCGTCAGGCCATTGGTCGTGCACTCGACCAGAAGGCCAGCCTCATCCGCATCCCCGGCGACCGCTCGGCAAGCCTGCGCGCTGCCCTGCGCCAGACCTCGGGCGATGGCGAGACCCTCGATCCGCTCTCGGCCGAACTGCACCGCCTCACCACCCCGGTGTCGCTCGACAAGACCATCGGCGACGACGGCGACGCGACCCTCGGCGACCTGATGGACAACGGCCAGGGCACCCCCGAGGACGCCGTGATGGCCCTCGTCGACAACGAACTGCTCGATGAACTCCTCGGCACCCTCGATCCCCGTGCCCGCTACGCAGTCGAGGCCCGCTTCGGGCTGCTCGACGGCGAGCGCAAGAGCTTCCGCGAAGTCGGCGAGCACCTCGGCGTCACTGCGGAGGCAGCCCGTCGTTTGGTCTCGCGGGCCGTTGCCTCGCTGAAGGACGACGCCGCACGGGTTCTCGTTTCCTGAGTCCGCTCGTCCGATCCGGATCCCCGGAGCGGGCGCTCGACCTCGGGTGTGGGTCCCACCCCACGAACCCCGAATCCGGTCCACGTTGTGAAAGGGTGCCGCACTGCGGCACCCTTTTCGCGTGGGAAAGAACTGGAGTCCGTCGTCGTGGCAGTCGTTCCCTGCCGCACAGCAGCCCGAGTGGCCCGATGAGGCCGACCTCGAGCGTTCGCTGAAGCAGATCGCCTCCTATCCCCCGCTCGTCTTCGCGGGCGAGGCCCGCAGCCTCATGTCGTCGCTCGGTCACGTGGCAGCTGGCAACGCGTTCCTCCTCCAGGCCGGCGACTGCGCCGAGAGCTTCGAGGAGTTCTCGGCAGTCAACATTCGGGAGAAGTTGCGCGTCATCCTCCAGATGGCCGTCGTGCTCACCTACTCCCTCGGTGTGCCCGTGGTGAAGGTCGGCAGGATCGCAGGTCAGTTCGCCAAGCCCCGTTCCTCGGCGTTCGAGAAGATCGGCGATCTGGAGATCCCGTCGTTCCGGGGCCACATCGTCAACGACCCCACACCCACTCCTGCGGCTCGCACTGCCGACCCCGATCGCCTCGTGCAGGCGTACCACCAGTCGGCGTCGACGCTGAACCTTCTGCGCGCCTTCACCAAGGGTGGCTTTGCCGATCTCAACCGTGTCCACCAGTGGACTCAGGAGTTCATCACCTCGAGCCCCGAGGGTGAGCGGTACGAAAACCTTGCGAACGAGATCGACCGAGCACTGCGGTTCATGCGCGCATGCGGTGTCGACACCGAGTCGACCTCGACACTCCACGAGGTGGACGTCTACACCAGCCACGAGGCGCTACTGCTCGGCTACGAACAGGCGCTCACCCGTCAGGACTCCCTCACAGGCGGCTGGTACGACTGCTCCGCTCACATGCTCTGGATCGGCGAGCGAACCCGGCAACTCGACGGCGCCCACGTGGAGTTCCTCCGCGGTGTGGGCAATCCGCTCGGCTGCAAGGTGGGCCCGGAGGCAACCCCGGAATTCGTGCTCGAGATCTGCGAGGCACTCAACCCGGCTCGCGTGCCGGGACGACTCACACTCATCTCCAGGATGGGTGCCGACAAGGTCGAGGACTCGTTGCGGCCTTTGCTGCGTGCGGCACGCGACGCCGGCCATCCAGTGGTGTGGGCCTGCGACCCGATGCACGGCAACACCTTCACCTCCACGGGCGGACGCAAGACCCGTCACTTCGATGCGGTGTGCGCCGAGATCGCCGGTTTCATCCGGGCACACCAAGCCGAGCAGACGTGGCCGGGCGGGATCCATGTGGAGCTCACCGGCGACAACGTCACCGAGTGCCTCGGCGGCGCCGACGAGATCCTCGACGAGCACCTCGACACCCGGTACGAGACCGTCTGCGACCCTCGCCTCAATGGCCGCCAGTCCCTCGACCTCGCCTTCCGTGTTGCCGAGATGATGCGCTCGGCCGGCATCGCCTGACAGGCCCCTCGTGGTTGCGCAGGGCGTCGGGCTCCCGCCTCTGCTCCAGCAGGCACTCGCCCTCACCGACCAGTGGGGGCTCTCCGCAGGCGGTCATCACGTTGCGGCAGCGGTCGTCGATCGCGGAGGGCTCCGCGAGTTCCGCGGACTCCCCATCTCCACGGGCGACACCGACCGGGCATTCCGCCTTGCGTCGATCTCCAAACTGTTCGTCGCCTACGCAGCACTCATCGCCGTCGAGGAGGGCTCCATCACCCTCGACGAACCTGCGGGCCCGCCCGACTCCACCGTCCGCCACCTGCTCGCACACGCCGCCGGTTACGCGTTCGACGGTGACGAGCCGGTCACCGGAGTGGGGCGCAAGCGCATCTACTCGAACACGGGTATCGAACGCTTCGCCGAGCACCTCACCCGACGAACGGGCATCGCGTTTGCCGACTACCTGCGCGAGGCCGTCCTCTCCCCGCTGGGCCTGGCGAGCACCGAGTTGCGCGGGTCACCCGCCTACGGCATCCGCAGCACCGTCGGCGATCTCGCACGGTTCGCCGCAGAGTTGCTCGAACCAACGCTCATCTCCGCCGAGTCGATGCAGGCTGCGGTGACCATCCAGTTCCCCGGACTCACCGGGATCGTCCCCGGCGTCGGGCGATTCGACCCCTGCGACTGGGGTCTCGGGTTCGAGCTGAATGCCGCCAAGGCGGGGCACTGGACCGGCACGCGCATCTCGCCGCTCTCGTTCGGACACTTCGGTGGCTCGGGGACCTTCCTCATCATCGACCCAACGAGGGAACTCGGCGTCGTCTGCCTCACGGACCGCGACTACGGACCCTGGGCGCTCGCCGCCTGGCCGACGTTCATCGACTCATTGCTCGACGCGCTCGACTCGACGGCGCGTTCGCCCCAGGGAGACCCGCAGTGAGGTTGAACACCGGGGACCGCGTTCGCGTGCGCCGGACCGACGGCGACGGCATCGACCACATGGTCTACGGCTACCTCGACCGCATCGATCACGAGAAGGGCTACGCCTTCGTGTTCGTCGACGACGAACTCCGCGCGTCGCACTGTGTGCTCGGCGACGTCGACCCGGTGGAGATCATCACGGTCGAGGTCCGTTTCGACAGCAGCGAGTTGTGCCTCGCCCTCGCACACAATCCGCCGTTGCGCCGTGGACTCGTGTTCATGTGGCAGGCCGAGGCCGAACTCGCAGGCATCTCGGTCGAGCGGCTCGAGTTCCTCGGCGACGACGGCAACGGCCTGCACGACCACGTCGACAGTTGGGCGCTTGCCAGCCTCATGGCAGGCGGCGAACAGTTCTGGTTGCGCATGTGGACGAGGGTGCCCACTCCGGATTCGCCCGACGGCTTCGTCCGAGTGTGCGCCGAGCCCCAGCACTGGGAGAGCTGAGCCGCTCGCCTAACCTGAGCCGATGCCCCGCCGACCCGGTCGAGCCGTCTTCTGGGTGCTGCTCGGCTCGACCGCCCTCGGCGCCGCCGGAAACAGCGCGATCTTTGCGCTCCTCCCCGAGCTGCAGGACGAGTACGGCTTCTCCGACGCCGGCCTCGGCATCATCACCGCCGCCGGATTCGGGATGTCCTTCGTCGTCCAGCTCCTGATCGCCCCGATCGCCGACCGTGGCTACCCGAAGCTCGTGCTCATCCTCGGCGGGCTGGCCTCCGTCGCCGGGAACATCGTGTGCGCAACCAGTTCGGGGCTGTGGACCATTGCCGCAGCGCGTGCTCTCATCGGCGCAGCGGCGGGCTGCTTCGCACCGACCGCCCGAGCCCTCGCCGCATCGATCAGCAACGAAGGCCGAGCAGAACGCCTCGGTCGGATGGCGAGCATAGAAACCGTCGGGTTCGTGGTGGGCCCGGTCATCGGTGGTGCGCTCGTCGGCCCGTTCGGCATCCGCGTCCCCTTCATCGTCTTTTGTGCTCTCGGGGCGGCCAACATCGCCCTCGTGAGCACCGCCCGGCTGCCCGAGCTCGAGCGCCGCGGCAACAACAGCGGCAGGATTGCAATCGGACTCATCCGCGAACGGCCCGTGCTGTACGCCGTCGTCACCACCACTGCGTACAGCCTGCCCATCGGCATGTACGACGCCCTCTGGGCCCGCTACCTCACCGACCGCGGGGCAAGCTCGCTCCTCGTCGGGGTGAGCCTCGCCTGTTACGCCGTCCCGTTCGCGCTCCTCGCCGGGGTCGGGGGGCGTCTCACCGACACCTACGGGGCCAGCCGCGTTGCTGTGATCTCCACACTCATGGTCGCCCCGTTCACCGTTGCGTATTCGCTCTTCACCAATCCGTGGATCCCGATCACCATCGGTATCGGCGAGGCCGTGGTGTCTGCGGTTGCGTTGCCCGCAACACAGACCGTCACCGCGAACGCTGCACCACCGGGCCGCGCTGCGTCGACCCAGGGTCTCGCAGGGGCCACCAGTGTGCTCACCATGGCCGTCGTAGCGCTCGTGAGCTCGGCGCTCTACGGTGCCTACGGACCTCGCACCACCTTCACCGCGGTGGCGATCACGGGCGCTGTGATCGCACTCATCGCGCGAGCGCTGCGACCCGCCGGCTTCGGGGCACCACTTCGTGCCACGGAGGTCGCCGTGGTTGAATCTCGCGGATGAACGCCCGTCTCGTCACCGCAGGACTGAAGTTTCCCGAGGGACCCGTGGCCCTGGCCGACGGCAGCCTCCTCGTGGGCGAGATCGTCACGGGTGATCTCCTGCGCGTCGACCCGTCGGGCGGCACGACGGTGATCGCGCACCTCGGTGGTGGCGTGAACGGCGTTGCCATCGGCCCCGACGGCGCCGCGTACGTCACCAACAACGGCGGGAGCGAGCACGACTTCGTGGAGTCACGGGGTTGGTACCTGCCCGGGGATCAGCCCGAGGGCTTCGTGGGCGGTGGGATCCAACGCGTCGACCTCACCACCGGTGAGTGGTCGTGGCTGTACACGCACGTGAACGGCTACCGCCTGCGGGCACCCAACGACCTCGTCTTCGATGCCCACGGAGGTTTCTGGTTCACGGACCACGGAAAGGGACGTTCACGCGAACGCGACCGCGGCGGCCTGTACTACGGACGTGCCGACGGATCACTGGTCCGCGAGGTGCTCTACCCACTCGACGCCCCCAACGGTGTGGGCCTCTCACCGGACGGCACTCAGGTCTACGTCGCCGAGACCTTCGTCGGCAGAGTGTGGGCTTGGGAAATCACCGGCCCGGGCGAGGTCCGCTCACGCGCCAAGGGACGCGTGCACGGGGGACGGCTCCTCGTGGGCCTTCCGGGCTACGACCTGTTCGACTCGATGGCCGTCGACTCGGCGGGCAATGTCTGTGTCGCCACCATCGGCGAGCACCCGGGTATCACGGTGATCGCACCCGACGGCTCGGGTTACGAGCAGGTACTCGTCCCCACCGAGTTCGCCGACCCGATGCCCACCAACATCTGTTTCGGCGGCGCCGATCTGCGGACTGCGTACATCACGCTCTCGGCGGCCGGGAAGGTCATCGCTGTCGACTGGCCGCGGGCTGGTCTCGCGCTCAACTACTGAACGGCTGGCGGCAGCGGCACGATGGCCGCTGCCACTGGTCCGATCAGCTCAGTCGCTCGACGATCATGGCCATGCCCTGGCCTCCGCCGACGCACATCGTCTCCATGCCGATGGCCTTGTCCTCGAACTGCAGTCCGTTGATGAGCGTGGCCATGATGCGCGCGCCGGTCATGCCGAAGGGGTGGCCGAGCGCAATCGCACCACCGTGA
>JAULYZ010000020.1:0-4734 GCA_032117595.1 Acidimicrobiia bacterium | reverse complement strand
GTCGCTGGCGGCGATCCGTATCCGGATCGTTTGCCCCGCCGAGGAGCAGATTGTCCATGACCGTCAGGTCCTGGAACACGAATCGCTCGGAGGGGATGAGGGCCATGCCGTTGCGGACGTTCTGACGACTGTTTGCCTTGGTGTTGTCCTTGCCCTCGTAGAAGATCTTTCCGCCGAGGGCGGGCAGGACGCCGAGCAGTGTGCGCATCGAGGTGCTCTTGCCGCTGCCGTTATGGCCGAAGATGGCCACGATCTCGCCCTTGTCGATGTGGATATTGAGGTCGAAGACCACCTGCTTCTTGCCGTAGCCGGCCTGCAGGTCTTCCGTGCGCAGCAGTTCCTCGCCCATGTCAGGCCACCGTCCCGAAGTAGGCGGCTGCAAGCCGCGGTGAACTGGTGAGTTCGTCGACTGTTCCCTCAGCCGTGATACGGCCGAGTTCCATGAAGTACGCATGGTCGGCCAACTCGGTGACCACACGCAGGTTGTGCTCCACGATCGCCACCGTACGACCCTTGGCCGCTATGGCGAGTACGAGGTCGAGCATGTTGTCGACCCACTTGGTATCGATGCCGGAGGCGGGCTCGTCGAGCAGGAGCACCTCGGCCTCCGTGGAAAGCACACGGGCGAGTGAGATCAGCTTCGTCTGGCCGTAGGAGAGGGCACCGGCCGGCACATTGGCGAAGTCCTGCATGCCGACGAAGGTGAGCCACTCCATGGCCTTCTCATGAGCAGCAGCGTTGCTCCTCGCAACCGTGGCAGGACGAGCGAACAGGGTGGGTAGCTTCTCGCCGGCCTGCTCCTGCACGCCGAAGAGCACGTTGTCGAGACAGCTCAACCGCTGGAAGAGTCGCACGTCCTGGAAGGAGCGCACGAGGCCCTGTCGTGCGGCGGCGTCGAGGGAGCGTCCGGTGATGTCCTTGCCCCGGAGGTGAACGGTTCCCCTGTCGGGAATGATGTTGCCGGTCAACAGGTTGAACACTGTGGTCTTGCCGGCGCCGTTGGGGCCGACGAGTGCGGTGATGGTGCCCTTCTTCAGCACGAAGTCGAGGTCCTCGGCCGCCACGATGCCGCCGAACGATTTCGAGATACCCCGTGCCTCGAGAACGACCTCGGCCTGCTCCCACTTGGCGTGACGTGCGGATTGGTCAATGGCGCCTGCAGTGCTGCGGACTGCGAACTCGGGTTCGACGAGCGCCGCTGTCTTGGCGGACATCTCCGTGCGCTCCCCGCTGTTTCTGCGTCGCACGAACGAAATGAAGGTGCGGCCCTCGGGCATGAGCCCGGCGGGACGAACCATCACGAGGATGACCAGCAGCACTCCATAGACGAGGATCTGGATGAGGAAGGCCTGAGCCGGGTCGATCTTGACGGTGCGCTCGAGAAACGGCTTGAGCGCCGTGAGGATGAAGGCTCCGACCAGCGTTCCCTTCAGATTGGCCATGCCACCGAAGATCACGATTGCCACCACGGTCAGCGAGAAGTTGAAGCCGAACACATTCGGGGTGGACACGGCGAGCCATGCTGCGTTCATTGCTCCAGCAAGTCCGGCGAGCGCCGAGGTGATGGCGAACACCATGATCTGGACCTTGAAGGTGTTCTTGCCCAGCGACCGTGTGGCTACGGGATCCTCGCGGATCCCCTTGAGCACGCGTCCGTACGCAGACTCGCCCATCCGCCAGCAGATGGCGTAGGTGATGATGACGACCACCAGCAAGGGGATCACCCAGTCGCCCGGACGGTCCATCGAGAGACCGAAGATGTTCAGCGTGTGCGGCTCGGAGTCGATCTGAATGATGCCGTACGTCCCGCCGAGTGCCGGAATGGCGCTGATGACACCGATGAGGACATTTCCGAACGCGAGCGTCAGCAGGATGAGGTACTCCACGCTGAGTCTCATGGCCACCAGGGCGAGCAGACCGCCCACCACGAACGAGAAGGCGACTCCGAGCAGGATCGTCCAGATCAAGCTCCAGTTGTACGTGGTCACGACGTAGCCCATCGTGTATCCGCCGATTGCACCGAACGCCGCGTGGGCGACTGACACCTGACCTGCGTGCCCGAGCAACAGGTTCAGCGATAGGCCGAGCGCTGCTGCGATCAGGATCTGATCGAGGTAGTTGAGCCAGATCTGCATGGGTCAGCTCCTTGCCCACTCGAAACGGACGATGCTCTTGATGCGGCGCCCGAGGATGGTTCCGTTCATCGACTTCCAGATCAGGTAGACGAAGAGGACGACGAAGACAGCAGTCTGTGTCCATCTGGTGGCGATGAACATCGAGAGCCACTGTTCGAGCAGCGCGATGGCCACACCGGTGAGGAACACGCGGATCGGGGAACTTGCCGTCCCGGCGAGAAAGGCGACCACGAAGGCCGTGATGACGGGCCGCGCTCCCATGTCGGGGTTGACCGTGAACTGGAGTCCGTACCAGAAGGCCGACGTTCCGCAGAACAGGGTTCCGATGAAGAAACAGATGAGGTAGATGCGCTTGGAGTTGATGCCGATGATCTCGGCGAGATCGGGGTTCACACGAGTGGCGCGCATCTGGCGGCCGAGCGAGGTGAAACGGAGAATGAGGGCGAAGATCACGATGAGGGTCACTGAGGTGATGGCCTGGATCACGTCGAGGTTCTCGTAGGTGATCTTCCAGAAACCCCAACCAACCTTCGAGAGGTGGTTCCCGCGGTCGTAGAAGGCGACGCTCTGCTGTCCCCAGAGGAGCGCAATCGTGCTCTGTCCCGCGATGCCGATACCGAGGGCCGCTACGAAGATGGCCAGCAGAGCGGTCGCCCCGGCGCGCTTGGCAATGGGGCGGTAGACGAATCGTTCGATGCCCACGCCGACGAACGACGTGGCGAGGATGCCGATGATTCCGGCGAGGATGAAGGGAATGCCGTTGGAGAACGGGCCTGCCCAGGTGCCGCGTGCGTGGAGCGTGAACGCCAGGTACGCAGCGAGGGTGTACGTGAACCCGTACGCAAAGTGGAACCGCCCGGTCACCCCGAGGATGATGGCGAATCCGGCGCCCAGGAGACCGTAGGAGGTCCCGCGGAAGAGTCCGTTGAAGGTGAGCTGGGTGAAGATCTCACGCCCGATGTCCACGGCAAACATTCGGTGGTTCCTTTCGGGAAGGCGCAGACCCGTGCGCCCGGAACAGGGAACGAATCAGGGTGGGCCGAGTCCGGCCCACCCTGACGCGTGTACTACTGACTGATCAGGAGGCGAGCGTGAAGCCCTCGCCGCCGATACCGAAGTATGCGAGCGGGGTCACCTTGCCGTCCTTGTAGGTGAAGACGCCCATCGGACGCTTGCTCACCGAGTGGGTGACCAGGTCGTGGGTGCTCGTGCCGACCTCGGTGGCGGTGCCGCCGTAGACGCTCACGAGGGTGGGGTCCTTCTCCATGGCTGCGTTGAGGGTCTCGCCCACGCACAGCTTGTCGTCGGTTGCACCGCCGGCCTTCGCCTCAGCCATGAGCTCCCAGAACCGCACGGTGTTCTCGAAGAAGTTGGCTGCGTAGAAGTCGGGGTCCTCGCCGTACTCCTCACGGAACTTCTCCACGAAGTACTTGCCGAGCGGGTTGAGGTCGGCAGCGTTCGGGTTGAAGTAGTCGTAGGCGAAGGTCCAGCCAGCCGAGTCGTAGGTGCCCTTGGAGGCGTTCACACCGTCGGGGGTGAACTCCGAACCCATCATCACGGCCTTGATGCCAGCGGTTGCTGCCTGGTTGATGAACGAACCCGGATCCTGACCGTAGATCGAGACGATGAGCAGGTCGGGCTCATTGGCCTTGATCTTGGTGATCGACTGGGCAAAGTCGGTGTTGCCGACCGCCGCCAGTTCGTACAGGCCGTTGAACTCGAGACCAGCGGCCTCGATCTTGGCGAGCACGTCCTGCTTGATCACGTCGTTGAGCGGGCCGAGCTCCCAGCCGAGCAGACCGACCTTGGTCTTGCCGGGGTTGGTCTGCTTGAACCACTCGAACACGCCCGGGAGGGTGTCGTTCGGGGTGATGGCGCGGGTGCCCCAGAAGTAGGGAACCTTCTGACCGAAGATCGACGTTCCGCCGCCACCGTCGAGGGTGAACACCTTGTTGGCTGCGGTGTCACCCAGCATGGCGCCGAGGTCGTCCACGTACGACGCCAACTTCACGCTGATGCCCTCGGCGACCATTTCCTTCATGGCCTTCACGCCGGGCTCGGGCAGACCGGACTGGTGGTCCCAGTACTTCACGCTGAACTGCGGGCCGCCAGCCTCCTTGATGAGCTCGATGGCCAGATCCGTCGCACGGCTCATGGTCTTGCCGTAGAACGAGCCCGAACCGGTGAGTGCGAGCACTGCACCGAATTTGCACTGCACGCCCGAGAGCGAGTTGTCCCAGCCGAGGATGCTGGCCAGGTTGGTGCCTGCCGGCGCCTCCGTGGTGTCCGTTCCGCCGCCGGTCGTTGCCGGTGCCGACGTGTCGGAGCCGCCCTCGGTGGTCGCCGGAGCGCTGGTCTCTGCTGACTCTTCGTCGTCACTGCAGGCGCCGGCGAGGAGGCCAGCGACAGTGGTGATGGCAACAGCAGCAACCAAACGCGACTTGCGCGTCCGAATACTCATGTTTCCCCCTGTTGGAAGTTGGAGCCCCGGGGTTCCGGGGCCGTTGACCCGGCCGAGGCGACCGAGCGATCGTTACAGTAGTTGATGTCGGCCCGTAGTGCCGTGTTTCCCACGGCTCGACCGGGGGTGTACCCGTGT
>JAULYZ010000019.1:911-2398 GCA_032117595.1 Acidimicrobiia bacterium | reverse complement strand
TGCGTCGGCCAGAGCATCGTGCGCCCGCTCGTGCGGTACCCCGAACCGTCGACACACGTCGGTGAGACGGTGTGACGAGCGCGCAGCAGGATCGAGCGACCGCGAGAGCGCAAGGGTGCAGGCGACAGGTGAGTCCGGCAGCTGCACGTCGAGACGGTCGGCGTGGTGGCGGATGAACCCGAGGTCGAACTCGGCGTTGTGTGCGGTGATGACGGTTCCCTCGAGGCGCAACGCTAGGTCGCGAAGGGCAGCGGGCAGATCGGGCGCCCCCTTCAGCGTCCGACGCGTGATGCCGTGCACGGTGCGCGGCCCGACCCGAGCGAAGGGCCAGTGCGGCGGCTTGACGTAGGTGCTCCACTCGTCGAGCACAGTGCCCCGAACGTCGCAGGTGACGACAGCAATCTGCAGGATCTTGTTGCGCGCCGGCTCGAGACCACTGGTCTCGATGTCGATGACGGCGAAGCGTTGATCGCCGAGTTCCGGTGAGGGGTCAGTCATCGGTGCGGTGCGGCACGAGTTCGGCTGCGACCGGAGTCAGCCGGAGATGGCCTTGGTGAACTGCCCCTGGTCGAAGTAGTCGCGCCAGAGGGCAATCTTGCCGTCCCGGATCACGAAGAGCCCTGCCACGCCGAGTTCGATCCAGCGCCCGCCCATCTCGAAGCGGTCGGTGCGCTCATTCATCACCACGTTGCCGGTCTCTGCCTGGTGGTGGACCACCCAGTCGATGGCGCTGCAGTTGCCGACGAACGGGGCCAGCACGGTCTTGATTCCCTCGGGCCCGAAGACCTTGGACATGGGCACGTTGTCGTACTCGCAGTCGGCGGTGACGAGTGCGCAAGCGGCATCGAGGTCCTTGCGCTCGATGGCGGCGATGAAGGCGGCGACGAGTTCTCCCGGAGTCATGGAGTCATCCTCTCACGCAACGGGGGTGTCAGTCAGGTGAGGCCGTCGAGGAGATCGGTCACGAGCGCAGCGATGGCGCTGCGCTCCGAGCGAGTCAGTGTGATGTGGGCGAAGAGGGGATGGCCCTTGAGGGTCTCGATCACCGACACGACGCCATCGTGGCGACCCACCCTGAGGTTGTCGCGCTGGGCGACGTCGTGGGTGAGCACCACACGACTACCCCGCCCGAGCCGGGAGAGAGCGGTGAGCAGCACCCCACGCTCGAGGTTCTGGGCCTCGTCGACGATGACGAAGGAGTCGGTCAGGCTGCGTCCGCGGATGTGGGTGAGCGGCAGCACCTCGAGCAGCTCACGGTCCTGGATCTCGTCGATGACGTTCGGCCCGACGATCGACTCGAGAGCGTCGAACACCGCCGCCGCCCACGGCGCCATCTTCTCGGATTCGGCGCCCGGCAGGTACCCGAGTTCCTGACCACCCACCGCGAAGAGGGGGCGGAACACCGTGACCCGCTGGTGCGAGCGTTGCTCGAGCACCGCATCGAGGCCAGCAGCGATGGCGAGGACGCTCTTGCCGGTGCCGGCACT
>JAULYZ010000019.1:0-901 GCA_032117595.1 Acidimicrobiia bacterium | reverse complement strand
GTAGATTGAGAGCGATCCGCTGCTCGGCCGAGCGTCCTCGCAGACCGAAGAGCTCACGCTCGGCACGGACGAGGTGCAGGCGCTTGTCGGACCGGACCCGTGCGAGCGCCGACTGCGAGCCGGCGTGCAGCACCACTCCGGCGTTGCACGGCAGCTCCCGGGCATCGTGGAGATCGACCACGCGGTCGGCGAACAGCTCGTCGATGACCCCGGCGTCGACATCGAGCTCGACGAGGCCCGTCCACCCCGAATCGGCCGCCATCTCGTTCCGGTACTCCTCGGCGGCGAGGCCGAGCACGCTCGCTTTCAGCCGCAGTGGGAGGTCCTTGGACACGACGACCACGTCGGATCCCTCGTCGGCGAGATTGCTCGCCACGGCCAGAATGCGGTGGTCGTTCGAGTCGTGGGAGAAGGCATCGGGCAACCGGGACCGGTCCTGGTGGTTGACCTCCACGCAGACCGTCCCGCCCACGTCATTGGCCGGAATCGGGGTGGTGAGCGAACCGTGGCTCGTGCGGAGGTCCTCGAGGAGGCGGAGGCTCTGGCGTGCCGCCCAGCCGAGTTCGGGATGATGGCGCTTGGCCTCGAGTTCGGTGAGGACCACCAGTGGGATGACGACAGCGTGCTCCTCGAAGCGGGTGAGCGAACGGGGGTCGGCGAGGAGGACCGAGGTGTCGAGCACGTATTTCTTGGGTCTGGGCCCGGTGCGCTCCATGCGCGAGGGTCCAGCGGTGCGTGGGCGACGCTCGGTCACTCGGGTTTCCCCCTTGTCGCGGGCGTCGGGCGACGCGGCTCGATCACGTACTCGTCGAGCGGGCCCTGACGTCTCAACCGGTCCAACAGACGCCTTTCGTAGTGCCTCCGGCAGGCCCCGTGGTGGATACCCGCCCGGAACAGGATG
>JAULYZ010000018.1:0-5692 GCA_032117595.1 Acidimicrobiia bacterium | reverse complement strand
GATTGTCACCGTCAACGGCAAGCCGGCCTCACGCGAGTCCGGAATGTTCCAGGCCTACGTGCCCTTCGGCGCACGTGATGCCACCGTCATCGCCACTGCCCCCGACGGCTCGGTCACCAAGGCGGTCGTCAAGTTCGACAGCAGACCGGTGAAGGCTGAGCCGATCCAGGCGTTCCACCTGAGCCTTCCCGCCTGGCGATACCAGAACCTCGACGGCACGCTCGAACGCCTCGCCCGCGAGAAGAAGATCAATGCAGCCGTGCTCACCATCAAGGACGAGTACGGGATCATGGGGTACAAGACCAGCGTCCCGCTCGCCAATCAGATCGGCGCAGTGGGCAAGGACTGGCGTGTGAAAGAGGGCGAGCTCACGCTCGGTTTCTACGACCCCAAGCAGGCGATCGCCCGTCTACACGCTCTCGGCCTGAAGGCGATCGGACGCATCACCTGCTTCCTCGATCCGCAACTCGCCGAGTGGGCCCTCAAGAACGATCAGCGCTCCATGCTCGTGCAGAACGCCGACGGCGAGCCGATCCGTACGGCGTACGGCACTGCGGTGTTCACCAACTTCGCCGATGAGCGCGTTCGTCAGTACCTGATCCAGATCGCCGTCGAGGCGGCCAAGCTCGGCTTTGACGACATCATGTTCGACTACGTGCGTCGTCCCGAGGGGAAGATGGAGGACCTGCAGTTCCCCGGACTCACCACGTCGCCGGCCGTTGCCGTCGCCAACTTCGTTCGAGAGGCGCGACAGGCTCTGCCGCCGAACGTGAAACTCGGTCTCGCCGTGTTCGGTGTGTCGGCATCCCGTCCGTACCTCGTCGGGCAGGACATCCGACTCCTGGCGCCACTCGTCGACTACATCGCTCCGATGGTCTATCCGTCGCACTGGGTGGAGGGCGAGTACAAGGTGCAGAACCCCATTGCCGAGCCGGGCAAGATCGTCGAGCGGTCCACTGCGGAGTTCGTGCGGCAGGCCTCCACGGGCGGCGCCTACACCATTCCGTGGATCCAGGACTTCGACGCGATGGGTTACAAGTACGGCATCGACGAGGTCGCGTCGCAGATCAACGGCTCGTACAAGGCGAACGGTTCCGGCGTGTTCCTCTGGAACTCCAAGATCGAGTACCACCTCGAGGCACTCCCCGTTGTCGGGTCGTACAAGCCTGAGGACGTCGAGGAGACTCCGCTCACCACCGTGAAGCGCAAGTAGCGACGTTCAGCCCGGCGTCGATTCCGGGGTGGACCCCGATGTCGTGCCGCCGGGATCAGTCGTCGGCGGCGGGGGATTCTGCCGGTTCCACTCCGTGATGGCCATGTCGCGCATTGCCGTAATGAGGAAGGCGTTGCGCCGGCGCGCCCCGCTGAGCGTGTAGTGGTAGCCATCGGGCTTGTGCCACGGTCGGTTCCGCCGCGCCAGTGCCGCCCAGTTGATGATGTGCAGATTGGGCCACCGTTGCGCCGCCTCGTCGAGGTAGCGGTTGAAGCGGATCGCACCACTCGGGCGGGTGGCGTAGATGGTGCAGATGCCCACCGTCCGTTCGGTGCCGATCTCGGAGAGGATCGTGTCGAACATCGTGGTTGCCGCCTGTGGCGTGCGCGTGCCGTAGCGGAGGTCGTTCGCCCCCACTGCGATCACGTACGCAGAGGGGTCGTACCCGTTGCGCCGGGCGTTGCGTACTGCCTGCACGGCCGAGGGATAACGACGGTTGTAGCGGTGCATCGACCGTGCGGACTGGAGGTCGCACCGGTACGGGCCGAGATCGCTCGCACGCAAGGAGCGGACGAGGTGGCCGAGGTAGCCCGTTGTGGTCGAGTCGCCGATGAGCATCACGTTGCCCCACGCGCGCACGGTGTTGTCCTGGCGTACCCACGGTGCTGCGACGGCGTCGGCACCGTCGAGCAGGATCGAGGTCGGGACGACGCCGAGGCCGGCGAGCAGTGCACGACGTGAGATCACCCGGGGAGTATGACGGATCGTGCGGACTCCTCCAAGGGACGTGGGGGTTCCGGTGGTGGTGCAGCACCGGAGGAGTGGGCGTCAGCCAGCTGGCAGATCGGGAGCAATGCTCGTCGTGGTGGTTGTCGTCGTCGTCGTGGTGGTCGTCGTGGTGGGGGTGACCCGCGCGGTATGGGCACGACACGTGGCAATCATCGAGTTGATCATGAACGTGTTGCGGTGGCGGGAACCGCTGAGGTTGTAGTGAAACCCATCGGCCTTGTGCCACTCGGGGTGTCGCCTCGCAACGGCGACCCAGTTGATCACGACGAGGTTGGGCCATCGTCGCGCGGCATCGCCGAGATAGCGGTTGAAGAGGTAGGCACGGCTCGGCACCGTGGAGTACATGTTGAGGAAACCGACCGTGCACTGCTCGCCGGCGGCCGACAGGAGCCGGTCCAGGGTCTTCTTGGCGATCTCACGCGTCTGGGTCCCGTACTTCAGATCGTTCGCTCCCAGAGCAAGGACGATGCTGGTCGGCTCGAACCCAGCGGCCCTCGAACGGCGGATTGCCTCGACCCCGGAGTACATGGTCCGTCCGGGCCGCGTCATCGATCGGCCCGGGCCGATGTCGAATCGGTACGGCCCGAGGGGGGTGGAGCGCAGTTGACGGAGGAGATCGCCGCGGTACCCGTTCGACGTGGAGTCACCGATGTAGAGAACCGGGCCGAATTCGCGCACCGTGTGGTCCCGCACGATGAACGGCCGTGCGGCCTCTGCCTCGTTGGCGCCGAGCAGTACTCCGGCAGGAAGGGTGACGCCTGCCGCAATCAGCTTCCGACGTGAGATCACCGAATCAGTATGCCTCTGAGGTCGCGTCGTGGTGCGAATGCATCCCTACGGTTTTGGCCACGCCTGGTGGCGGGCATGAGCGAACAGAAATGTGTCGATCATCGCCCGTGCCATGAACGCATTGCGCGCCTCGGCTCCGGTGTAGTTGTAGTGAAAGCCGTCAGCTGCGTGCCACTGCGGATGACGCCTCGCAAGAGATGCCCAATCGAGCACGAGGAGGTTTGGCCATTCGTTTTGCGCCTCGAGGAGCCAAGCATTGAAGTAGCGGGCGCGCGTCGGGACGGTGGCGAAGAGGTTGAAGAATCCGATGGTGGTCTGGGTGCCGATCTCGCTGAAGAGTGCGTTCGTGAGTTCGACGAACTGCTCGCGGGATTCGGTGGCGTACCCGAGGTCGTTGGCGCCGAGCGCCACCACGATCGCCGGCGGGTCGAAGCCGGCCTCGCGCGACGAGCGAACCGCTTCCACCCCCGAGGGGAATCGCTTCACATCTCGCGAGATGGATCGCCCGGGCTGCAGGTCGCAGCGGTACGGGCCCACGGACCGATCGGCCAGCACATTGTCGAGTCGGCTCCAGTGGCGACTCGAGGTGGAGTCGCCGATGAAGAGGACCGGGCCGTATCGGCGACGTGTCGGGTCTTCCACCATCACCGGATCGGTGCCAGCACCCGCAGAGCGGGTGTCGAGCGTGAGCGCGCTGGCGCCTGCTGCCCCTGCAAGCAGGAACCGGCGTCGACTGATCACCCCGGAAGTATGGCGGTGAGCAGAACTCGCGACTCGGGGGTTCGTCCGACGGGATTCCACAACTAGCCTCCGGGGTCACGACCGGGGCAGACTCGTCACGGTGCCGACTGCGTGCCGCCGGCACGACACGGCCGGTATCTCGAGAAGGAGACACATCACATGAGCGCTTTCGATCTGAACGGGAAGGTCGCACTCATCACGGGAGCGAGCTACGGCCTCGGCGAGGTCTTCGCCCACCGCATGGCTGATATCGGTGCCGACCTCGTGCTCACCGCTCGCTCGGCCGAGATGCTCGAGAACGTGGCGACGGCGATCCGGGCCAAGGGTCGCAAGGTGACCGTCGTCGCCGGCGACGTGTCCGTCGAGGACGACGTGCGCCGGGTCGTGGCCGAGGGCATCAAGGCCCACGGCAAGATCGACATCCTCGTCAACAACGCCGGCATCTCCGACATGCGCGGCCTGTCGTCGGAGAACTACGACACCGAGACCTTCAACCGGATCTTCGCCGTCGACGGACTCGGTGTGTTCCTCTACGCCCGTGAGGTGGGTCGCCACATGCTCGAGCGCCGCTCGGGCTCGATCGTGAACATTTGCTCCATCATGGGTTCGGGGGCGAACGAACTGAACGTCATCGCCTACACCGCCGCGAAGGGTGCAGTGCGCAACCTCACCCAGCAGCTCGGCTGCGAGTGGGCCGATCGTGGCGTGCGCGTCAACGCCGTGTCGCCGGGTTTCATCGCCACCGAGATGACGCGCGCCGCCATCGAGGGGCTCGGCATGGCCGATTACATCGCGAGCCGTACGCCGATGCGGCGCATCGGCGACGCTGACGAGGTGGCGAACGCCGTGATCTTCCTTGCGTCGGATGCGTCGTCGTACATCACCGGTCACGACCTGCTGGTCGATGGCGGCACCAACGCGTCGAACGGCACGTTCCAGGTGCGTCCCGGCCACTTTGACTGGGGCGGCATGCTCGGCAAGCCGATCATCCCCGGTGGGTACGAGGGGATCGTGCCGCTCCCCGAGCGGTTCCAGTTGTGGGCGGCCGGCATCCCCGGCGTGCACTACGAACTTCCCACCGGCTGACCATCTGGCGGGCATCCCTTGCCCGTCCCTCGCGTTCGCTCTGGTTCCTGCCCGAGTGAGCGCGCCTAGAGTGCGCCTCCATGAGCACTGCATCGTGGTCCGACGCCTCCATCTCCGATCTCGTCAACCTGAGCGGCAAACGCGCCGTGGTCACTGGTGCTGCTGTTGGCATCGGTGCGGCTATAGCAACCCGGCTGGCCCAGGCAGGGGCCGAGGTGTTGCTCACCGACATGGACGACCGCGGCGAGCAGACGGCATCTGCGATGCGCTCGGCCGGTATGAAGGCGTCGTTCCAGCGGTGCGACATCACGAGCTCCTCGCAACTCGCTGCCGCTGCACAGTGGGCCTCTGATCGCGGCGGACTCGATATCTGGGTGAACAATGCGGGCATCTATCCCACGACGGGTCCGGTGCTCAAGGTGACTGACGAGTTTCTCGACCGGATGTTCGACGTGAACGTGCGTGCGCAATTCTCCGCAGCCCGTGAGGCGGGCAACCGGATGACCGGCGGCGGCGCCATCGTGAACCTCGCCTCGATCGCCGGAATCCGTGGTGGTGCCGGAATCTCGGCCTACAGCGCATCGAAGGGCGCGGTCATCGCGATGACGCGGGCGCTCGGCAACGAGTTGGGGCCCATGGGGATCCGCGTGAATGCGATCGCCCCGGGCATCATCGACACCCCCGGAGTCCGGGCTCAGATGGAGCCGCTGAAGGCAACGGGACTCGACATCGATGCGGCGATTGCGGCCAACCCGATGCGGACCGCCGGCCACCCGGATCACATCGCGCGCGCCTGTCTCTTCCTCGTGTCGGGGCTGTCGGCCTTCGTCAACGGTGTGACGCTCGTGGTGGACGGCGGCGCAACGGCCTGACACGCGCAAGCCTGCGGCGCAGCGGCCTGCTCAGGTCTGGTCGCGACGCGCAAGGTCGCGTTTGCCGGCCCGGCTTGCGTGGGCTGCGTGGTTGAGGATGTTGCGGGCCATCGAACTGTCCTGCTGGGCCGAACGGGCTGCGTAGACCGCCGCGCGGGTTTCGTGCGCCTCGCGCGAGGCCGGCTCGGCGAGCACCGCAAAC